>JAIJUV010000100.1 GCA_022732315.1 Prevotella sp.
ACCTCAAGAACTACTGCCATGCGGCTGAAGACGGCAAGGAACTCTTGAGTTGGCTTCCAATAGGCAATGACAATATTCGGTGGAATGGAAATATGGACGGTCAGGGACACACCATCTCCAATCTCTATATCAAAACAGCACAAAACTATGTGGGGCTTTTCGGCTTTACTAGGGGTGCGACTATCCAAAACCTTACCTTTGATTATGCCAAGGTGGAGAATGTGAGCACAACAAACACGAAGACATATTACACTGGTATCTTGGCAGGATATGCATACGCATCCACGAATTCTCCAGCACATATAAAGGGCATTAAAACCACAGAGAATTGTACTGTAATAGGACAAGAAGATACTGGCGGTATCGTTGGAAGTGCCAAAATAAATCTCGAAAACTGCGAGAACCTCTCCAGCGTGAAGGGCACAGGAAGTGTTGGCGGAATTGCAGGTTCTAGCTATGAAAGAAACATCAAGCGCTGCACCAATTATGGAACCGTAGAAAACGATGGTAGTGGTGAAAATATTGGTGGAATCATAGGTTATGCTTATGGAACAAGTATCGAAGATTGCGCCAACTATGGCAAGATTACAAGCACAGGTTGGAATGCCGGTGGCATAGCAGGATTAATGTCGAGTAAAAGCAGTATCCAGAATGTGTTCAGTTATGGAGATGTGACGTATGCAAATGGTTCAGGAATCATTATAGGTTGTGTAGATGGTATACTAACCGCAAAGGGCATTATAGCTTACAACAAGGAGGCATTGCTGAACAACTCATCTGAAAACATCAAAATAGTTGGTGAAGGAAGTCTGACCTTCGAAGACGGAAAGGAAGAAGCTGACGTGGTCAAGGCATTCACCAAGCAGCAGATAAAGAGTGGCGAGGTGGCATGGCTGCTGAATGGCTCTACATCTACCCCTGCAGAAGGAAGTAACTTGTCTTGGTATCAGAAGTTGGGCGAGAATGGCGATGAGTATCCTGTCTTGAAAACTACTGGTGAGAATACAGTCTATCATGGTATGACATGCAACAAGAAAACTGATGTTTATACCAATGATAATAGCATTTTTGGTGATGATGGAGCTATTCCACACGAATTCAAGATAGCAGATCAGCCAGATGCCAATGGACTCTATGGGGATGTATGCGTAAACTGTAAAGAAAACAATGAGAGCGCAAAATACATCAACAGATTTTGTGAAGAAGATGGCAGGAATATCAAACTTACCGTGAATCCAGATGGAAGTTATAGCACAGAAGAAACTGTCACAATTGCCGATAACGCAGCTTATAACAGCCCTGTCGACTTTACCGCAGCCAAGGTTGTGTACACCCGCAACTATCTCGGCGCAGACCAATGGCAGGCTGTATATGTTCCTTTCGAGGCTAAAGCTACAGATTGGACCGACAACGGCATCACCGTGGCAAGCATCAATAACTTCCATGAGTATGAAAAGGAAGATGGCAGTGGCTATGAGACGGTGCTCGAAGTGAAGAAAGCCACTTCTGGAGAGTTCGATGCCAACATGCCATACGTGGCAAGAACAAGCGGCAGTGACAGTGGAAGCAAGACCATCACCATCAGTAATGCCAAATTGCATAAGGCAGAATCGAAGAAATACGATTGTATGAGTATGACTCGCAAGTATGACTTCATCGGCATCTACACACCACAAAGTGGATTAGGACAAGATGACCCATCTGTCACAGTATATGCTCTTGACAAACAAGGTCGCATAGCACCACTCAAATCTGAAACGACTCTTGGAGCACAACGTTGGTATCTCACGGTAAGTGATCGCAATGGCTCCAGTTTGCCTCAGAATACGAAGTCGCGCATTATTCGAATTGATATGATTGGCGAGGGTTCGACTACTGGCATAAAAGACGTGCAAGTGATAACCAGTAACGAGGCAAATAACATTGCAAAAGCTGGCATATATGACTTGCAAGGTCGCAAGCTCAGCAAGGAACCTACCCAGGGTATCTATATCAAGAATGGAAAGAAATATGTAAAATGAAAAATATAATAAGTATGAAAAAGAAATATCAGAAACCATCAATGGTTGTAGTTGAGTTGGAAACTTCTACTACGCTTTTAGCTGGGTTAGAGAATTATCCACCCAAAAACTATGATAAGATCTATTTCACTGATGAAGATTGTGATCCTGCATAGTATAGTGTTTAATAAAAGCCGAATTACTCAATAGAGTAGCAGGCATATTTTACAACCCTACATTTTGCGGTTGTTCCAAGGGTCTATACACCTCGACAAAAGGGTGTGTAGACCCTTTCATCGTGATAAAAGTTAAAACTAAACGTTGAAAAAATCCTCCCCCTTGTTGGCATTGTCGAATAAAAAACGTACCTTTGCAGCAAAATAAAGAATAGAAACATTGAATAGTAATATTGAATAGAAACAATGAACACATTATACCTGCTTCAATTTGGCTGCCTCATCTTCATGGTGATTAATGCAGCCCTGCTGGTGATGAGCCGTTTGTACGTAAAATGGGAGAACAAGCGATACGAGCACTCTCGCTGGCTCATCGTTATAGCTTTCTTCATGCTCGCCTTTCAGTATCTCGCACAGATACAGGGTGGAATCAGGGCTTCGGCCGATGACCTCGGAGCCATCGTCAACATGCTGATCTATACCCCAAGCTTCGCCCTTATCGCCTATGGCATCTACAATATCGAGACCACCCAACCCCGTCGCCGTCACATGGTCATCGTGAGTACGGTGCTCTGCACCGCCATCTACCTCACCTGCGCCATCGGCTATCTGCATAGCGGCAGCCAGCACATCGGCTGGTGGCTCTACGTGATGCTCCTCTTCTATGCAGCCAGCGTAGTCTATGACGTGGTAATGATTAGCCGCGAGATGAAGAAGCGCAAAAAGATGCTGGAGAGGATGGCTGCCAACGACATCCAGCCCTACTTGAGATACTCCCGAGTGAGCCTCATCCTCCTCTGCCTTGCCGCTCTTGTGATGCCCTTCGCCATCCTTTCCACCACCTTATTAATAATACTAGGTCCCATGGTGCTCTGCGCCCTGCTCTTCTTCACCCTCACCTTCATCTCCCTGGGCACCAACTATGTGCCTACCGAGTCGCTTCTTGATGATGAAGCTGAGCGAATCGTAGCCCAGAGATATGCAGAAACCAGAAATGGGGGGGGCATCTTCTGTAACCTCTTCCGAAGCCGAACTGTCGGCTGATGCAACCACTGAAGGTGGCAATCAATCTTCAGAGCCGTCTCTCACCGACGAGCAAAAAGCCATCATTGAAGAGAAACTGCAACAGTGGTGTCTCGGCAATGGCTATAAAGACACCGCCGTCAACATGCTCACCCTATCGGACAGCATAGGCATCACCAGGGCGGAGCTGACGCAATACTTCGACAAGTGTCTTGATACCACCTTCAGAATCTGGCTTGCCAACATCCGTTTTGAGGCAGCAAAGACGATGATGCGCCAGTTCCCCCAATATAGCAACGACCTTATCTCAGCCGAGTGCGGCTTCTCCGCTCGCACCTATCTCTATCGCATCTTTAAAGAGAAGACTGGCAAAACACCAACAGAATGGCGCACTGGGGGTTGCTGTAATATTAGCCATATAAAATGATGGCTTTTCTGCCAAAAAGTGGCGATAGTGGTGCTAAATCTCTTAAAAAAACATAGTTTTAGCACCACTATCGCCACTTTTTCCGTTTTTTTTAGTATTTTTGCAAAAAAATAGAATGAGTATGGAATATAGCAAAAACATAATAGGAAGGAAGCATGAGCAAGACATATTGAACGCTTGTGTTGAAACACCTAGAGCTGAGTTTATCGCCATCTATGGACGTAGGCGCATTGGAAAGACTTTCCTAGTGAAACAATTTTTCCATGATTCTTTTGATTTCTATACAACTGGTATCTACAAAATATCTAAGGCAGAACAACTGAAAGATTGGCAAGAAAAACTACGAAGATATAGTGGAGTTAAAAGAACTCGCCCAAAAGACTGGTTTGAAGCTTTCTACCAACTTCAGGATTTTTTGGAGACCAAAGCAGAGCAAGAAAAAATCATTATCTTCATAGACGAATTGCCATGGTTAGACACCCAAAAGTCTAACTTTCTGCGTGCCCTTGAAATGTTTTGGAACAGTTGGGCTTCAACTCGTAATGGGCTGAAACTGATTGTCTGCGGTAGTGCTACGACATGGATGACCAATAAGCTACTAGGGGATAAAGGTGGGTTGCACAATAGAGTGACTCGTCCTATCCGCTTGGCTCCTTTCTGTCTTGAAGAAACTGAGGAATATTTACAAAGCATTAATATAGAATGGGAACGTCAAGAGATATTAGATACCTATATGATATTGGGGGGAACACCATTTTATCTATCTCTATTGAATCCCGCTTACAGTCTTGCACAAAATATTGACGAATTGTTCTTTGGTCAAGATCCTATATTAGCTTCAGAGTACGACTTTTTGTTCAGTTCCCTATTTAATGATGCCAATTTATATAGAAAAGTGGTAGAAACTTTGGCTATCAAACTGAAAGGAATGACTAGAGAAGAACTGGTACAAACAATGAAAACCAGCAACAACGGAAAGCTATCAGAAGTATTAGATAATCTCAAGAAATGTGATTTTTTGCGTTCTTACCAAGCCTTTGGGAAAAAAGAAAAAGGGATGCTTTATCAGCTATCTGATATGTTTACGCTTTTCTATCTCCGATTTGTCAAGAATAACCATGGCTTGGATGAGCATGCATGGAGCAATATGCCTGAAGGGAAACGCAATGCATGGTCTGGATATGCGTTTGAACAAGTCTGTATTTTACACATCAACCAAATCAAACATGCTTTGGGCATCAGTGGCATAGCTTGCAATGTATGCTCATGGACATACAAGAATGCAAACCAAGGAGCACAAATAGATTTAGTGATAGACAGGGGCGATAAATCCATAGATTTGTGCGAAATGAAATATAGCATCGGTCCATATGAACTGAAGAAAGACTATGTAGAATGGATGCGAGAACGTCGTAATCTTTTTCGTGATGTTACAGGAACGAACAAGACACTACGTCTCACCCTTGTTGCAGCCGGTGGCATTAAGCAGAATAAATATTCATCAAGCATTCAAGGTAAAGTTGTACTAAGCGATTTATTTCTGTCCTAAGAACCGTATAAAAAGCTAAAAAGTGGCGATAGTGGTGCTAAATCTCTTAAAAAAACATAGTTTTAGCACCACTATCGCCAGTTTTTGGTAAAATCACGCTATCTTTCACCACAATTAATATGTAATGATATCTCTTTGTAGATTTCTCGGCATCTCTTTTCCTTCATTTTATTCTTTACACCAACGGCAATCATATCCTCTAAAGTCGGATGGCCAGTTCCATTTACAGATGTTGCGTGTTCACCATTATATCCCTCGGTGCAATGGGTGAGGTCGTAGGCTGGGGCTAAATGCCAGTGCCATTTGCCATCGCTCTCTTTCTGAACCAAGAAAGAGAAGTTCTTGCAGTGGTCGTCCTTGTTGTCCATTATATAATTGAAAACCATGCGGCGGAACATCTCTTCCACATCCTCCTGGCTCTGGGTAAGATAACCTGTAAGCGCCAAAAGGTTGAGATAATCGAGAATGGGGTTGGAAAGGGAAATGTTGAGCAAGGCTCCAGCTGTGGCTACGTGAATACGTTCGCCTGTTGGAGAAATGTCGAAGCGACGGCAGGCAAAATACTTGTCATTTACCAGCTTGAAGTCGGGTACTTGGATACCACATTGCTTGGCTATCTCATTATAATGATACTCTTGCTTTCCCATATCTTGAGGGTCATAGGTATGGCGAAACTTGACCAGCCAATGACCATCCTCATTTGTAAAAATGGCTTTCGGGCGACAACCGCCACTATTACCACTATTATATAATAGCAATCCTGCGTCATTATCCTGTTGCTCCTTCAGTACTTCCAAGGCTTTTGCTTGTAAAAGGTCAAAGTCCTCTATCTCGTGTCCTGTCTGGATAGAAGTTATAGGTTCGTAGGTCAATGCGCCCATACCTCCATTGCCTACGATGCTCAGTCGGTCGATAGCAGATAGCTCAAAGTCGTTGATACCCTCTTTTAGCAAGGCTTTATGCAATAGGTATCTACCATATCCATCGGGAAGGCTGTCTTCGAAGATGCCAAAGTTCCCGTTGAAAGGGGTGGCTTTGGCAATGAAAAGACCGGGCTTCAGTGGCAATTCCAGTGGAGATATACTAAAGCCAGATGCCAACCACTGATTGTCATATTCGAAGGTGCATACCTTTCCATCGGCACTCAATGACAGAGTGCCGACTTTCTCCTGGTGATATTTCACGGCTAAAGATTCTATATGTTTCATTGTCTGTAAGCCTTTTTCTTGTTAGCGTTTCTTTTTATCTGTTGCAACTCCTCCATGGTGGAGTACTTGGGTTGCGAGAAGACGTTCTTGATTTCTGAGGTGTATTCCAAAGCTATGGCGATACCTATCAGATTCTTGAGGGAGATGAGGCCCTTTTGCTCGAATCTGGTGATGTTGCTGACGGCAACGCCCGATTTGTCTGCCACTTGCTCACGTGTCAGATTCTTCTCTATTCTTCGTTTTCTAAAGTCGTTTGCCATCTCCTTTGCAATCTCATCAGGATTGTCGTGGAGGTAGTTATCTAATATTGCTAATATATTATTCGTTTCTTGCATAATCATTGGGATAATAACAAGATATTATCAGTTGCAAAGATACAAAAAATAATGTTATGTTCCAAATAAAAATGAACTAAAAACTCAAAATCCCTAAAGAACCTATGATATTTGCTTTACTTTTATAGTATGTGTATCAGTTCTCTTATAAATATATGTCTTTATCAGAATCTTCTGCCTCTATACACATTATATAATATATAGGGAGATAAGTAATGCCGTCCTTCACTTCCACCTGTTGGGCATTGGAGAGGACGAAGGCTTCATGGATGTTGTATTCCTTAATCTTCAAGAACTTGTCTAGGGCACTATGCACTTGATAGTCCTTGCCGGACTTCACTTCTATCGGCAGAACGGAAAGATGAGGACGGTCATCTATCAAGTAATCTACCTCACCAATTTTCTTGTTGTCATAATAATAAAGGTTGAAGCCATGGGCTTTCAGCTCCTGCGCCACTACCGTCTCATACACAGAACCAAGGTTGATGCTGGCGATGTCATCCAGCACTGCCTTGATGTTAGTGCCAAAGAATATATTGGTCAGGATGCCCACATCATTCATATAGAGTTTGAGCAGATTCTTGCCACTATTCTCTATCAATGGGAAGCTAGGCTTGCTGATGGCTTTTACCTCTAGCGTGATACCGGAAGAGATGAGGTAATCAAACTCCTCCAGATAATCACTCATACGCTTGCCCTGCTTGTTCTCGATGTTTTTAGCCACAATGCGCTTCTTCTTGTTTTCAAGATTGGAAGGCACCATGCCATAGATGCGCTGAATCTTCAAGCGATTGTGTATCTCCTCATATCTAGCCGCATCCACCCCATACAGGTGATGGATATTATCTTGTATTTTTCGGATGGCGGTGATGTTCTTAGTTGCAACGAATTCATTGACTGCATCTGGTAAACCTCCCACCAAGAGATACTTCTTGAAGAGATCCAGCAACTTGTTATGAATAGCTTCAGGCATGCTGCTACGCTCGGCAAACTTCTTGCGCATCGTGTCAAGTACAAGTTGTCCCACTCCATTGGCAATCAGAAATTCCTCGAAATCCAGAGGATACATGTGCTTGATTTCTATGCTGCCTAAAGGGATGGAAGAGGTGGTCTTGAGCGTTACTCCCAAGAGTGAACCGCTGCAAATGTAAGTGAACTTATTGTCTTCGCGCAAGAACTTGAGCAGAGTAAGCAGATGGTCGTAGGCTTGAATCTCATCGATAAACACCAATGTGTTGTTTTTTTCTTTCATCCTATCACCTGCCACAATGCTCAAAGCCATATAAAAGTCGTCTACCGTCTTGGCATCAGCAAAGGTTCTGTCTCCCACCTTGTCTGTCTCCATATTTATCTCAATAAAGTTGGGAAAAAATTTCTTTCCTACTTCTCTAATGATATACGACTTGCCTATTTGGCGTGCTCCGTCAATAACCAAAATCTTGTCAGACCTTGATTGTAAGTGGTTTACGATATATTTTTCTATCTTTCTGTACAGCATAATCACACTTTTCCTTTAAAATTAGCACTGCAAAAATACACTTTTCCTATGAAATAACCAAATAAAAATACACTTTTCCTATAAAATGGCACTAGAAAAATACACTTTTCTGATGATTTCGACTATATAAAACTACACTTTTCCGAAAAAGGGCTTTGGTGTTGCCCTGAAGCATGATAAATATAATTAAATATAGGGTGAATTGTTTTGCAATTCGCCCTTTTTTATGTACTTTTGCAGTCGAAATTCGAATTTAAATCATTTTATGTAATTATGGCAAAAAAAGCTCTTTTAATGATTCTCGACGGATGGGGAATCGGTAAGCATGATAAGGGTGATGTTATCTTCAAGACTCCAACTCCTTATCTCGATTATTTGACAGCAGTTTCAGCACATTCTACTCTCCAGACTTGTGGCGAGGACGTTGGTCTTCCTAACGGTCAGATGGGTAACTCTGAGGTAGGTCACCTCAACATCGGTGCTGGTCGTGTGGTATATCAGGACCTCGTTAAGATCAACAAGGCTTGCGAGAGCGGTGACATCTTGAAGAATCAGGAGATCATCAACGCTTACAGCTATGCTCAGAAGACAGGTAAGAAGCTCCACTTGATGGGCTTGACTTCTACCGGTGGTGTTCACTCTTCTTTGGATCACCTCTTCAAGTTGATTGAGATTGGTAAGGAATATGGTTTGAAGGAGACATACGTTCACTGCTTCATGGATGG
>JAIJUV010000101.1 GCA_022732315.1 Prevotella sp.
TCAGCGATGCTTTCGGTTGCAACCTCTTCGAACATATCGAAGACGATTTGTTCATTATTATTTTGCTTCATATCTAACACTATTAAGAATTAGTATTTCCTTGTTCGAGTATCACCCAAACACCAGTTTTATCACCTCCTTCGTGTCTTATGATACCTGCTTTTTGCATTAACGCCAAATCTCTTTCTATAGTTCTTACTGTCACCGACAATGTTTCAGACATTTGCTTAGCTGTCACCATAGGATTTGACTTAATAACAGACACCATAATAGTCTGTCGTTCTGTTAGTTTCACATCGGATATTTCTCTCGAATTTACACCGACATTTACACCGACATTTACACCGACATTTACACCGACATTCCCATCACGCTCTGCGATAACTTCGTCTATCGTCTTGCGCTGAACAATCGCCATCACGCCACCTCCATTTTCTTCTATCGTTGGCAATGGCAAGCTGGCACGTTCAAACTCCTCGGCAATCTTCTTGAAACCACGTCCCCCATGATTCCTTATATTCTATATTTTGACTTTCATTCTGCATATTCTATTCCTCCATACTTTTGATGATTGAATTGACTCTCTTCTCCCTTCCCAATGTCTCAGGAAATGCATAGTGGCCATTACCTATTTCACGAGGATTAGGCTCTATATGCTCGGCATACCATGCCCGTTTATACTCGGTGGTGATAATGCCGTAATCTCTGGCGGCAATGATGGAAGCGGCGAGAGAGGCGCCATACAGTTCCTTGATGTCTATCATCTCTTCCAGCGTTATCAACTCTCGTTTCCTGGAACCCAACTCTTCAATAAGCGCCAACTTGGGAAGAAGGAAGAAACTGGCAAAGAGATCACAGCGCTTCTCCAGTTTCAACGGACTGTCTTCCGGGAAGAGGAGAAGAAGATGGGCTAACTCATGAACTGCCGTGAAACGAAGTTTCTCCACACTACTCTTATCCGGATTAAAATCGAGAATCATCAGCGGATGCTTCTTATCTGCCCAGGTACTCATTCCGAAAACATAATCCGGGAGAGTAGCAGCAAGTATCATGATGCCTTTTCTTTCCAAGAGTCTCAGAATGCTGGCGATGGGACCATCACCGCAATGCCACTTTTCACGAAGAAGACTGGATGACTGGATGGCATCTTCCAGCGTTGATACCTTGGTGCCTTTTATCGGATTCTTGAACTGGGTAGGAAAACCCGCTTCTTTCTCCTTGGCAAGATACTGCTCCACCCAAAACGAGAGTTTTGCTTCCAGGGCTTGCAACTCGTCTTCGGATACGTTCCCATTGGAGGTGGTACGGAGCATCGGAACATCTATCTTGATATTGGTACCATCGAAATATGCCTCGCTGATATTGAGGGCTTTGGCTATGGCTTGCAGGGCATCACGCTTGGGGCGCATGATGCCTTTCTCATATCGGGAGATGCTCTGCTTGGTGATGGCTCCGTTGGTTCGCTCTACGAGTTTATCCATACTGAGTCCCATCATCTGTCGCGCTTCCCGCAATCTTATTGAAAATGAGTCATTAGTCATAATTGTTAGCTCTTTAATTTGTTGACAAATATAATAAGAATATCTAATATTGTCACTAAACAGCAGATAGATTTAACATAAAAAAGCACTTGAATATAGGAAGAACTAGAAAATTTAAGGAGAAACGGGGATTACACATTATTATATATAGGAATCCATAGGAAAATTTCATATAAAATTATTGCCCAAAACATTTGTATATCCATAAATAATATTGTATCTTTGCAATCGGGTTTCAGACTCTATCCCAAAAAGAGGATCATATAAAAAAAATCAAACTATAAACAAATAAACGTCATGAAAAGATTATCAGTTATCGTCTGCCTCTTTATGTTCGCTCTGATGCCTCTGCTGGCACAGGTAAAGCAGACCGTTGCCGTTCTCGGCGACTCGTATTCAACATTCGAGGGTTTCATTCCAAAGGGATATGCCACCTGGTACACCACTGCGGTTCAAAAAGTAACCGATGTCAACAAGGTGGAACAAACCTGGTGGTGGCAGGTTATCAAGGAAGGTGGTTACAAGATGGGCAACATCAATTCCTATTCCGGTTCCACCATCTGCAACACCGGCTATCGCGATGAGGATTACAGTGACCGTTCATTCATCAACCGCACTACCCTGCTGGGCAATCCGGACATCATCTTGATTTGCGGCGGAACGAACGACAGTTGGGCAAATGCCCCTATCGGCAATTACCAGTACAGCAACTGGAAGCGTGCCGACCTCTACTGTTTCCGTCCTGCCCTGGCGAAGTTGCTTTCCGATCTCCGTCAGCGCCATCCGAATGTAGATATCTACTTCATTCTAAATTCTGAGCTGAAGGATGAAATCAACGAGTCAGTAAAAAAGATCTGCAAGACCTATCAGGTTCCGGTCATCGCCCTTCATGACATAGACAAGAAGAACGGTCACCCAACTATCAAGGGAATGAGAAGCCTTGCCGACCAGGTTCTGAAGGTGATAAAGAAATAAAATTTCCGCAACATAACCTTCCTAAGAATGGATATAAAATCTAAGAGCAATAGCTGAAGGAATGGCTACTTTGAGAAATTCATATGGAAGCGGACATGGACGTGCTGCTTCATATAAAGGGTTAGAAGAACGTCATGCCAAATTAGCTGTGGGCAGTTCAATAACATTGGTTGAGTTTTTGTGGTGTACTCATGAAAGAACAAAAGACAAGAATAAGGTCTAAAATGGCACATGAGGATTTATCGTAATAATAACAAGAAAAGAATTTAAAATGAACATAAATGAGTTAATAGGCGAAACAACCACCTACGATAAGAAGCAACAACTCGAAGTCAAGAGACCTAAGAGCTGGCTAAAAAGTGTTTCAGCCTTTGCCAATGGTGAGGGCGGAACATTGGTGTTTGGTATCAGTGACGACGACCAAGTGGTAGGACTTGCTGATGCAGAAAGTGATGCAGAGAGAATAAGTGAGGAGATAAAGACCAAACTTGACCCTATACCTGCCGTCAACCTCGAATTTAAGGAGGTGGACGGCAAGAAGCTTGTGCTGCTTCATGTCTATAAAGGACAAGAGACACCATATTATTATATAGGTGACAAACAACGATTGGCATTTGTGAGAGTCGGTAACGAGTCAGTGGTAGCTGACAGACTTCAATTGAAGAACCTTGTTATGAGAGGTGCTGGTCGTTCGTTTGATGCTATCCCATCACCATACAAGTTTGAGGATATGTCTTTCTCCAAACTCAAATCTGTTCATTTTAAGCGATTGAACCAATCGTTTGATGATAGTGATTTCGTTTCATGGGGAATAGTTGACATTGACGGGAAACTAACCAATGCCGGTGCATTATTGGCAGATGATTCCCCTATACGCCATTCTCGTATCTTCTGCACACGTTGGAATGGACTTGACATGACGAGTGGTTTGGGGGAGGCTTTGGATGATGCCGAATTGGAAGGTAGTGTCATCAGTCAATTGCAAGATGCAGTTGCTTTTGTGAGAAACAACTCTCACAGAAGATGGTGGAAAGAAGCTGAGTATCGAGAAGAACTGCCAGATTATCCTGAGCGTGCCGTAACCGAAGTGATATGTAATGCCATCATTCATAGAGATTATATGGAACTTGGCAGTGAGATACACATAGATATGTATGACGACCGCATGGAAGTGTATTCCCCTGGTGGCATGTTTGATGGACGATTGATACAACAACTTAATCCTCTGACTGTGCCATCGAAACGTCGCAATCCTTTATTGGCAGATTTCTTTCATCGCTTGAAACTGATGGAGCGTAGAGGTAGTGGCATGAAAAAGATAATTGGTGAGTATAAGCGTTTTGAAAAGTTGGAAAATTATCACGCACCAGAGTTTAGTTCCAATGCAACAGAATTTCATGTTACTCTATGGAACCTCAATTATGGGGAGGATGTCGTAAAAGACAACCTTCATGTCGTAAAAGAGACGGATGATGTCGTAAAAGATGTCGTAAAAGATGTCGTAAAAGAAAAAGCAAATACTACAAAAGAATTTGTTAAAGCACAACGGCAAATTTATAAGTTGATTTCGCAGATGCCCCAAATCAGTGCTGCGCAAATGTCAGAGAACATGGGGATTTCTTTGCGACAAGTGCAACGATACCTCAAGCAACTTTCCGACCAAAACCTAATTGTAAGAGAAGGTAGTCGCAAAAATGGCATTTGGAAAATCTTGGACGATGAATACGAAGGCTTCTTCAAAAGAATATAAACGATAATAGCAGGTGGCTATATCCATAATAAGTAAGTAGAGAAGGAGAAATATGGGCAAGAAAATATGATACTTTCTTGCCCATTCCCATACTATTCTCAATAAATGTCTTTTAGTTGCTATAAGCACTCTCACCATGCTCGTAGATGTCGAGACCTTCCTCCTCTACTCGCTTGTCAACACGTACACCTACACTCTTATCTACTACCTTGAAGATAATATAGGTAACTACGATGCTGTAGATGATGCTTACCACGGTGGCTACCACCTGAATCCAAAGCTGATGCCAGTCGCCATAGAGGGCACCCTGCACGCCTTCGGCTCCTGTTACATATCTTGTGGCGAAAACACCGGTGAGGACAGATCCCAGAATACCACCCATACCATGAACACCAAAGGCATCGAGGGCATCATCATACTTGAACTTCTCCTTCACTACGGCTACCATGAAGAAGCAGACGATGGTAGAAATGATTCCGATGCAGAAAGCACCCAAAATATCGGTACTGCCGGCTGCTGGAGTGATGGCTACCAATCCGGCTACGGCGCCGGTACAAGCACCCACCGTGGTTGGCTTCTTGTTGACAATCCAGTCGATGAGCATCCAGGTGGTGGCTGCTGCAGCTGTGGCGATATGGGTTACGAGGAAGGCATTGGCTGCCAGACCATCGGCTGCTAATCCGCTACCGGCATTGAAGCCGAACCATCCCAACCAGAGGAACGACATTCCCATGAACACGAAGGTGATATTATGAGGAGTGATTGGATGACCCGCACGGTAATCATCACGCTTGCCTACACAGAGTGCCATGACCAGAGCAGCTACACCGGCATTGATATGTACCACGGTACCACCCGCAAAGTCGATGGCTCCCATCTGTTGCAGGAAACCGCCGCCCCATACCCAGTGGGCCATAGGAAGATAGGCGATGATAACCCAGAGAACGGTGAAAAGTACATAACCACTGAACTTGACACGCTCGGCAAAGGCACCGAGAATCAGGGCTGGAGTAATGAGGGCAAACATGCACTGGAACATCACGAAGGTGAGTTCAGGAATGCCCGTTGGCATGATGGCATCCAAACCGATGCCGTGGAGGAAACATTTGTCGAAACCGCCGATGATGCAAGCCAGAGGATTGCCCGTTTCGGCATATTCTGTGGAGAATGCCCAGGAATATCCGAAGGCTACCCATATCAAACTGACCACTGCCACGATGAATACCGTCTGCATCAGAATGCTCAGGATATTCTTCTGGCGCACCAGACCGCCATAAAAAAGTGC
Organism: Prevotella sp.; assembly: GCA_022732315.1. Next base: position 5,552 of record JAIJUV010000101.1, read on the forward strand.
TATACCTGGGATTGACATCAAGAGCACCAAGATGGTGGCCATGATCATCCACGCTGTGTTACCCGTATCAAGTGTCGTCAATAATAAACTGCTCATAAAAATATCTTATAGTTAAATTAGAATACAATATTATAATATAGCCTCTCAAATATAAACTTCAATACCAATCATAAAGTTCAATGTTCAAACCTCAAAATTCAAAGTATCTTTATTCCTCTTTCTCAGCGTTATATAATGCGATGTCGCCTCGCTCGCCGGTTCTGATTCTAACGGTATCCAGCACCGGAATCACGAAGATTCTGCCATCTCCTACCTCGCCTGTCTGGGCAGCCCCCTGGATGGCTGCGATGGTTGGCTCCACGTTCTTGTCGCGAACCACGATGTTCAGAAGCACACGCTCAATGCTGCTGGTATCGTACATCACACCACGATAAATGCGAGCCTGGCGCATCTTTCCCTCACCCCTTACATTATAATAAGAGAACCACTCGATGTCGGCAGCCAAAAGCGCCTTCTTGACATCCTCGAATCTAGACTTGCGGATAATTGCCTCAATCTTCTTCATAATCCTTTAATAATTAATAATGTGTTAATACTTTTATTGATTGTCTCCAACGAAAAACCGGCTTTCATTGATTGTCACTCAAATCAAGCCATTCATTTACATATTGTTCGTTTTCGGCTGCAAAATTAATACATTTTGTCAGAATTTCAAAGATATTAAAAGCATTTCGTTTCTACTTTTCTACTGATATTATAAATTTATCCGGCTATCCTATATTCTGCTTACAATTTGTAACCCACCCAGCTTTTCTGCATTACAAATTGTAAGAAACTAAAAAATAACCATCATTTTATGTATATCTTTTCTTGCATATCTCAGCAAATAGTCGTACCTTTGCAACCGAAATCAAACAAATAGTCATCGAAACATTCGAAAGACTATCAAAAAGTCAAGTCTCGAAAGAGGCAAGACCGGAAAAAAGTCGAATCTCAAGATAGAAGAGATAAGACGTGAGAGATAGAAGAAGAGTATTCAAACTTAAAGGACAACGCAAAATGAAAGAAACAGTTCATTTCACAAAAATGCAGGGAGCGGGTAACGACTACATCTATGTAGATACCCAGCTGTACGACATACCCGACCCAGAAAAGGCAGCCATAGCCTGGAGTGCTTACCACACAGGCATTGGAAGCGATGGACTGGTTCTCATCGGAAAACCGCAGGATGGCAGAAGAGCAGACTACTCGATGCGCATCTTCAACGCCGATGGTTCTGAAGCAATGATGTGCGGCAACGCTAGCCGATGCATCGGAAAGTATCTTTATGAAAAAGGACTGACCCGAAAGGAAACAATCCGACTGGAGACGCTATCAGGCATCAAAATTTTGAAATTGCATCTTCAGGATAACAAGAAAGTTGTGGATTCAGTAACAGTGGATATGCTGAAACCAAGATTGGAAAATCCAGAGCAGTTTATCGGTCCTTCAGTACTCGAAGCCGACGGAAGAATCTTCGAAGGCACTTACGTTTGCATGGGCAATCCGCATTTCGTTACCTTCGTGGATGACATCGACTCCATCGACATTGCCCATTACGGCAAGATACTGGAAAGAGACCAGGCTTTTCCGCAGCGCTGCAACATCGAATTCGCGCAGGTTACTGATTCTGACATTATAAGAACACGAGTTTGGGAAAGGGGAAGCGGAATTACAATGGCTTGTGGAACAGGAGCTTGTGCCACAGCCGTAGCCGCAGCCCTGACCAAGCGTGCTTCAAGAAAAAGCCAGATTGTGATGGATGGCGGAACGCTCCACATTGAATACAGCGAGGCAGACGACCATGTATACATGACGGGACCTGCCGCCTTCGCCTTTGAAGGAGAAATTGAGATTCCAGAATAAATAAGAGCAAACTTAAATAATAATAAGGTTGATGAAGATACATCAGAAAAAGAGATATCTGAAGAGACCGCAATAAAAGGAGAACAAAAATATGGCATTAGTTAATGAACATTTTCTGAAGTTGGCCAACAATTACTTGTTTGCCGACATCGCAAAGAAGGTGAAAGCCTACAAGATTGCCCACCCTAAGCAGCGGGTAATCAGTCTGGGCATCGGTGACGTAACCCAGCCTCTCTGCCCTGCCGTCATCAAGGCGATGCACAAGGCAGTGGATGAGATGGCAGTACAGGCTTCCTTCCGTGGCTATGGTCCGGAGCGAGGTTACGACTTCCTCCGCGAGGCTATCATCAAGAACGACTTCCTGCCTCGTGGCATCCATCTCGACGCCAACGAGGTATTCGTAAACGACGGAGCCAAGAGCGATACAGGAAATATCCAGGAGATTTTGAGATGGGATAACAACATCGGTGTCACCGACCCGATCTATCCGGTTTACATCGACTCTAACGTGATGATTGGCAGAGCGGGAGTCTTTGAGAACGGCAAGTGGAGCAACGTAACCTACATGCCATGTGATGAGAGCGACGACTTCATCCCTCAGATTCCAGACCACCGTGTGGATATGATTTATCTCTGCTATCCAAACAACCCAACAGGTACGGTCATCTCGAAGGAAGAACTCAGAAAATGGGTTAACTACGCTATCAAGAACGAGAGCATCATCCTCTATGATGCTGCCTACGAGGCATACATCACCGACCCGGAAATTCCACATTCTATCTACGAGATTCGTGGAGCAAGAAAGGTGGCGATAGAATTCCACAGCTATTCAAAGACAGCCGGTTTCACCGGTGTGCGCTGCGGTTACACCATCGTCCCTAAGGAGTTGAAAGCAAAGACATTGTCGGGTGAGGAAGTGGCATTGAATCCAATTTGGGACCGCCGCCAGTGCACCAAGTTCAATGGTACAAGCTATATCAGCCAGCGTGCTGCCGAAGCCATCTACACCCCTGAGGGCAAGGAACAGGTGAAGGCAACCATCAACTACTATATGGAGAATGCCCACTTCATGAGAGCAGAGCTCCAGAAGCTCGGCTTGAAGGTTTATGGTGGCGAGAATGCCCCATATATCTGGGTAAAGACTCCAAACAACACGCCAAGCTGGAAATTCTTCGAAGAGATGCTTTATGGCGCCAGCGTAGTCTGCACCCCAGGTGTCGGCTTCGGTCCATCAGGCGAAGGCTACATCCGACTCACCGCCTTCGGCGAGCATGAGGACTGCAAGGAAGCCATGGAGAGAATTGCCAAGTGGCTGGGAAAATAAACATTCCAACAAATTATAAAACATTAGAATATCAGAAATTTTAAAATATATAAGGTATGAGCAACTTAAGATTTGAAGCTGTTTCAGAGGCTTCCAAGAGAAAGCCTGTTGAGGTAACCGCTCCTAGCG
>JAIJUV010000476.1 GCA_022732315.1 Prevotella sp.
GACAATGACAAGAACAAAGGATTTAATGTATTACAACAGGTAAACTTAAATTCATTGATAGGCAAAGGCCTGCTTTATGGAAGTGTAGATTTCGCTTTTTCTAAATCAGAAAGAAACTTGGATGTTCTTTCCTCTTATGAACTGCCTAACGAATACAAACAGGCAGATGATTCTTACTATATAGATAAAGATTTGAAGAAGCTAAATGTGGCAGGTGCTGTAGGCTATGTATTTCCTATTTTCCATAAAATCAACTTGAAATGGGAATTGTCTGGTCAGAACTCCGATTCATGGATAGACCAAAATGTAGATAGCGAACACTTGAACAGTCACAATTTCGGGATTTATGGAGGACTTATGAAGAACAAAGGTCTCTTTAGGTTTGATGCTGGTGTTAGATTTTCTGATTATGGGAATAGCACAAACATCAATGGACTAGTGACAAAGTCTGTAATCAAGTGGGAGCCATCCTTTGCAACAGAATTACGTTTCAGTCAGCAACACTCTGTTGCATTTGGACTGAGTTACAAATATGTGCCAACCGATATTGAAGCACTTTCGAGACTTTCTGTCATCAATAGCTACGATGAGGTCACAGATGCTTCCTCATATTCAAGGTTGGGCAACAACGCCCTGAACATGAATATTGCTTATAAGTTGTATAGTTTGTATAGCAGAACAATTATATTTATGTATTTGACTTATGAGAAGGCTGATAACACCGAAATGCTGAACTATCAGAATGACGGTTTATTACACAGCCAAAATTATATGGATGGAGGAAAAAAGGAAACCGTAAATGCAACTTTATATGCCAACAAAGGATTGGGCAACTTGCCTATTGATGCCAAACTGACCACAACATTTTTATGGAATCGAAACGAAATTGCATACAATTCCATTCCGTGTAAAATGTTGATAGGGAACTTAAAGACAGACTTAGGTTTCGTCTCACGCTTTAAGATTCCTTTCAATGTTGAGGTTGATGGCTTGTACAACAAGTTGACAAACAAAGTCACCGACTTAAACATTGATTCTAGTGACAAGGAATTTGGTGGAACTGCAAAGCTCATATTTGCGAAGAACAAGTTCGCCAGTTTTGTTACCGGCAAGTGGAACAAGATAGAGAATACAAGCGGAAGTAAGATATTGCGAGATATTGATTTTTCCATTTCCTATAAAATCAAGAAATTCACATGCAAACTTTCTGGCACGAATATCTTTCACCTTAACGGAATCAATTGGTTAAAACAAAATGTTACACCAACTTACACATCCTATGTTAGATACAAACAACATTCTGGAAATGTTATGCTATCTCTAACATATCAATTGTAAAAGCAACAACAAAGAGGCGGTTTACCCAAAAAAAGTAAGCTGCCTTCTTTGTTCTTGCAAAAAGTATATTAAAGTTTGAAACGACGCTGTGTTTTTAACCTTATATTATTCCACTGTTCCTTAAACCATTCAACCATAGTTTGTCTATTTATATACAAAAATAGTTGGTTCGGCTTGGTAGAATCAGAGAATACCTTAATTTCTGCATTCACTACATTGAACTTTCTT
>JAIJUV010000477.1 GCA_022732315.1 Prevotella sp.
TGGCCGTATGCGGCAACGCTACCTGAAGGAACACCGGCCCGGCCTTTACAGCAGCTTGATTTTGAGCGAAAAGCTGTACCCGCACCTGTTGGAGATTGACCGGGCGGCGCGGGAGCGGATGGACGCCATGCTGCCCCGTATGATGGAGGCGGCGGGCATCACCGAGGAACTGAAAGCCCGTGACCCCATGCGCTGGGTGGGGCTGATGAACACGCTGAAAGCGCAGGCGGAGGAAGTTATTTTTCAAGAATTGATTTATACATAGTTTTGAACACAGGCAGGAGCCGAGACATTATCTCGAAAGAGATTTCTCGGCTCCTACCTAAATATTTTTTAATTTTTTTGAGCGCCGATATTCCAGCGGGTTCATCTGAAATTGTTGACGGAATACCTCGGCAAACTTACCCTGTTTTGTATATCCAATTTGTGCAGCGATTTCAGATATGGATAGCGTGGTTTCGGTCAATAACTTTTCTGCTATGCCCATACGCAAATCGCGCAGATAATCAGAAACATTTTTCCCATACACTCCACGGAAATAGTTTTTCAGGCTTGTTTCACTAACGCCGAATTGCTGTGCAATCTGCTTCATGGGAATATGCTGTTTCAAATCAGCAGTTAATATCTGTTCTGCCTTTTTTGCAATTTCTACTTGTATGCTGGTATAGAAGGTGAGAGTTTTTTCCTGGACAACATTTCTTGCATCTAATAGCAGATGTAGCAACTCTAAGACACAAAGTTTCATGTGGAAAGGAGATGGTATTTCATAGAGCTGCCATAACCGCTCAAGAATTTTACCCATTTCGCTGCTGGCTTCTGCGATGTATGTATCCTTCTTTTCAAAATAGATTTCTGACAGTTGCGATAAGTTCAAATTGAAAAGATTATCCATATTGGAGTTGGCTTCTGTGAAAAAATCAGGGTCAAAATACATGGTGATACCGTGATAATACTTCGTAGGGAAATAAGATTCGCTTTGCGAGGTCTGCCTGCTGATGCAAAAATCTTTTTCTTTGAGATAAATATAAGAATTATCATCCAAAAGCATCTCAATCCGGCCACCTACACAATAATTAAATTGCATTGGGTGATACACAGCATTTTCTGCGATTTCTCCCGGCAAAGACCGAGCGTGAATATCAAAGAAAATCAGGTGCATGTATGGTAGAATATTAAAAAGGGTTGTTTTACTGATGCCCTCTGCCGAATTGATTGTAAATGACAAGCTATCTGACCCTTTTTGCAACTGCACATTCGATGAAACCAAATAGTTTTCAAGCATTTGATTTAATACTTCACCCATTACACCGCCCCTTTTCTTCTAAAGTATTCTTGCAGTATGAAATCGTCACAATTATTATCGTCTTGTTTTGATTGCTTGTCAAGTTGAAAACTCGTTGCTATATGGGGCTAAAATGCTGATATAGGGATAGAAGTACAGAAAGCAGGTATGTTATACTTCTTTGTGGTTAGCGAAGTCTAACTACAATAAAAGGTTAGGAGGACATTCTCATGAATGAAAAGAAACTAAAGGCAAGAGATTTCATCACCATTGGTATCTTTA
>JAIJUV010000478.1 GCA_022732315.1 Prevotella sp.
TGAAAAAGATGATTAAGTTTTTCGCACTTGCACTCTTGGCTGGTGCAATGGTTTCATGCAATACAGAAGATACAGCTTCTACAACACCAAATGGTAAGGTAGCCGTACAGTTTACTGGTGGTATCAGCGTAAACACCCGTGCTTCGGGGTTAGCCTGGGCTAATGGTGACAGGATTGGTATCTTCATGACTGGTACAAAACAGGCTCTCTCGGCAGATGCAATCAAAGAGGGAGTTGACAATGTTTGCTATCAGACAAGTGGAAGTATTGCCTTTTCACCAATTTCAGGAGGTAAGACCATTTACTATCCTATTGACGGTGATGTGGACTTCTATTCTTACTATCCACATACTACGGTCAGCGATTACAAGGTGGCACTCAATGTGGCCGACCAGACGAATCAGGAAGCTATCGACTTCATGTATGCCAAGACTACAGGCTGCAACAAAGCTACGCCACAGGTAGATCTGAGATTCAGCCATATGTTGAGTAGATTGATTCTGAATGTTCAGCCAGGTAATGGATTGACGGAAGATGATCTCAATAAATTGAAAGTCACCATTAAAGACCAGAATACCACAGCCACCTTCAATCTGGCAGATGGCGTAATCTCTGGCGATGGAAATCCTGCCAACATCCAGATGAAAGCTGTCCAAGTCGGTAAGAGATACGAAGCCATCCTGCTTCCAACGGCATCAAAGATCAGAGAAATTGAGTTTGACTTGGACAATGGTTATGATGCTCCGTTCGTCTGGAAAATGGACTCAGAACTCAAGGGCGGTAATTTGTACAATTACACCACCGTGAAGCTGACCCGAAGCACTGTAGATATGAGTGGTACTATCGAATCTTGGAACGTGGTAAGAAACAACAATGAGAATATAGCTGATTAACAGATATAATGAAAATAAGATTTTTTGCACTTGCAGCGCTCGCCCTTTTACTGGGCGCCTGCACACAGGACGAACTGGCTGACGATAACCGTCTGTCCAAAGGTGAATACCCCGTAGTCATCCGTGCCACCGGACTGTCCGTAGAAGCAACGCCGCAGGCAGCCCCATCAACCCGTGCCTCCGTGGACGGCGACTGGCAGGGCGTCACTTCCGTGGCACTCAAGATGGGCGATGCGGTAAAGGAATACACCGTAACGGCTACGGATGCAGACGGATACAAGAGTGCCACGCTATCACGCGAGAACGACCCGTACTACTGGACCAGCCGCAACCCGATTACCGTATCGGCATGGTGGCCCTTCGACAATGCCGACATCACACAGATGCCTGCCGTGAAGGTGGCCGAAGACCAGAGCAAATTGGCTGACTTCCAGAACAGCGACTTCATCTCTGCTGAGAACCGGAAAGTGGAATTTAACAACCCGACACTTGGATTTACCCACCGCACGGCACGCGTGACAATCGAACTGAAGCCCGGCACGGGATTCACAAGCGTGGACGGTGCCACTGTGAGCCTTGTGAGACTGTCCGCCGATAACGGCAACCCGACCGCCATCAAGACTTACAACGCAAGCGGCAACACCTACGAGGCACTGACCGCCCCGCAG
>JAIJUV010000479.1 GCA_022732315.1 Prevotella sp.
AGGACCTATACGACGAAACGCCCCCTCAGGCAAACCACGCTTGGCAAAATACGCAGGCTTCTGACTCTCAGGTAACTCTTCGATTTTGACAACAATAACGGTCTTACCCAAATATTCCTCCACATTAATAATCGGGCGAATACGGACATTGAACATCGAATTGCACATAGCGACAAAATCAGATTGAATCTTGTCAGTATTCTCTATATTCTCAGGCTCATAAACAGGTCTGCCGTCTTCAGCCATTCCGGTACGCTTGGCTCCTAAAAGCAGATAACCACCGCACAGACCTGGCTCGTTAGCAAAAGCACAAACCGTTTCCATCATGCTCTTGCCAACAGCCGATGCCGACTTGGCCTCAATTCTTCTATTTTCATCAAAGCTATTTAGCTCTGCAAATAATTCCTTCGCTGTTCTCATTTTCTTATTTTATTTAGATAAGGAGACTTCATTTGTCACCCTCTTTAGCCTATTCGGCGGTAAAGATAATCAAAAAATCACAAACTTACAAATAAAAGATCGATTTTTTCGCTTTATTCTTCTCATTTTCAGATATAATTAGTATCTTTGTGGCGTTTTAATTGGAGGATAGAGATATGAGTTTAAAATTAATTGATAGGGAAGAGAAGAAAGGCCTTGCCAAACTATGGGAAAACATAGATATTTGGTGGTATTGCCATATTACAAGCAAATATCGTTCTATTTGCTGTTGGTTCAGAGTGTGCTGTTGCAAAAAGCACTGGCAACTCATCAAACAGGCAGCATTCCATACGTACCCATTTGAATATGGAGATTTCTACTGGTTACAGAGAACACAAATTGAGGAACAGATTGAATACTACAAGCACGGACATATTGCCACTACGGAAACTTACGAACCAATAGTACGTTGGCTTAAAATCGCTATCAAGCTTCATGACATTATGTTTGACCACGATGTTGATCTTTTCGAATATGAAGGAGAGATGGAGTTTGTACCAATAGATGATGGAAAGTTCTATAAAATGAAAGACGACAATGTGAAGTACCATTGCTTGGTAAAGGTAAATATGAAAAACCTTGACCGCTATCTGAAATTATCACATAACCAAAAAGCTAAAGATTGGTATATAGAGCATCCTCATGAACTATACCAGTTGAAAGCATGGTACTTATACCATAAGTTACTTGCCTACTATGCACAAACGTGGTGGGACTAAGACCATTCTTTTTTTCGAAGTATAGAACAGTCATACGATCAATGGATATATAGCAATACAACTAAAGGGTGTATAGTCGTACTACCAAAGAATGTTGCCACTAGGCTCTGCAAATCGGGAATAGGGATTTTCCCTTCTACTTTAGGGAATCCTCCTCTTTTTATTTCAAAAGAAAGCTGTACTTTTGCAACCATAAAACAATATAATAACTTATAAAAAACAGTTTAGCTTATGAAAAGAAATGAAGTGATGGCGCTTATCGCCACAACCATATTGATGTTTGCCGTATGCCTCTCGGCTTCGGCTAAAGGAAAAAGAAACGTGGAGCGGGGAATGACCAAGCAGGAAGTAATAGCC
>JAIJUV010000011.1 GCA_022732315.1 Prevotella sp.
GAGCGTCGAAAGACCGCATTGACCACCAAAGCTAACACTACCACCACGAAGGCAGAGACGGAAACCGCTTGTTGCGCCGGACGTATTCCAATAATAAGCACACCAGTAGGTAGTCTGGCTGCCTCCGACGGCCGTTGGAAAATTCTCCAGGTTGTCCATGGAGAGCATGGTTGCCCAGCCTTCGCCTTTTTTGATGGATGTGCTGTAGGCAATCATTCCTGTGGCATTACCGACAGTCCATGAACCATAGATGGAAGGTGCTACAAGGTGGGTGACTGTCGTATCTTCGTTGGCCCTTACGAACTCATCATCCATATGATACCAGAGATGACCGTAAGAGTTTTTAAGGCCGAAGAAGGAGTTGACCTTGGCCGCATACCAGGTAGAGCCGTCATCGTTGAGTATATTGACGGTAGTCTCTCCGCAGCTATCGCCCAGGTCGAGACCGGCATCCATCGGGACGAGCGGGCGGCAGCCGTTGTAGCTATTCCACGCACTCCAGTCTTTTTGTGTCACGCCAGGACCAAGACCACCCTGATAGAGTCCGTTTGCATCTCGCTCTGTGTTGACTGCCGCCTGTGCGTAGTGGGTGCCGAAGATAACCCCGAAGAGCGCAGCGGTCACGGCGAAGTGGCGCATCGAGGAACAGAGCCACCCCGTGCCGTTCTTTCTGGCCGCAGCTCGCCAGTACTCTGTGTTTTGGTTGCAGGCTGGCTTGCCGAGGAACGAGCGGTTGGTGTTGTCGAGTGTGGCATCGTTATTGCCACCTCTGTAGTCTGCGCCTGTATTAAGGAAGCTAACCAGACGACCTGTGCTGCGCTCTAAAGTGGCATGGCCAGAGGCAGAACGTGATCCGATAGGGATTGTGTAGTTATATTCACCTTTGATTGGAGTAAGTCCAACCTTCATATAGAACAAGCGGCCTACGGTCTTGAATACCAGATAGAACTTACGGTTCCATCCCCACTGGTAATGTCCCTCTGATCCGTCTAACTTTGCAGCCTCTCCTGTGGCATATTTGTGATGATCTTTGGAGTCGAGTTTTCGGCGGCTATGGTCATTCTTGACCAGGTAGCAACCGAGACCAAGCTGAATTGGCAGCTCTCTCAAGAGCTCAAGCGATCCCACATAGGTTGCTGCCTGAGGGGTTGCGTTGTCTAGATTCCAGACACGCCCGCACCAAAGATTCTGTCCCATATCTACAGCGTCTTTGAGCGACATCTGCTGTGCCGTGCCCGTCTTTCTATCGTAGACCTCAATCTGTTTGTCTGTCGAGGAAGTGTCGGCAGCAGGGAGGTCTGCCACCTGCTGCGCCCCGTCGAAGGCTGCGATGATAGCCTTGACCTTAGCCTCTTCTTCTGATGTTAATGCCATAATTAAACTGTATTTAATTGATTAAACAATGTGATTTAAATGATGCGTAATGATGAGCCCACCTTGCGTAGCTTTCCCGATGCCGACAGGCGAAGGCGTGGCTGGTGTATAGTGATGCTCACCTCTTGCCAAAGCGGTGTGTTGGCTGTGGGGATGACCCAGAACTTGGTCGTTCCCTCGCCCTTGACGATGAGGTTGCCGCTTGGGTCTGCCACCAGCGAGTCGCCCTCGGCACGCTGGAAGAGCACGCTCTGAGGGAGGTAGCTCGGAATGAGATTTACATCGATGCGCTGCGCCACTTTATTGCGTAGGCTGATTTCCGGGAGATAGTCTAGAAACATGCGCGACGGCGCGATGAAGCCTGTGGCTATCTGACCTGCCAATCCATCCATTTGTGCAATCTTGGCATCGGCTCGTTTGGCGGCAGCATCTGCCTCAGTAGCCTTTGTCTCAGCTAGAGCTGCTTGTGCTGCTGCAGCTGTAGCCTGCTCTTGTGCAGTATTGGCTGCACTCTGAGCGAGATTTGCTGCCTTGTTGGCATCGTCGGCTGCACTCTGTGCCTTGATGGTTGGTGTCTTATCGAGCCATCTGCGCCATTTGGTGTTTGTACCCGAAGGAGTTGTTGTGTTACCATCCTCCAGTGACGCATAGACTCCTGTAGATGTATGAACTATATCCCCTTCATCGTAGCCCCTAACAGTCTGTCCATCCTCTTCATATGAGTAGTCCGACTTCCAGGTACCTTGATCGGTGAAGGCGACATTACCAACAACAATGATATTTGTATTATCTGCCATATATTTATTAAACTTTAATGACTAACTTGTTTCTACGCTTGACAACATGTTCTGCGACATGGCTTCCGTAATCAATCATAAGTAACTTGTTACGATGCTGGCGGAATGACGGATACATAGCGCCGCCTCGAGCAATGACACCCGTATCGACATATTCATGCTTGGAGAGGTTCCATTGCCACCAGTTTCCGTTGCTTCCCATTTTGGGTGGATGATCGTTCATTTCCTTAGCGAGGTCGGTCTGCGTCTTTGAGTTGGTAATGGCGGCGGAGGTATCCTGCTGTCGCTTGGTTTCAGCCGTCTTACGAGCCGTCTCGTTATTATTTCGGGTAGTTTCGGCATTCTGACGTGCGGTTTCGTTGCTGTTCCTGGTATTTTCTGCCTTTACTCTGTCAGCTTCACCTTGTGTCACCTTAGTGTAAGCTGCAGCCAGGGCATCCAGGTCTGGGTCTATATCCGTATAGGCTACCACCTGAGCCCACGTTTTGCCATTATCATAACTCACCTCGATACCCATCGTACCACCACGGAATTGAGGGGTCTTGCCTTCTGCCACGATACCGAGATCTTCGCCGCCTATCTCCCAATGGCCGTTTCTGTTGATTACTGGCTTGATACCTGCGGTAAGGTAAGCCCTTGCAAACTCGGCAGGTATCTTGGCCTGCGAGCCGTTAGCCATGTAGATCCAGAAGAAGTCGGTACTCACCATAAGGCGGGATGCCGTATTCAACTGGCTGGCTACGTCGTTGATGTTTACTGCTGCCATAATGCTATTCTGTTTTAATCTGCTTCATTACCCCTTCGCCTGCAGCCGGAGTAAGCAGTTGCTCGGCCACACGACTTATGATTTCCTTCTCACTATCATCAATCTCCACTTCGCCCTGAGTTTCGTAGAGCTTATGAGCGAGCACGGAACAGGCTAATCCCTGCCCGCGCTCATAGATGACGTTAGCTATCTCCTTGCGCATGTCAACTACTGCGCATTGCGTTTTACTGAGATCGGTAAAGACCTCTACTCTTTCTAGATTTATCTTCATAATCTTATGTTTTGTTAATGATATATATACTGCAACTGCCAATTATATCCATCCCAAACAAGAATATTGAACTGCCCGACATCATCAGAATAAAACTTATCTGAGGTTGTATGTATCTTGCCGCAGCAATATAGTCTTCGGCCTGAAACAACAGGGTCGAAATATATTCTGCTATTACCCTGTATAACAATGAGCATCTGGCCCGCCATAGGGTTCTTCGGAAGCTTTACATCCACATTGCTGCTGTTTGTCATAACAATAATGCCTACTCTGTTGTTATCGATAGCATTCTGCTCTTTGGTACTTGGACCAGACGTTATTAAAACATTCTGCGCAATACATCCAAGCAGATTACCACCAATACTTCGGATTCCGATACCTCCGTCTGTATCAACGTTGAGAGCCGCAGCAGCAGGATTACTATAATCACGTACGAGCTGATAATCTCCTGTTCTATAATTGTAGAGACTATATTTACGGATGATCATCGCATTATTATTGGCATATCCCTCTAGGGCAGAGCCATACATATCGCATGCCCTTTGGTTTCTGTGATAAACGGTACCGTCAGAATTTATGACTGGCGCCAAATCGGCAGCCATACCTGCTGCTACTTCTCTGACGCAGGAATTAGTACGGGCCAGCCAAAGCGAACTATGTTCTAACATTATTCCATTCTTGAGCTCCCAGCCTTTAGCATCACTAGAATACGAACCGATACTCAAACCCGCATCCGTAATTTTCAATCCGCCAATCTGACCTGAAGTTGCATTAATCGTTCCTGTAATCACGGCATCCTTTGCTGTCAGTTTACCACCCCTCGTGATAGAAGTAGTAGCCTTGCTGCCTTCAGTACCACCTATCCAGAACGCATAATCTGCATTGTTCTGCACCCAACGGAACGAACCGAAGATATTATCGCCTTCCATCAGATTGAACTGCTGACCCTGGGCAAACTTCAGAACCGCATTCTTTGCCACGATAAGAGGAGAGTACATCGGACCGGCATCGCTCAGTTTTACCCACAGCTTGTTACCGTCTGAGTCGGTAGCCGAAGGGTCGAAGGAACTGCCTGTAGCCGTATGCGTAACGTTGCATTGGTAGATAGACCAGCCGTCGTTGGCATTACTGTCCTCGATATATATCAGGTCGATATACTTCTGCTCAAGGGTTAGCGCAGAATCATTATGATACGTTGCCCCGCTCTTCCATCCTTCGGAATTCCGGACGATACAACCGTTCTTACCCATCTTGCCAGCTTCTGCAAAGTTGGCTACCACAACAGGCTGGCTCCAATCGTCCTGAACAGAGTCAGTACCATGCTTTCCTGTGCGGACCGATTCCCAGATAAACCGGTTCGTAGATGATACAGCTAGCCGTTTCGCCGTCCATCCTCCCTGTAGGATACCATTTGTACGGTAAGGCTTGGCTGGCGCCTCCGTATCGTTAGTGGTAGCGATATAGGCGCGCTCCATAACCACAGCTTCAGCCTGCATCGGCAAAGCCTTACCCCAGGATATGTTACCAACGCTATCTACGGTTCCATCGGTACGCCAAAGACTTTCGGTAAGAGATATCATCGATTGCCAGGCAAAGAGACCATAATCGCCAAAGCTGTCAGTACCGCCATCCTTGAAATATCCGATGAAGAAATAATATTCTCCCGCATCAGGCATGGATAATTCAGCCACAAGACTCTGGCCGTCGCCACTTACTACATAGGCGTGCTTCGATCTGTTGAGATATTCGCTATCTTCCTTTATCTGCTCACCTTTGCTATTGATAACCTCAGACGGCAGATAGAGACTAGAGATACATACCAGGTCCCAGTTGGCTTCAGAGTAAGACTTCAGTATCACTCTGAGATAGCTATCCTGGAAATGGTTAACAACCTTAATACGACGTATGCACTTGCCGTTATTACCAAGAGAGGAAGGAGTCTTATAGAAAGTTTTCTTCTGCTTGATACCATCTAACAGAATTTCACTTTCTTCTGTTCCCCATGCATTAGTACTGCTGTTGTACCGGTCGACAATCTCATCTGTTGTAATCTTACCACCCAGCACGATGCTCTTACCACCCGTAGCAGGAGCCTTCTTCGTCCAACCATGGCCAATATTATCCTGCGCTTTATCATATTCGGCAAGCGTTTTCAGGAAAGGAAGATCTGATGGTTCTGAAGCTGAAGACTGATAGCCTACGATAAGGCCATCACCATCCTTCGCTTTATAACCTCCACATGAGAAGTTTATAACTTCGTCCCCATCCGTAAACCGCGTAATTTTCATTATCCACAGCCACGGAGTGGCATCATTAAAGGCAATTTTGTTGAAGTCTTTACTGCCAGAGTCTCTGAATAATGACGGCTTCTGGTCTACTACAGAACTTTTTCCAGCATAATACCAGGTTTCGACACTTGAAATGCTCTTCGGGTAACGGTTGAAAAGCTTAGGTTCAGAGAAACTGCCATCTGCTCCTACCTCTCCCGTCTTGTATG
Organism: Prevotella sp.; assembly: GCA_022732315.1. The sequence continues at coordinate 5,706 of JAIJUV010000011.1, forward strand.
CCACATATACATACTGCTTCTCCCGAGTCGGCTCCATCGGATCATCCTGCCACCCCATAGGCTGCAAAACGCCATTTCGACGGTAAGGCTGTGTAATGAAATTCGATTCAGACTGATCGGAGAGATAATAGATGTACTCATATCCATCGCCATCCGCTCCACAGGTGAGTACCGGAACGCTTTCCTTATCCAGTACATTACCGGAAGCATCGTATAAAACGAACACCACCTGGCGGGCATTACTCTGCACAGATACCTCTGCGCCTATTTCCATGTCGGTATCAGGAGTATCTGCAGTTCCATACTTCAGATGATACCCTGCCGGTAATTCTGTCAGCTTATATCTCTTATCGTCGGATGATGTTGCCCATATATCGCATGAGATACTTTTTGCGCTCATATTGCCCTGATTGTCTATAATCACGCTATCGGCAGAAGGTATCAGCTCGTAGACTACTGTATCAGACGATTTCAAAATGGTAAGTTCTCGGGTATACTCGTAGCTGGCTCCGGCATAGATACCTGTTACAGTAATGTTCAGTTTCGTAACCTGGTCGAGCGTATCAGCAGTAAGATTATCTACGTCAATGGTGATTACTTTCGCCTTACCGTCAATACTCATTGAAGTCTTCAAGCCTGCCACTTTAGAGATATTGAGTGACGAAATCGCCCATGGCTCGTTATGATACATAAGTGATACCTTGGTCTTAATAGGGAAACCGATATACTTGCCAGCTCTGGTATTCCAGGCTACCGATGCACTCTCGTTGCTCAGATCGCAAACCATGAATGGAAGGCTGTCATGCTGGATACGGATAGGCATCTGCACCGTTTTCGAGGTCTTTCCCTCCAGTTCTACGACGATGGTCACCATCGCATCCGACATTTTACGCATAGCTGCGTAATCGAAATTGGTATCATCCGCAGTTCCGGCAACACCATCCTTGATGTTCCTGATACCCTTGATAAAAACGGTAGAGTTCTTTACCTCTACGTCGCAGTCCTCGCTTACTACATACAAGCGATAATGGCCTTCTGTCACGTCCTCGCTATTCGCATCTTCTTCGAGCAGAATATCCATACCCTTACGCACGAAGACTGCCGTAGAGATGCGGTACTGCTTGGTAGCCTTGCCCTCGTCCTGAGTATAGAGACCATTAATGACATTACCCATATCATCTACCGTGACGACACTCTGATACTGAGAGAGACTCACATCATAAGCCTTCGCCTCGTTCTTCAGGTCGTCCAGTCCGGAAAGACCTTGCAGGTAGTTGATGTTGCCACCGAAGTAGATATTATCCTGTACGTAGATACCATTACCCTCCGGACGCACAATACTGCCATCCCTTTTAGTCAAAGCCAGACCACTAAGCCATCCGTATCTCGCCACACGATTCTGCGGCAGCACTTCCCAGTTGCATACACCATCCAGCACCTCGATATAGCTGTTTCCCCTCGAAGAAAAATACATGCTACTCTGGCGCTTATCATCGGTAAAGCTACCATACTGCGCAAAATCCATATAGGCGCAAGGATCCGGAGTTGCCTCCGAACGTTTACCATATTCGAATACGAACTTACCCTTCTCGCTAGTGATGATTTTCTTCACATAAAAGTAAGTAGTAAAGAAACCTTTATGCAGAACGAAATTGCAATCATCCAACGCGCCTTCGGTATTTTTATCTGAACCATGGGCGTTATCTATATCGGCATAGATACCGCGACAGATATCTCCCACCTGCAGAGATCCGTAATCGTTTTCCTCCAGATGTAGAGCGATGATGTGTTTCCCGGTATCTACACTCTCGATGGTTCCATAGCCGTTGGTATTCCATTGCTCCGCTTTGGTTACAGAGATTTCGTTGAAGACAAACTTAGGAGCAGAGATAAACTGACGGACGAACAGGCTGTTCATCTCTGCGTCACCATTATTATCGATACTTGCGCCGGAACCATAAGCTCCGGAAACGAAATTGTATGTCATGAAGGCATAGAGTTTCGCCAATCCCTCGCCAGTTATCTGGCTCTTTCCGTCTCCAAGCTTCAACCCTTTCAGCAGAGATATCACATCCTCGAAGGTAATCTTACCTTTAGCCGTATCGTCTATATCCTTGCGAATGTATCTCTGTAAGACCTCCGCTTCTTCGTCAAGCTCTCCCGCCTTGTCGGCGTACTTTGCGCGATCAGCAGCACTAGCCGTATTGGCGCGCATTGCCAGGTCCGCAGACTCTGCTTTCTTTGCCTTACCAGCTCTAGCAGCATATTCTGCTTCAGACACATACTCACCTCCATAGCCAGACGCTCCGGAACTATTGCCAGTTCCGGAATTCCCTTTGGGCTTAACTATGATTTTTGTTTCTATCATACGACTTTATAATATTGTTAGAATATAATTAGAATATCTCTTTAATCGTCATCTGAGCAGTGCCACTGGTTAGATTATAGCTGATACCTTGCACATGAAAGGTCTTGCCAATCGCAGGATGTCGATACAAATCGAATGGAGAAACATTACCGTGCTCATCCATCAGATTCTGTTCCATAACGACTCTTGGTTCATGCCATTCCTGCCAATAATCATTAACATAATGCTGTTCCGGTTTTGCCAGCTCACCGTTGCTACGATTATAAATACCCAGCAAACTCAACTCCGTAACAACATTCAGCGGTGCAGAAAGACTAATACCATTCTTTACACCAAGCGTCTTGCATTCTTCAGATGTCAAAGCGGTAGTAATTTTCATCTCGAGATCATCCTTGGTATTTACAAAATCTTCTTTCGTGTCACTCAGATATATCAGATCGTTCTCCGCGCCATCACTGCCAACTTTTCCATGATCGCTTACAACCTTTACCTCAAGCTCTTCCAATAAGATGTCGCTCACATGGGAGAGAATCGGCTTCGTATTGCTCGACCACTTGGTATGCCGGAAGGCTGTAGGATGTCGCCGGGTAATCTCTTCCCACACACTATTGACGGGGCCGAGGATAATGAACTTAACAGCACCATGTACCTTGTCGGTCATGCGAACCGGAATGGCGGTCCCATCCGCATCCACACTATCTGTATATCTCAGATTATTCTGTATGGAAAACTCCGTACCAATGATTTTATCCCCAATCTTAGGGTCGAAACCAACAGAAAAACTCTGCTGATAATATTCATCGTCAGAAGAGCATTCCTCCCTGGTCTTATACTTTATCCAGACATAATCAGACAGCTGCCCGTTACCTGTCCCTGCCACCTTGTCGCTTCCTAGAAACTGCCCTGGACGTTTTTCGACTACGCATTTATCACCTATTATCAACATACACTGAATCACGCCGACCTTCGATAATTTGTCCGTACTGTCACCGAACGCACTATATTTGAATTCAAACTCCTGCGGACCTTCACCCGTAAATGGCATAAATCCACCATCATTCTTCTTATCCATAGCGTCATCTGACACTACCTCGTTTCTCCAGCTCTTCGTTTTCCAATATCTGCGCGTGTAATAGCGGCCGTCTCCGTCATTGCGACTTGGCACAGTATTATGCCAGACATAAACCTCGTTAGGTTTACCAATTATGCCAGACACCCAAGGCTTGTTTTTTAGGTCATAATAATTAGCAGTCATCCTCATTAGTGGATTCATTACCATTTTCCCTGAAATCACAATATAATTGGTTGTATTTCCGTCGCTTGGCGAGAACACACCGCCAACCTCATTGCCTACATATTCTGCGCATGGTATCGCCTCTAAGAGGTCCGAGTCATTAGGATAGAATTCGCTTTCTCCATCCTTGCCATTGCCATTTACGCTTATTACTAGATAATCGGTCATGGATATTTTTGACACGAGCGAATTGTCCTGTCCGCCGCTCGTCTTCTTAACACTACCAACAGATAACAGCATCGAGGCGCCTGGCACAGTTCCCAGATAGTTTACGGCATCCTGTTGATTTGAACCCTGACATAAGTCCTTTACAAGATCTTTTTTCTTAGCTCCATAGAAGCGCCAGTCCTGACATTTCCTTACTTGGACATACCAATCGACCACCGAACCAGCATCATAACTAGTACCACCATGCCCCACCAGCTCGGAAAATCCATTATAGGCTCTTTTACCCTCACCATCGGAAGCATACTCTGTCATATACTTCTGCATGCCGAGAAACGCATTACACAACGCATCACTATCGAGTGGACTTTTGACGACATTCTCCATTTCTTTCACATCAGCTGTCAGCTTGAGTTGGTTATACGTCTCCGCTACGCTAATTTGCGTATCACAGTCTGCTACGATAGATGTAGTAATATCTAATATCTTAGGATCGATGAACAAATTATCAGCACCCTTGAGATTATGCCACTGTTGAGATTTGCCGCTCCTGATTGTCTCCCAGGAGAACAGATAGAGACTTAATCCATCCTGTCTTATATGGAGATTGAGATATCTCAGAATCTCAGTCAATACATCCTCCTGAGTCCAGACATCATCCTCCTCATCACCCAGAAAGAGAAGCTCCGAAATACTAATATCCTGTAGTATGGAATACTGTTTGTCCTTTCTCGCGGCCACATATTTGCTACCATCATAGTATAATGGCATATCATGACCGCCGAGAATATCAATACCATCCATCACACCATTCAGTATATCCATCACGATATCATGGAAGGTACGCTGCTGCGCCTCTGCCTTTACCTTATTATATAGTACTAAAGGCGAACCGACATTCTTGTATTTTGAATACTGAAGGGCTGAGAGTGCATCCACACAAGTCAGTTCTACTTCATCCTCACACTCATTATATCCCTGCGAGAAAGTCTGAGGTTCGATATATCCGGCAAATAGGCATTTTGTTCCCCGATAGATATTCACCACAGCATCCCTACATGACCCCGAGAAAAATTCTTTTATATAGTTCTTACAGAGCAAGCGGATAGAAGCCTGCGAACAGAGTAGATGGTCGAACGTATCATTCACCTGCGAGGTAATTTCCACTGGGTCATCAGAGAAGGTGATTCCACTACCATCGCCGCCTATCTCCACTTTCTCCGATCGGTCTCCTCGAATAAGAATATAAACGGAGATTTTCTCTTCTAGCCTGTTATAATAATAACCGTGTATATACATAACCTACTAATGCTTTTATAATAATGTTATAATAATGTTATAATACTATTATCTGATACGGATATTACTCCGCTTGCGATTACTTCTTGTCTCATTCGCTACAGAGCCCACAATATCTCTTCCCCGCAGGCGCAGGTTGATATCTATCGGTGTCTGGTCGTTCTCGACAAGGATACCCTGCAAGCGACCTGTAGAAGCCTTTACTCCTGGAGTAAATCCATCAGAGATTCCAGAACCAACCTGCGCAGCAGCTCCGTAGAGGGATGCGCCATTGGCGATTGCAAAAAGTCTAGCCTGCTGTGCTGCATTCAGGATCATCTCTCCCGAATTAACACGAACCAGGACATTATCACCGCTTTTCTGATTACCTCCAACAATACCACCTGTAGCAAACTTGCTTATCATACCAATAATGCTAGCCAACTGTGCTGCACCTGTTATACCGAAGGCAAGCCAGTCTATCCAGGTTTTGGTAGAAGCCATTGCCTGTGCAAAAGAAAGTACAATCTGACCAACAGCTGCCATCATCATACCAGCCTTAGCAGCCGCACTATCAGCACCAAGTTGCTGCATGGCAGCTCCAAGCGCAACACAACTCTCTCCGGCAACAGCAAGATCTTTAGCTGTAGAATTGGAAATTCCGTTGATAGCATGTAACTGCTGCTGGACGTTCTGAAAGCTCGAGAGATTGATATTACCGAGAGATTGCAGTTTCTCCAGATCTTCTAGTCCTTCAACTTTAATCTCTATTGGTTTTAGCTTGAGATGGTCAATTTGCCCATCTATATCCGATAATATATCTTCAGCCTTTTTCTTTACCTCGATATCAGGAACACTTTCGATACCTAGCCTTACCTTCAGCATTCCTAACTCCCTTTGCTTTCCTTCCATGGTCTTCTGAAGACTCTTGACGGCAGCTTCATTAGCCGAAGCATTGATTTTCTTCTGCAATTCTCTAATTTCCTCCTCATAGAAATCAATACTACCCTCTAGAGCCTTCTCCTTCACTTCCGGCTTCGTTGTATTCGTCGTACCGCCTTTTGATGTATTGCCGGAAGATGGTGGTGGAGGAGTCGAACTATACCCGGCAGTATGCTTAAAGTTTATTTTCTGTCCATTCTTGACGATGGACTCCATTTGCTTTTTCACATTCTGCTGCTGGCGGTAAAGCGAAGTCATCTTCCTGTTAACCTCATCAAGCTGACTGGTACCCTCAATCTCAACTCTTTGCTTGACAGGAATAATCTTGCCATCACCAGCATCTATCTGACCTACGGTCTTGGTTTCGGTTTTATTTTTCTTGCTATATTTCCTCAGCTTCCCGTTTTTATCATATTTAATATCGTGCTGCTGCTTAATGAGGTCTGCTGCCTGGTTGGCAAGTTCTCTCAACCTAATCTCGTTAATCATCTGGTTGCAGTACGCCTCGGAATTTGCCGTAAGAGCCTGATACCATTGTGATACGGTCGAATAATAGCCCATGGCCTCCCCATACTTGCTATTCATCTGCTGCACCAGAGTCTTCTCCTGTTCCTTGCTACCCTTGAAATCTTTGAGCTTGGCGATATTCAGCGACATTTCACTACGTACGGATGATATCTGCTGAGCAGTTTGCTCGTGCGCCTGCTTAGCCTTCTCTTCCGCTTGCGATAGGTCATTCACACTACTTGCTGCCTGGTCATTGCTAGCAGACAGATGATTAATCACTTCTGTAAGAGCAGCAATAGCTATTCCGACACCAGCTGTTATATACAGGCTTCTAATTGCCAGTTTTAAAGTTTCAGCGCTTACAGCTGCACCTGTAAAAGCAGCAGACACCACCTTACAGATAGGACTAAACATAGCTACAATCGCAGAAGTAACCTTAGACGTAACTCCAAGATTAGTAATAGTCCTAGTCAGAGTCCAAGCTGCATTGGTAGTAATAATCATCTGAGATGCAAAATTTGCGTACGGCAGAGTATTACCGATACTTCCCTGTATTACATCTGTGAATTCACCAAGCTTATTGTTCAGAAGTTGAATCTCAGCGCTTCCTGTACTACCCATGATGTCGAAGGCTTTACTAACAGTTCCTGCGCTATTTTGCATTTCAGCAGCATTACTCCTGAATTTATCTGCCAGATTACCTACCAAAGGAGTAATAGCGCGAAGACTTTCCGCACTACCGAAAAGTTTGCCGTAGATTTCCTGTTCCAACATACCGCTCGATGCAGAGAATCGCTTTATATCTGTGCTAAGAGACTCAAGGAATTGTTGCATTCCACCAGCCGCCTTAATAGCCGCCGCATCAAACTGAATACCCATCTGCTGAGCCATTTCGGTAGCTTCGCTCGAAGGTTTAATAAGAGCCGTAAAAATAGCGGCAAGCTGAGTACTAACCTCTGCGGTATTTCCACTTACGCCGGTAAGTGTAGCAAATGAAGCCATCAGCTCATCTATCGACACTCCTAACGTCGAAGCTTGAGCCGTAACACGCGGCAAGGCTTGCGCCATCTGTTCGAACGAGGTAACACCGTTCTTTGCGGTTAACTGTATCTTGTCCTGTATCTCTCCAGCATTACTCCATTCCAGTCCATAATTCTTGATAATGGTAGAAGTAACCTTTACCACTTCTCCTAGACTGGCAATACCTCCCACAGAGGATTTTGCCGAAGAACGGAGATAATCAATCCAGTTGTCTTCCGGAACTCCATTCGAGATAACCTGATAAAGACCGCCTGCAAGTTCATCACGCGCAATCGGTATTTCATCGGCAAGTTCTGCTACCTGTTGCTTCATTGCCGCGAATTCCTTTCCGCTCTTACCAGCCATGGTATTAGCCGCAGCCATGGCCGCTCCAAAAGTCCGGCTTTCCGCTGTAACCTGATTAAGGTCACCCACCATCTGCTGGAAGGCATCAGTAACATTTCTCCACGCCTCCGTAATCTGATTGGTATTAATAAGTTTACCCTTCAAATCTTCTGTGGCTTCATTGACACTATTCACCACGTGTCTCAGGTTATCTACAGCAGTTGTGGCAACAACCACTCTATCTTTACCGTCTATATTGAGCCGAATGTTAAATTTTACCTCATTAGCCATTTTTGCGATATTTAATTTGGATTATTGCGTCTTTTTTATTATATTTGCAGCGTGTTTAAAATAAAACGAAAATTATGAAATACGAAGTAAAACCCAACACAACAAGAACCGCTATTGGTTTGATTTCCGTACTGAGCTTTCTGTTCGGTATGTATTTTTGCGACTTAGCCATGAGACATGGTTCGCCTTCATGGTTAGCAGAAGCCATGGTTTGGTGTCTCGCTGTCTTTTTCGTATCTCTTCTACTTTGGGGATTCATGACAATAAAAGACGACAATATCTAAGCTAATGTAATCCAGCCCTCTCCGCTGCCATCCTGTATCTTTCCATGATTTCCTCACGACTGAGCTTCTCTTTCACTTCTGGAATCTCAGTCTGCACTTCCTTATCCCAGGCAAACTGCATAATATCTCTAGCCTTGAGCTTATCCTTCGAGTAGGGTTGCAGGATGCACAGGCATTGCATTCTTACCCGTTCCCACTTGCCACGTTCCGCAGCATCTACAGCATCATGCCAAGCTTCGTACGCTGCATAGTATTCAGATGGGGTGCATCGACAAAAGTCATCCATACTCATCCCCATACACCCCATAGCTATACCCAGAAGATGTTCCACATCCACCGGATCATCATTGCCCGATTCGGAATTTACTGTTCCTCCTCGCTTTTTTTTTCATTCGCTTCAGCTATTGCGGAATTCCACTTAGCCATATCTGCCGGAGACACTAAGTCGCAGAACATCGTGAAGTCAATGGAGAATTCAACGTTATCGGCTCGGCAGGCGCTCGACACGCAGCACCACATAAGCGTTAACAGTTCTTCCATATCCTCCCAGTTCATCTGACTGACATCCTTACCGACAGTACGTTTGAACTGGAGCATCGCTCCCATAGTGAGGCGACAAGGAAACTCCTTGCCACCAACCTTAATCATGATCTTATTCATCCGTTTCAGATTCTAAAGACGTTTCACTTACGGCCGAAACCGGGGATTCGTCATTCCCGGCATCATCGGTATTCAGTCATGCGGTTGCTGTCCCCTGCAAGCCTGTGCCGATTTTTTCAACCTTACCACAATTCTCAAGCTGTACACTGTACTTCGCATCCTCACCAGCCTGCGCATCGAGATCGAGCGAAGTAATGATGTACTTACCCTTATACTGTCCGGCAGTCTTGCCTTCACGACCATCACCCTCTCGAACAGAATAGGTTCCCTCGACAGGAGTTCCTGCCAGCTGGAGATCCTTCAGCTGATCATAGGTAGGCATTTCTGCATTGCTACCCGTCAGCACGACACCATCAGCGCTGATACTCTCAGAGAAGCTCTTTACATACTTCTCCTTCCACTTGCCTGCGGAAGCTTCCTTTGTTACACGCTCGCCAGTCTCTGTGCTGGTTGTAATCTTGCACCCGGTACTGTAACCCAATGCCTTACCCCCAACTGAAAGAATAAGGTCTGTTCCGTCTAATACGTTACCCATATTTTTTTTCTGATTAAATACATTAAAAACAAGCAGGCCATAATACCTGCGATAATAAAAAACAAATCCAGGCAAACGCCGTTAGGAGGCTTTTTCTGCTCCGTTCTAGCATTGTTGCTATACGACATTTCCATCTGCCTGCTAAGCAGACTTACCTGGTTTCGTAAGGAGTCTCGCTCACTCTCATACCGAAGGCACAGCTGCTGCAAGCTGTCACACGATGCCTCTACGATGATCGTTGGCATTTCGCCACCGTCATTCGGCTGTACGTACGCCTTCACGTTAGCACGGCCATGCTTACCGTTATAGCTTGCGCCCTGCGGCAGAGAGAGAAGATTATTCATCGGAATGCTCAACCGAACCGTGTCGCTCGCTATCGGCTGGGACCACATCGCCATTGTCTTCACCTGGCTTACCATCTGACTCAGACTTTGGCTTGCACTGTCGGCGCTTTGTACGCTTTGCACCAGGTTCTGTTCCTTCCTGGTCGTCTTCGTCGTGGCGCAGCTCACCACTGACAGGGCAGCTAGCACGATGAGGACAAAGCTGAATAGCCTCAATAGCCCGCGTGAGCCTATTAAGTGCATAGCGGGTGCGGGCGTTCTCCTTGTTGAGTTCCTCGATAGCCTTTGCATTATCTTCTGCTGCATCATTCAGTTCTTTTTGTTTTGCCAGGAGTTCCTTGCTCACGTCGCCATACATCTCCTTGAATGTGTCATGTATGCGCTTCGCCTGCTCAGCCTCCTTCACCTTTCGATTGGCTATCCAGGCGATGGCAGTACCAATGCCGCCCGGTAGGATAGCCCACTGCAGTATGTTTAGTATGATGTCTGTCATCGCCTTTCAAACCTTTCTTAACCTAATAAACTATCAACTATTACTGAAAAAATCTACACTTGCCTGATACCTAACGAGCGAAGCCATTCCTGGACATCAAAAGACGGGCAGGCTTTCTTTGAATTCAACTCGTTATGTCCAACAATACGGATCTGAGGGAAGCGGCTATGGAAGTTTCTCACATAATCGGCAAGAGCCTTCTTTTGCTCTAGGGTGCGAGTATCTAGCGGCTTACCGTCGTGCTTGCTCACACCTCCTGCATAGACAACATGCCGGCTCACGGCATTGAAGCCAGCAGCACCATTGGTAATCTCCCATGGGTCCACCTCTGCATCCTCGTTGTTATCCACCAGGCGCTCTATACTACCATCCAGATGTACGAGATCAGTATAGCCCACCTGCTTCCATCCTCTGCCGCCCTTGGCTGGAGGATCGCAGTGCCAGTGCCGGATGTCGGCGGCTGTCACCTCCCGACCTTCCGGCGTGGCAGTACAGTGGATTACCAGATATTTCATTTTTGCCATCGGTTAACCTGCGTTATAGCCTGAACGGATTACGCCGCCAGCGTCTTCCTTCTTAGGCAGACAGATGAAATAATGACGGTACGAGATGAGATTGCGCTGCTGCTGTGGATCGTTCTCAGCGGCGCTATAATACATCTTAGTGCTACCAGTAGCCTTGAACACACGAGGCACGTAGAATGCGAACGAGCACTGGAACTCGCCAGTCTTAGGCGCTGCACCCAGCGCATTCTTCTTGCCTGCGGTGCTATAGGTAGGGTTGGCGCCGAACTCGTAGATATCGAAACCGTACAGCTTACCGACCTTGCCGTCATTGCGGTCAACGTTGTACTGCTCCTTGAAAGTCTGCTCCGTCTCGAGCAGGTCGTTCACGTGATCAGTACAGAGCACAAGTCGGCGGTTAGTTGGAGGAACACCCAGTTCATCAAGCTTTCGCTTCAGGTTCACCAGATCGTTCATACAGAGCTTAACTCGCTTGGTCGCAGGGTCCGTGGCGCCAGACGTTACCAATACAGGAGTCTTGGCGGTGTCCTCATTGGCACAGAGCGCATGGGCAGCCTTGGCATACTTGGTGTCATTGAGTGCGTTGGCGCAGCTCTCCTTGACACGAGCCATCTTGTCGTAACTCAGGGCGTACAATTCGTCATCGGTGACTGGAACAACCTTTGTCTGGAATTTATCGAGAGAGAAGGTCTTGTCTCCATCCTCGAGTTCCTGGATTTCGATAGGATATGTCTTGTTATTAACCAGCACCTGAGGATCCGCACCGACATCCACCATGTGGATTACGTCATTATCCACAATAGAACTCTGATCCGGCACACCTACAAGCCAGGAAGCATCCAGATAGGCACGCAGAGCCCTGATAAGCTCGCCCGTCCACACTTCTTTAAGAACACCTGCATAAGCAGAACCCTTTGGCATAAACGTTCCTGCTGCGATAGCGACAAGGGAAGCAACAGCTGCACCCCAGAATGGATTATATCCCAACAAGAGTGCAATGAGAGCACCCATAATTGCATTGAACAGCAATGCTGTAAATACTTTAATCAACTTATTCATAATTATAAAATATTTTTATGTTACCTTGAAATTAAGCTGGTTCGAATCCGTACTCAGCCTTGTAGAGGCGAACGAACTCATCAGGATGATTGTCGTGCAGATCCATCATTTTGCCGGATGGAACGGCACTCAGCTTCTCATACTTGGAGAAGTCAGTTTCCTCTGCCACAATCTGACCTGTACTGGTACGGTGCAACTGTACGGAGAGCTTGCCCTGTGGCTGCATGGCCGACAAGGTCAGCTTCAAGGTGTCGATACCAACCTTTTTGCCAAGCTCAACAAAATGGTCCTTCATACCGGCATCGATACGTTTCTCACTTACAGCCTGATCCACAGCGGCAGTAATACCAGCAAGAGCAAGTGTCTCCTGCGCCGCCTTCAACTCATCAACCTGCTTCTGGAGCGCTGCCGCACCATCAGCCTTCAACTTCAACTCACTAACCTTCTGCAAGACGGTAGCTTCGTCAGCTGTTTCGCTAAGCCCCAGCTGAAGGGCTAAAGTTTTCAATTCCATTTCTACTTCTTTTTTAAGAGGATTAATATTACTATTTAACAAAGGCAGGAAAGCACTTCCGTTCTCTTCGCCTTTCATCAACGGCAACTGTTCTCCATCCGGAGAGTATAACACAATGGCGTTATCATTACCACCGATATCAACGGCACTCACCTCGAAGAGGCGGCTCTTGGTAATTGTCTGCGCAGTCTGTCCTTCCAGCACAAGACTCTTATCATCGGAAGTCTCCAGGATCTGCAAGTTGGCGCTTACCATGCGCATCGACCCGAACTCATACTGTTTCTTCAGTCGCTGGCTCAGCTCAGTGGCTCCGTCAAACTCGATTTCTCCAGTCAGCTCTCCGTTTTCCACCTTCAGGTTCTTCACCAGCCCGACTACACCTTGACTGCGGTCATGCATATACAGTAATACAGGATTGCGCTCGTACTGTGTCAGGTCAATACCTGATGTAATGATGCGCGTACCATAGCAGTTCACGCTCTCATCGCTAATTCTAACTTTCTTTCCCATTTGCGATTCGTTTTTGAATTTCGACTGCAATATTACAAACTTTCCACGAACCCTCCAAAAAACGCTGCAATCGCTTCATAAAGGTATGCAATCATTTCATACTTTTTTGGCAGACTCCCTAAAAAATGCCAATTTTGCAGTGGGTTTCAACATAGCCCGCCATTTTATTCACATTAAAACACTGTTATAACATGACAAAAGCAGAATTAGAAAAGAAGAAAAAGCTCGCCAGAACATTATATATGGCAGGCAAGGATCAGAACGAGATAGCAGACCAGATAGACATCTCCCGTCAGACTCTCTCTAAATGGGCCAACCAGGAAGGATGGAAGGAGCAGCGGGCTGCCACAAGCGTGACCCGCCCGGAGCTGGTAAACAAGCTGCTACATAGCATCGACACCCTCATTACCGATGTCAATGCTTCCGGTGACGCTGCGAAGATTGCCGGACTGGGTGACAAGCTTGCTAAAATGTCAGCCGTTATAGAGAAGCTTGACAAGAAGGCTAACGTAGTAGATGCCATCGAGGTATTCATGGCATTCAGCAAATGGATGCAGTTCCGGGCACAGAACGACCCGAATATCACACCGGAACTCCTCAAGACATTTAATTATTACCAGGATCTCTTCATCTCCGACAAGATGCAGAACGGTTTTTCCTGCGATCTTTAATACATATACATAATGGCAACACTAGCAGAAAAGAAAAAGGCCATAGAGGAATGGAAGGAGCACTGCAAGCAGATTGCGGCGCTCACAGATACATCGCTCATGGCTCCAGAAGGCAAGAGCGAGAAGGAAGCTCGCATCCACAGGCTACAGCAGAACTATGCTGCTTTCTGCGAGTATTACTTTCCTCACTTCCTGCAACTCAAGGACAAGACTACCGGAAAGGTGATCCGTACCATCCATAATGCGCCATTCCACAACCAGGCGGCAAGCAAGGTCAAGCGCACCGCTAACCTGAAGGCTGTATTCATGTGGCCGCGCGGTCATGCCAAGAGTACCCACATGGATGTATTCACACCCTTGTGGCTCATGTTCCAGCCGCTACGCCTGATAAACTTCATGGTGGTAGTCGGCAAGAGTGAAGATGCCGCCTGCCGCCTCCTTGGTGACATCCAGGCAGAACTGGAGTACAACGACCGCCTCAAGCGTGACTTCGGAGAACAGAAGCCTGCCGGAGGAGACTGGACCGACGGAGAATTCAAGGCGAACTGCGGCGTCAAGTTCCTGGCATGCGGTCGTGGTCAGAGCCCCCGAGGTCTCCGTGACAGGGAAGCCCGCCCTGATTACATCGTCATCGATGACCTTGATGATGATGAACTCTGCAAGAACGAGAAGCGTGTACGTGAGCTTACATCTTGGGTAAAGTCTGCCCTCTTCGGTTCTCTTGATGTAGGCCGTGGTCGTTTCATCATGGTCGGCAACCTGATTTCCAAGAATTCCGTACTCTACAACATCGCCAATACCAAAGGTGTTTTCTTGAGTAAGGTGTATGCCGTAGATAAGAACGGTGATCCGGTATGGAAGGAGAAATGGACACGGGAGGAAGTGGATGCCTATCGGGAATTCGTCGGTTACAGGGATTGGAATAAGGAGATGATGCACAACCCCATCATCGACGGTTCTATCTTCCGTCACGAATGGATCAAATACAAGCGCATGCCTAAGCTTACCAGGTATGACGCCCTAGTCTGCTACACGGACCCATCCTGGAAATCCACGACTGCCAACGACTATAAGGCGTGCAGGCTCTGGGGTAAGCTGGGCAGCGAACTTCATCTCATAGACTGTTTCGTGCGCCAGGCTACTACCGGAGAGATGGTAAGATGGCAATACAACCTCTACGAAAGAGCCATGGAGCAGGGAGCCAGTATCCAGTTCTATATGGAGTCAAATCTGATGCAGGACACGGCTCTCGACGAATTCTATAAGGAAGGAG
Source organism: Prevotella sp. (assembly GCA_022732315.1). Next base: position 20,783 of record JAIJUV010000011.1, read on the forward strand.
AACTCCGGGGCTATCAGCTTCCGATATCTGCTGACAACCGGAAAAAGCCCGATAAGCTACAGCGTATCGAGAGCGTCGCCCCTTTATGGGAACGAGGACTGGTATTCTATAACGAGAGTCTTAAAGACTCTGAGGATATGCAGGTAGGTATCGAGCAGACATTAGCCCTGGAACACGGAAGCAGAGCACACGACGATGCTCCGGATGCAGACGAGGGAGCCATCTTCATCCTTCAGCGACAAGGACGCGTCGATGCTTTTGAGCCGCGCATAGGCAAGCGGAGACCTCCGAAAAATGGTTGGTAATTAAAAAGTAGTTTATATGTTTATTACTCAAGAAGATTTCAAGGTGGTGGCTTCTGAAGCCGCACTCAAGGTCATCACCCAGGCAGACGACGCTAACGCCGACAATGCCATTCTGGAAGCGGTGGAAGAGATAGTAGGCTATCTCCGTCCTAAATATGACTGCGACAAGGTCTTCTCCGCCATAGGAAATGACCGCAACCGACAGATAGTGATGTATGCGGCGGATATTGCTCTCTATAATATGATAGCAGCACAACCGCAGAGAATGGGCAGTGATGTGCGCAAGGAACGCTACGAACGTGCCATCAAGTGGCTAGAGGGAGTTGCGGCTGGCAAAATTGTCCCGGACTTGCCGATAGCCACTGACGAGGCTACAGGTGAGGCTAACACTAATGGCGTTAAGTGGGGGAACGGCCCTAACCGCCACTCCTGGTAATCCGTATTCAAGTTTAATATTCAAAAATAAAGCAAGATGAATCTATTTGACAAGACATTACAGGGCATCTACGACATCCGGCGTGCCGTCAAGGGTGAGCCACGGATGCTGCATACCAAGTTCGGAGACATCATCCTCGCCGACAAGGCAATCCGAAGAAATGCCCAACATATCATATCCAAGCTTCAGCGCACTACCGAAGCTCTTACCAAGAGTGATATCCAGAAATGGCGCAAAGCTTGGCAGCAGGCTATCAGCGTAGAAAGTCCTAACAGACAGATGCTCTATGACATCTACAGAGATACCGCTACGGATGCCCACATTACCGGATGTATTGGCCAGCGCACAGGATTCGTCCTTTCCAAGTCTTTCAATATCGAAGATAAAAGCGGCAAGCCTTACGATGAGCTCAAGCATTATTTCGACCAGGAATGGTTCTATGAACTCTGCCGCCTCATTCTTGATTCTATCTATTACGGGCATTCCCTGATAGAACTGGGAGATATCAGGAAGGATGGAGACGGATGTCCCTGCTACTCGGAAGTAAAGCTTATCGACCGTAAATTCGTAATTCCGGAACATCATCGTGTAGTTACAGACCTCGGACAGGATTGGACTACGGGAATAGACTATAGGGAGCCGGAATGGTACAACAACCTTATCGAGGCAGGAAAGCCCGACGACCTCGGTCTCTATCTCAAGGCTGCACTCCACGCCATCCCGAAAAAGAACGTTCTCGCAGCATGGGATGTCTTCAGCGAGGTTTTCGGAATGCCTATGCGAGTAGCCAAGACTGCTTCCAGAGATAAGGCAGACCAGCAGCGCATCGAAGAAATGCTCAAGGGCATGGATATCGCTCCATGGGCATTATTCCCCGAAGGAACGGATATCCAAATCATCGAAAGCACCAAGAGCGATGCGTTCAACGTCTATGACAAGCGTGTGGATCGTTCCAACAGCGAAATCTCCAAGCTTATCATCGGGCAGACAATGACTATCGAGGATGGCAGCTCCTTATCCCAGAGCCAGACTCACCTCAAAGTGTTTGAAAACCTGGTCGAGAGCGATGCGAAGATGCTGGCAAGCATTATCAATAATCAGCTCATACCCCGTATGATCCGCCACGGATATCCGCTTAAAGGCTATCATTTTTCATGGGATGAAAGCGTTGATTATACACCGGAACAGCAGATGGAATATGAGAAAATGATCTCCGACCGTTACGAAGTGGATCCTAAGTATTTCGCAGACAAATACAACATGCCTGTAGGCGAACGCATACAGCAGCCTGGACTGCAGCTCTCCAGACCTTTTTTCGACTAAGCCCCGATGACTACAAGGGGCTACACAGCCGATACGAATCCATCATTGGTAAAATGAATATCCAACTCACATCAGCCGACGAGAAAAAACTGAGATACCAGGAAATATCCTCCAGTTTCGACAAGCTGATGAAAGCGCTCTTCCGTCAACACGGCGCACACCTGGATATCAATATTCTGTCAAGCAACGAGGCCATGGATTTTATCCAGGAACATACCGATATCCTGGACTCCAGTTTCGAGAAGGTGGAAATGACCGAAAAGATGCGAGAGCGGTTAACCCGCTCCAACTATATCTTCTCCGGCATGAAAACCTTTCACGAGCTCAACGAGGCATTCCCTAGCTTGCTTGATGAGAATGGAGATAGAAAGCCGTTCGAACGTTTTTTAAATGATGTACGGAAGATTAACGAGACTTACAACAGGAACTATCTTCGGGCAGAATACGGCTTCGTGCAGTCTTCTGCTACCATGGCTGCCAAATGGGAACGCTTTGCCGAGGATGGTGACGAATACTATCTTCAGTACAGAACAGCCCATGATGACAAGGTACGACCAGAGCATGCTGCTCTCGATAGAGTAACACTACCGATGAGTGACCCTTTCTGGGAGAGCTACTACCCTCCAAATGGATGGAACTGCCGCTGCACGGTGGTCCAGGTTCTCAAATGGAAGTATGATGCCACGCCTCATGGTGAAGCGATGGACAGAGGAAAAGATGCCTTAGACGGAGAGCGCTTTAATATTTTCCGGTTCAATAGCGGAAAGCAGGGCAAGGCGGTTCCTGACTACAATCCTTACACCATCAAGAAGTGTAATAGCTGCGATGTAGCGAAAGGTAAGAACGTCAGTTTGGCACTTCCGGACAATCAGTTGTGCGAAGCATGCAGAAGGCTACACAAATGCGCTATGAACACTGAGGCATCACGGCTCTGTACCGAGAAGAAAGGTTATATAAAAGAGTCCACCAACTTCACAAAGTCTTCCAATTCCTTGCAAACAGGAAAGTATTTTCAGACCAGAGACTCTCTAGAACTTGGTCTCAAGCATGCCCGTACGATAGAAGAAATCAACGCCTTCAAGTGGATAGCTAGCCATCTGGACCAACTCTCTTTCATACGTTTCAGCCCACTGGGAGAAGTAAAGGATATGACATCCGAAAAAGACATCAAGAATGTAGAAAAGAAGAGAAAAAGAGGCGCCACTGGTTACAATGAGTACGAGATACATATTGACGGCGAAGTCTGGAAGCTGAAAACAGAAATAAGGAAAAATAGTAGGGAAACACTCTACATAGCATTCAAAAAGAAATAACCCCAGCGTTTCCTGCGGTCCTTCACATGGGCCATTAGGAAACACCAGGGTTATCCGGATGCAAAGATACAACAAATATTTTAAACAAGCAAGAAAATGAGAAAAAAAATCAAAATGGCGAGTGTCATCACGACACCCGCCATTTTCTTTTAAGTTTACAAAAAACATTTTTAATACTAGATCGCTCGTTTTCGTATATAAGCGCCTAAAAACATAATAAAAAATAAATTAACAACATAAATTCCTATAACTTACAGAACCTAATATAATAGTATATATGATTTGAAAGAAACTTATCTCGCAGTGCTCCAGGGCTTGAGATACTTAACCTTGAAGACATCAATGTTCTCGTACAACTCTTCATGGCTCCCATTGGATAGAGTCTGCTTAGGATAATACCCGTCAAACGATTTACTTCTAATACCTTCCAACGCCTGCCAGATTTTGTCAGTCAACTGCCAAGCCTCTATAGGCGCATTCTCGCTCCAGTCTATTACCGTATGCAGTTTGATATCCCCGTTTCCTCGGAGAGCGCCCTGCATCGTTGTCCAGTCAATCGCTCCCAACTCTATGAATACTGCCGGGCGCTGCCATGGCTCGTCCTGATCTGCATAAACTACGTTCTCGTTCCACAAATCCACATGTTTCACCTCGGGAATATTTTTCAGCTGCTCCACGAGTGCAGCGTATAATTCTTGTCTTGGATCCATATCTTGTTTATTTAAATTTGAAGTCGTTCTCAAAATAAGAAGTAAGGTTGTCTTCTATAATGCGCCTCACGTCTTCCTCCACCTCGGGGCTCATGCCCAGGAATTGACGTTTAGGAATCTTGATAACCTTTCCTTCCTTCATCAGAGCCATCGCTTTCCAGAACTCTGCTTCCGTTCCGAGCTGTCGGTTCTTCTTGTTGTTGCGAAGCTCGCCGTTTTCCTTCCTGCCAAAACCGCCTTGTGCTTCATTATATTTAGCCCAGAAGTATCTTTTCATCCTGGCAGTAACCTTTATTTCTCCTCCTTCATTATGGATGGCAGCATAAGGAAGATCGCTATAGAAAGTAATGCTGCTTTCATCACTTCTACTGCTGATGCTTTTTCTCAGCGCTCCAGTATCAACGAGAATATGACCTCCGGGGCGAAGCGGGCTTCTTCTTCTCGCCCAGGCTTTGGTAAAGAAAGCCTGCCTTTCAAAGTTCTGATCAAACTCATCACTGATGCCGATTCTAATATCCTTCAGAATGCGGCCTATTACCGTCCTCAGTTCTTTCTCTGTTGCCATAGCCGTCGTTATCTATGAAATTCAGGAACAGCTCCTCTTGATGGGGAATCTCGTTACGAGGATCTGCGCTCGCATTCAGAATATTGTAGAACTGGCGCTCCGAGATGGCATACACCGGGTACACGTAACGCCGCCAGATCTCCCTATTAGGGACTCCCAGCTTGGCATAGCGATCAAAGATGCGGTTAATCTCCGTTACCCGCTTCTGATAACTCAATCCACGGTTGTTTCTACATTTTCCGTTCCTCATCGAGGGCTGTTCCTTTCTTTCAACTTAAAACATTATAACAATAAATAATCTAACTTTAGATGCGGCAGAAGCTTGGCTCTATGCGGCGCCAGACTCCCGTCTCCTTGTCGCGCTTCCAAAAGTAATAGTTGGTGGCATTCTTCTGCACTACATTGCTCTCCTGGAAGAGCTTCATGATTTCCGAATACTCCGGACTGTTAAACTTATCCTCCAGCTCATAGAGCTTGGATATGCTCTTGTAGTCGAGATCTCCTGACTGGTTACGCTCCAGCAGCGTCATTGCTAGCTGATACATCGGATCATCGGTTCCTTTCTCGCTCTTCTTCATATAATCCTTCAGAAAAGCTACCAGGCGTTCCGCTGCGAGGTCAGCACGCTCATCGAATCCCTTCACGCTGTTGCAGCTGATCTGCAAGCGGAAATCACCGTCAGTAATCGTGTAGTTCTTCTGCTCATCGGTTTTCACCTGGCCGTACTCTCTCATCAGCTTGACAAAGGCAGAGGATTCTTCTCTCAGCCATTCCTTGAAGCCCTTGACGTCTGCGGTAACGTTGATGAGCATGTCTTCCACCTTGTGCATAAACTCGCCTCGCAAGCCCTCGTAAGCATCACGCTTGTTGATGCGCTCGTTCTTTGCCTCGGCATTCAACTGAGCCAGAAGGGATGCCTTCTGCTCTTCTGACAGCTGACTGATGTCAACTGGGGAGCTGCCCTGCTTTACAGCCGCCTGCTCCTGTTTGTTCTTTTCCTGTTCCATTTTCAATAAACATTATTTTTATATGATTGGTATTGATACCTTCCTGCTGTTTCAGTCCTCCCTTTCGCTTGATGGCTCTCAGCTTCACACTCAGCTGCTCCAGTTCCGGTACGGTGATTAGGGCAAAATCCTTACCCATAATCCTCGGATGGCGGCAGAACTCGTTGATGCGGTTCCAGTCCTTGGTATCTACTCCGAGTTCCTGCATCAGGTGCAGGCAGATGCTTCGCCAGTGCTTGCGCTGGTCGCCATAACCAAGCATGTTCTCCAATGCCTTGCAGCATTCCTTATACTCCTGCGCCCTCATCTCATGCAGATGTGTTGTGCGCCCATTCGTGTATTGGCTCACGATAGCCGCCTTAGCCTCTTCGTCATCGCCGTGCTTTGGCAACTTATTAAACGAGGCGTAGAAACGATGGTAGTTTGCAATCGGTCGTGCCATAAACTTCCCTCCTTGTTAATCTGCAATCGGTAGATCATAAGCCGAGACTCAGCTTATAGTCCTGATAATGCTCTCGCGCTTCATGCAGGGCGTTAGGCAACGCTTGCGCAACCTCTATCTCCTTCAATATCGGAATATCATCCAGGCAGAGATATAGCCCGCTTTCAAACTCCCTTACCTGTAATCGGTGCATCGCCTCACGTCTTACTTCCTTCTCACGCTTCAGCACCTGCTGGCGATGATACTCCTCAGTGGTCTTTTTCCACCATTTCTTAATCGAATAAATAATCTTTTTCATGTTCTAATGAATTGTTTATTAGTTTATAATTCTGTCGCAGAAGCACCTTTCTACACACTATCGAGCAGATAATCATCACTGTCCAGATATTCATTCTTCAGTGCATCTGCATTCATATCGCAGAGCTTGGAAGCAAGCTCGTCATACATCATTGCCTGGTCAGGATAACTGAAATCCTTAGTCTTTTTCTTGATGTAGGCGATGATATCTTCTACTGTTTCATCCATGTTTCTTCGGCTTTTTGTAAGTTACATTTTGATACCCATGCCATTTTATGATTCTCGTTGCCCACATCAGACTCTTGGTTGTAACGACATAGCTACCGGGAGTCTTTATTGATCTGCGCACGCTCAAATCGCAGGTGTAGTTACATTCCATCCAGTCATCCAATACCGAGCTGCATTGTTCCTTGCTCAGCAGCAGGTAGATGATGTCACCTTTCTCGTAATCCCCGAGACAATCATTCACTTCACTCATAAGCTTTCAAATTATAGATTATTGCTTGCCTGAATAAGTCCGTCCTCCCATACCTTAAAGGTGGCTCCGGCTTCTCCAATGAATCGGCCTTGGCAGACAGCCTCATAGCCGACGACTCTTACTTTCACGCCCGCCATGTATTTCAGTCTGACGGCAGGCTTGCCCAGTGGCTGGCTCTTTACTTCCTGCGAGATGAAGATGAAACTCTTCTTCGGGAACTCTTCTACCAGGGCTTCCACCTGCGCATATTCCCAATGTGAGTACTGGAACGAATCCACGATGATGAACTTAGGACCCTTGCGCTGCTTGAGCATCTTTTTCAGGTTCTCCAGATCTGAATCGATGCAGACTCTGAATCTGCCCTGTTCTTCCTCCATGTGAAAACGTTGGATGCGTTCCTTGAAACTCATGCTTACCTTCTCCTCGAAGGAGCAGTAGAGTACTATTCCGTATTCACAGAGCTTCTTGGTGAGCTGCATCACGAACGAACTCTTGCCGCCAGCCGACGGTCCCGATATAAACCAAGTATCATACATATCCGGCTGTCCGAAGCACCGTTCCCACTCTCCACCCCAGGGTATCGGCTTATAAGTCATCTTCAGTATCTCCCTGGGGCTGTATGCCCGCCTAACCATGACTGGCCTCCCCGGAAGCTTCAGCAGCGTTCTCTGCTGCTATCTTGAGCTTCTCTATCTCGGTATATACTCGTCTCAGCCCGCCCTGCGTTTTTCTTACGATGGTAGGAATGTCTGCATCGGCTGGAGCATTCACCTTGGCAACGATGGAAGCCTGCTTCATCAGGAACTTCTCCCGCTCCTTGCCGTCGTCAGGAGTCACCTTCGAGAATCTGCCTCCATAGCGACTCAGCATCTCGGTATATCCCACCTTCTTGCAGTCGATGCTGCGGTTTATCTTCTCCTTCAGTCCGTCGGCACCCATCATGTACCAACCGCAGCAGTGTTCCGTAGCGTTCCACAGCGCCTTCAGCTCCAGGAAGGCTTCATACTGCAAGTCTCCTGCCTCGTCGAGGATGATAAGCGGACTGTTCAGGGTGCGTAGATAATATACCAGGTCTTCATACACATCGCTGTATGTTCCCTTGTTGTCAGTACCAAACTCGGTGGCTATCTTGCGGATCAGCCTGCGCTTGGTCTTCACCTGCGAACAGTCAATATAGACGGCATTCTCGTGGCAGCCGATGTAATACTTGGCAGAATAGGTCTTGCCGATATTCGGCTCATCACAGAGAATCATGCTCAGAGAGGAGAGCTGCGCAAGCTCCAGCTGCTTCTGGATAAACAGGAAGGTGAAGGTATTGGCTGGCTTCCATTCTATCTCGTGACGGAGGTTTACACCCAGGCGACGGGCGATGCGTACCCAGTTGGCATCAGAAAGAGCCTTATCCAAGACACCCTGCTTCACCATACTGTACACCGAAGTGGATATTCCGAGGGATGTGGCGTGCTTGGCATCCGAAGGATAATTGGCGCGGTTCTGTGCAATCGCAGCCAGAATCTTTTTCTTTTGTTCTGTTGTAATCATATTCGTTTATTGTTATAAGTTTATTCTAAGTCGATTCTTACGCCTGGTCGAATGCCATCGCTATTGCCAATGCGTCCTCGTCTTCTTCGGATACTGAAGATGCACCTTGTAGTACCTTACCAGCTGCCTGTACTCCGAAATCGCTATCGGGAACATCGGATGTATAAATATCCATCCCAGTCGGCTTCGCAGCGAGCTCTTCAACCTCTTTCTGTTCTTCTTCATAATCCTTGCTATTGTGTATTCCCAACCTAGGAACCAGGTTCCTGTTGGTGTAGTTCATAAATTCCTTGACCTTCTTCTGCTGATGATAGAACTTCTTCTTGTCCTCCTCGGTCTGTTCTGCCATCACTCTGTTGTAGGTTTCCACCCGCTCTACCTGGTCGATGAATCTGTCACCCTGGAAGATGAACACATCCTGCGGTTTTCCGTCCTCATCCGGCAGGTAGTAAGCGGTAACCTTGTAATTATTGGGTGCCAGGCGCTCCAGTACATCCGGCTTACTCAGCCACCAGTCTTCATAAGCCACTCTTACCGTAGAATTACGTCTTACAGAGGTCTCAACCTTCTCGCCGATGTATCGGGCAAGGGTGATGGCGTCAAACGGACGCAGGTTCGGATTGATATGCTCCATCAGAACATCCCATCTTGTCATACCAGGGTATTTCTTCTGATTAGGGTGCAGTGTATGGTTCCACTCGTAGTTGTCACGGCGGTCATCCGCCACAAGCTCATCGAATGAGTAATACTGCTTGTCTTCCCAGGTATCATTTCCCGCGTCGCTTATCTTCTTGGATTCTACTCTGTATTTCCACTTGCCGTAGAATCGGCCGATACCTACGTGGTTGCGGTGGATGATGCGGCGTTTCTTGGCTCCGTTAAGGCTCTCAGCCTGCTTCTCCTGTGAATTAAGAGGCGCACAGTAGCGTACATAGCTGAATACCGTTCCTTCCTGGAGTAGGGTGTACTTATATTCAGACATCAGGTGATTCTCCACCTCAATACCCGCCGGAATACCCCAGCCATGCTTGGCTATCAGCCTGAACATCTCTCTGAAGCATTCCTTCACCAGGTTCTGGTCCTTATCCCTGGAATAGCTGGCGCCCAGTACGCACTGGCTCACCGAATCATAGGCATAGTAGGCTTTCACCCTCAGTTTCGTATCCTTCAACTTACGGGTCAAATCCACGTCATCCATAGTTATCTGGCTCAGCGAGTATTCTCCGGCATGACGGTGCATATGAGGCATACTCTCGTGCATGAAGGCGCTCCAGCTCAGCTGGCTCTTATCCCAGATAAGCCTGTTCTTCGGCTTATTCAGGATGTTTCTGATGGTACTGTCACTCAAACTCTTCGGATTTCCATCCTTGTCACAGAAATCTTCCGGGTCGAACAGCTCTCCTGTCTGAACATCATATACATCAAGCTCGCCGCATACGAAGGAGTCATACAAATCCTTCACCTGGGAATTGAGAGGCTTGTTAGGAAGGCATTGCAGGCCGATGACCAGTTTTTCCGTCTTCACGTCAACCTTTCTGGTGTTCTGATTGCCGAACTTGCCACTGATCAGTACGCCGTAGCCGCCAGCCTTATACTCATTCACCTTCTTCCGGAATCTCAGTGTCGATTCGGGTAGGGTATGATGATAGGTTTCCTTCAATACCTTGATGGTACTTGCCATCATTTCCCAGTCGTAGCGTTCGCCCATCAGCTTGCGGTAGGCAGAGGCTCGTTCGTAGAGCTTGATGCAGGTATTGAGCACTGAAGCATTCACCACATACTCCTGAATCTTCTCTGCTGACAGGTCCAAGCCCGTCTGCTGTCTGCTCTGAAAGTAGCACATGGCGTGCTGATCTACCTCATAATTGGAAGTTATCCATCCTCGCAGCCTTACTTCGGGACCTCCGGGGAACTCTACTTCCACCGCCTTGCGGTATTTAGTAGGCAAGCTATCTACGGCAATGAGAGCCGTGCAGCCGCTTGCGCCACCGCCTCGACGTACCACGTTAATGCGGTTTCTTGCAGCCATTGCCTTATAATTGGATTGGGTAATGATGCCCGTCTCGATAAGTTCTGGTGCAGATATGCAAAGTGTATTGCCGTAATATTCCATAACTATAACCTTTCTTTATTCTTTACTGGTGAAATAATTCCAGATTCTACCCACACAGATGCCTGTAAAGAGACATACGATGGATATAATCAGATACCGAGTAATGTCCATAACTCTATCCTCCAACTCTAAATCCACGTTCCAGACGTTCTCTCATACCAGGATTACCGATAATTTCGGCATCCTTCTGTCTCCACCTTGCTGCCATGATCTGAAGCGAAGGCATCTCGCGGACCAAGACATTGTCCGCAGATACCATTTCCTCACCCTTGAAGAAGATGGTAGCATTGCCAGTCTTCTTGTCAAACTCCAATACCGCTCCGTTGGAGAAGTATTGTCTGAAGCTTCCTTCATGGTCGAAAAGCAAGGTATCGCCCTTTTCGGCAACCACCGTCTCCACGCCACCGTTGATTTTGGCGTACTGGCGGATGCGCTTTGCCTTGTCGCTCATGCCCCGCTTAGGGTCGAAGGTGAGAGCAAGCCAAATAGCTTGGTCTGACACCTTGAAGGTCTTGCGTATTCCTTCGCGTACCTCCGTGCTTACGTCTATTGCTCTTTTCATACTCTAACAATATTATAATTTTATTCTAATGGTGGAGGAAGGCGGAGTCGAACCGCCATACATTCCAGCTACCTCCAAGTTGCCGGGAAACGTTGCCCGGCTCGTTGTTAATCCTAATTCTTTCTACCCTTTGAAAACTAAACTTATGGCAAACATTAAGTCTTTTTCGCTCAAAATGCTTATCTTTGCACCAAAATTCATGTTTCACTTATTAATTTATCACTTATGGCACTTTACGTATTAGAGTTCCAGGCAGAGTTTCAAACGGTACTCCCGGAAGAAGAGTTGAAAAGAAAGCTCTATCCTGTGCACTTAATGCTCGACGGCGTAACGGAAACATTTTCCCGCAACATCGGCATACCAAAGTACTCCTGCTCAGGAGAAGAACTTTGTGTGCCTGGTCTATCGGCATTCCGGTATTCTGCCGTGATGCAAATGGGCAAGTCTCGCCTCGATATCTTAGATCGACTTCTTCTATCTTTCCAGCCTCTTCTAAGAGAGTTATTACCTTCATGCACTCTGAGATGGAATTTAAAAGAATTACACTTTTCGTCTTAGCTTCTTTTTTCATCTTAATCTCTTTTTATCAGGAGGAGAACCTATCATTCTCCTCCACTTGTTAAACACTCTATTTCTTCTCAACCTTATAACCCTTACCTCGAAGGTAAGTCGCTACATACTCATCATCACCCACATCTTTGAGCACATCGAAGAGATATCCCTTCACATAGTCTGCAACTGCGCTTGATGATGCAAGCTCGATGTTCTTGGAGATAAACTCCACTTTCTTTGTTCTGCCAAGGCCATTGAAAGCCTTCTCTACATTTTCCATCATTATGACTTTTTAAGTTTATAAATTTGCCCAGCTCGCGCTTTTTTAGTATCTTTGGCGCGGTGTTTATCTTAAACACGGTGCAAAGATAATATGAATATTTCATACCACCAAACTTTTTGATGGATTTTTTCATACTAAAAATAAAAATATGGATGAAAATCTCAGATTCGTCCAAATATTGGACATGTTGAAGGAAAAAGGCGTAATATCTGACTATGTTCAGGTAGCCAGCGTTCTAGAAACGAACAAGGCAGCTATCAGTGATATAAAAGGGCAGCGAAAGAAACTATCCATAGAATTACTTCGCCGTCTGAAACTTTCATACCCCGAAGTTAATCTAGAATGGGTAATAATGGGATCAGGTTCACCTTTTGGGGATTCTAGTAACGACAATCCGAGCTTGTCCAGCATTGAGCTTATAGAAAAAATTAGTAAGCAAGCTGAAGAAATTGGATGTCTGAAAGAAAGAATCCGTCAAATGACAATAGAAAAAGAAAAGCATGTATCGGATGTATGCACTTCCAATATTGCAAATGCCGGTTAAAATAAGTAATGTTATGTACATCACAATATTCCTAATTATATTAATAGTGATATTTGTTTGTTTGATGAATACCAAAATCAAGAAAGAGAAAGAGGAAAAGAATCTTATGGTTGCCAACTCTAGCAAACAAACAGAATATGATTTGCGTATGCAGAAAAAACACAGGAGATACAACCGCTTATTGAGACATAGGCGAGTTTGGGCTGTGCTTAGATTTATCAAAGAGTTTGAGAATATACAAACAAGTGAGAATTTCTACGAATTAGATAAGGCTATTACAGAGTTCGAAGTAGCAAAAGAACGCTTATATGAGGCGGATTATACTCCTGATTTAGAAGACTTATCTACTGCTATTCGATTTTGTCTGCATCAACAGGCAACGCACAAGTGCGCACATAGACTATCTAAGAATGAAATTGAAAAGATATACGATTGGAGGCTTTTTTCATATAATAAGTATAAACCTCTAGTTAATGCCGCAAAACATTTTAAGTTATATTGGGATGAAGTGTTAGAAAGCTATAAAAAGCAATCCGCTAAATGCAAAAGGAATGAGTATGTCGTTAATCATCTTCTTGAAATGAAGGAGAAAGATACATTCTTGAATATTCCAAACTCTAAAGAGATATTTGACGATTTAATAGAATACTATTCTTCACTCCCATCATTCCATAAGTGCCCCTAGGGTGTTCCCCCCCCTGGAAGGTGCTAAAATAGGCTAAAAAGCCCCTATATACTATATATAATAAGGTGTAAGCGCCAAAAACCGAAGTCGAAAAAGGGTATGTTTCCTGCACATAAAGTGGCAAAAGTGGTAGTTTTCCTACCCAAGCTATCGTTATGCATTTTACCCCACTTTTGTAACCCCACTTTTCTAAAAATGTAACCCCAGTTTGTAACCCCACTTGTAACCCCACTACCCAAAATCGACCATTTTGGGCACAAAAAAGGGAGCCCGAAAGCTCCCCAAATACCCATAAATCACCCCCTAAAAGCATACAGGCTTATAATGTCGTTCCAACACGCCCAAAACACCCTAAAAATGGCGTTCTAATCCCTTATTTCTCCTCGGGCGATATATTACTCATCCGACCACCCGAAATAAGCGTAGATTGCTTAATTACAGCGCGTTTCGTCATTACCGTACCATTTCCGCCAAGCCCTGCATGCAGCAGATAGCTCCTGGTTGCACCAACCTCTTCAGCCGTCAATACGGTGTATATCGCCGTGATGGAGCTGAAATAGAAGTCTTTTAGTCCTTCATGCTTGCCCACCATCAGGTGAACGTGTACTACTTTTGCCATATTTCTATTGTTTAAAGTCCTACATCAGGAGCCACGCACCGCAAAGCGCATCGCCCTCATTATCGGCTGCAAATATACCAAATAATTATTATATGGAATAAAATCGCATCTTAATTATTCCTAAAACCCTCATTTTTCTTAGTAACAAGGCAATAAAAAAGCGGCCGTTAAGCCGCTCTAATCCTTCACCCTCTCCATCTATCCATCCCCTTGTAGATAAGCCCTCCTGCACGCCTCTGGAGCCTCTCAGCCCCTCTGATGTAAAGCAGATGCCATCCGATGTAAACTTTCCCCTCGTTCTATGTAAACCAACCTCTCAGATAATTCAACCAAAATTCAACCAATGTAAACGTTTCGTTTTGCGCCCTCATTTTCCCGTCATCTATCTAACTCTCTCTATTCTAGGTTCTTCCACCATTTTCGGGCTCTCTCTTAAATATACGCTTCGTTTTGTGCCCTCTATATATTTACAATCATAACAGGAAAGATTTTTGCGGATTTCCGCAATTTTCTTTCGCAGAATTAACAGTTACGGCTTGATATTTTAAGTTCGGTGATTTGTCGAATTCCATAGTTTTTCTTCTTATTCTTTTCTCTGTTTTCAAGAAAAAGATACAACTTTATCACAAAATTCCATGCTTTTCTCTCTTCGCTATCACATTATTCCCTATTCGTTATACTTTTTTAATCTCTCTTTTTATCCGATTTCAGAAAAAAGATGTACTTTTGCCGCTCAAT
>JAIJUV010000480.1 GCA_022732315.1 Prevotella sp.
AAATCTTTCTAAATCTTCACTGCTGTACATAATTTGATGTTTTAAATTCAGCAGCGAAGTTACTTCTTTCTAATTTAAGCCCTAATTTGAGTGCTTACAAAAAAGATTATATTATTGCCGTAGTAAGTATTGTCTAACGTTTACCTATTATACATTTACATCTTCTATTTGCTAAAATACATAAAAGAATGGCTTAAACTCATGATATTTCTCTCCATTAAAGCATATGCCACTAATCAGGAAGAAAAGAGGCATGTGAAAAGCATATATAAATATACCAGGCAGGAAGAAAAGAGGCATGTGAAAAGCATATATAAATATACCAGGTATGGTATAAGCCTTTATGCAATGATCCTCCACTACTAAAATTATGCCAATTCCTTTGACAATATCTAATGTTAATGAACGACTCATATTTTTCTTATGCTATAATAAATCTTTATTTATGGTCTTGTTTTGTACAAGGCATAAGATTCTTGTATAAAAGTAAGCTTGATATTTTTTAGGATAACTACTTTCCAATAACGCATCTGACATATTTTATGTTCAACAGTTTTATAAATATTGCGCAAAAGGAAATGGTCAGCAAAAATACTGCGGCGTAACATACAATGTTGTTGAATGCCCAATTTCCAAGCAAAGGATGAAACACATCCCAAGATATTACAATAACATGCCAATTCAAGAGATATACAATCAAACTATTCTTGCCTAAATACTGTAACCAGTAATTCTTTCCAATTTTTTGTGACAGGAAAAGAATCATGTAAGAACCACTAATTGCCATTAGTAAATTAGAAAGTAGTGTCTCTTTAGAAATTTGTATCATTCTATGAATGCCTACAATCTCGCCTTTAGTGATATACATTGTGTATAAATACAGTGCTATGTATACGCAAAGGCAAACTATAAAGTTTCGGCTTGAAAATTGTTTCACCGATTGCCTTTTGAGGTATTGACCATACTCTAAAAAAATGACAAACATTAGTGCTTGTTGGTAACTCCAATAGTTATGTGTATGATGGCTTAGATAATATCCCAACGCATAAAGAATAGCAAATAATAAAAATCTATATTTAGATTTTATTATTAGTTTGTTTACGAACCAATAGATGTTTCTAGCTACAAATAGAGATGCTAAAAACCAAGCACTAAGTCCTTGTTCGATAAAAAACGAATGAAAGTTAAAATGCATGTAGTCAACCAACTTCGTATTTCCATCGTATAAAAGGTTAATTGTTTGGGTAATGTAAAACATTGTAAATGCTGGTAGAACGATGGTCTTCAAATTACTTTTGGTAAATTCAGAAAATCGTTTGTTAAAGTTTGAACAAAACCCAGTAATAACGAAAAATGTACACATGTAGAAACCTTTGTAAAGCGTTTCAAGCATATTTGCATCTTTTACAAAATTATTTGCCTCTGGTTGATAAGTTGCAATATTTAGTAATGATTAAAAAATAACTTGGTACATTTTTGTGTCCTCTCTATAAAGTAACACATTGTTAAAGGATAGAGTTCCAAACTCTTCCTTTACCTC
>JAIJUV010000102.1 GCA_022732315.1 Prevotella sp.
CAAGATGCTACAAGCCGGGCAGAAACATCGGTTTGCAGGCGATATATAAATTCTAAAAAAGTAGTCTTTAATCAATCAAAAATGAGATTTTCGGTTATCCGACTCATAAATAATGAATGAGATTTACTAATAAATAAATGAATTAGATGTTTGTTTAATAAATACAAGAAACAATGATGAACAAGATGTATTTCTATGGATGCATGGGCATCCTCGCAGCATCTGCCATGTTGAGCAGTTGCAGCAGTGATGATGACAACAATGGTGGTGGCAATCCATCCAACGTAGTTTACCACTGGACAACCAATGGCGGCTTGAAGGCTTGCGACCAGATTCTCTTCGGTACAGACGACAAGGAGAACGCCAACGGAACACAGATCGGAAACGGCGACCAGGAGTTCGTTTTCACTGGCAAGCAGACTTTGAAGAAAGGCACTTATCTCCTCAAGGGATGGGTATATATCGCAGATGGCGCTGAGCTTACCATCGAACCGGGAACTATCATCAAGGGCGACAAGCAGACCAAGGCTGCACTCATCGCAGAGCGTGGCGGTAAACTCATCGCCAAAGGTACTGCCACAGAGCCTATCGTCTTCACTTCTGAAGAGGCTGCCGGCAGCAGAAAGCCTGGCGACTGGGGTGGCATCATCCTTTGCGGTAAAGCTAAGAACAACCAGACTGATATGCAGATAGAAGGTGGTCCTCGTACTCACCATGGTGGCAGCGATGATGCCGACAACTCAGGAGCATTGAGCTATGTACGCATCGAGTTTGCGGGTTATCCATTCCAGAAAGATAAGGAAATCAACGGTCTGACCTTCGGTTCTGTAGGTTCAGGCACACAGATTGACCACGTACAGGTATCTTATTCCAATGATGATTCCTTCGAGTGGTTTGGTGGTACTGTGAACTGCAAGTATCTCGTAGCCTACAAGGGTTGGGATGATGATTTCGATACCGATAACGGTTTCTCAGGAAAGGTGCAGTACGGTCTTTCTCTGCGTGACAGCAAGATAGCCGATACCTCTCAGAGCAATGGTTTCGAGAGCGATAACTGCGCTGATGGTGCAACAGGAGATCCTCGTACCACAGCCACTTTCTCCAATATCACCTTCGTAGGTCCTAAGGTTTTGGATAGCCAGTTCCAGAATACCACAGATTATATCACAGCAGGTGCATGCAATCCAAACAACGGTTCTGCTCTCGGCAAGTTCCAGGCAGCCATGCAGATTCGCCGTTCTTCCAACCTCAACTGCATCAACTCAGTAGCCTTAGGCTGGCCTATCGGTTTGATTATCGATGGTGAGAAGGGAAATACCGTAAAGGATGCCAAGGAAGGCAAATTCAAGCTCCAGAATGTATATTTCGCTGGTATGGATGCCGTTGGTACTGATGCCAACAAGAAGTATGAGGATTACCTCTATGATGCAGCCAACAAGAAGGATCTCGACAAGAATCAGAAGTCATACAGCAACACCTTCTTCTTCTCTGAGACAAGCAACAAGTATTTTGATTCATGGACCTCATTGGTTGGTGCAGATGGCTATACTCCTATCGCAGGAAGCCCATTGCTTGGTGCCGCAAGTTTCGCCGGCTGGACAGGTTTCGACACCGTAAGCTACATCGGAGCCTTCGATGGCAGCAACAACTGGATGAGCGGTTGGACCAACTTTGATCCTCAGAATGCAAAGTACTAGAAAAAGTTTAGTACCGGAATAAGAATTAGAATAGCTAATTTCTATTTTGACTATAAGGTTTTCTTTTATTGGAGCATGGCGCAGTGATTTGCGCCATGCTTTTTTTGTTGGGTTATGGAGGGCATTGATTAGAAAACATTTCTATTTTTGATGTTAACAGAAAGTCTTGATTGCAATCAACAGCCACTTTTAGAGTCGTTGAGGCTGCTGATCGTAATCAACAGATACTTTTAACCTCATTGAAGCCATTGACTGCAATCAATACCTACATTCATGTGTCGTTGGGACCTTTGATTGCAGTCAAAGGCTACTTTCAATTGCCGTTGGATGTTTTGATTCCTGATTCCATGCCCGCAAAATGTAAAGATGCCTGCTGATTCCAGTTTATAGCAACTTTTTGTTTCAAAACATCCCAAAAACTAGCATCAAAATCTTTTTTTATAGGAAAAAACTATCTTTTTCTCACAATATGATAAAATTTTCGTAATAAGGTGGCGGTTTTCTCGATAATTTTTATATTTTAGCCATTGCAATCGGAGGAATCCGACAACGCACATAACGAATTGTCAAATTAAAATCTTTAACATCATAAAAGAGATTTCAGACATCAACATCCAGCGCATGAATAACGGTGCGCATTTCACGTTTGTAAGTAACATTCTTGCACGTGCCGAAGCAGACGCTGCCGTCAAGGAAAAGGCTTCGGAACTAGTCAGTAATTTCAAGGCTGCAGTTACAGCAGAAGACGAAGCCTTGAAAATTTCACAGAAAAGTCTCTTGACTGATGATATAGCCAAGGCTGACAACGACCGTGATGCTCTATACGCTGGCTACAAGAAAGCCGTTGAAGGCTTCCTCGCCATGCCGGTTACCGACATGGCTCAGGCTGCAAAGGTCCTATCACAGCACATCAAGGACTACAAGATCAACACCGCCGGACAACTCGACAAGGAGACAGGTCTTCTGGTCAACTTCATCACAGACCTCAAAGGCAAGTTCTCGGCACAAGTCACCACGCTAGGCTTGACGGCATTCGTAACCAACCTGAAGGAAGCCAACGAGCGAGTAAGAACTCTCACCCTGCAGCGCACCAACGAGAAGATGGGCATAACCGTAGGAGCATTGAAGACCGCCCGCACAGCCAGCGACGATGCATATCGCGCATTGGTGAAGATGGTGAATGCCCTCGCCCTGGTCTTTGGCGAGAAGGACTACACCTCATTCATCGACTACGTAAATACGGAAATCACTCACTACAAGCGTGAGGTGCTCAACCAGAAGTCTACCTCCCCTTCTACTTCGGGCGGCTCAACAGACGACAGCAACAAGCCAGGTGGCGGATCAGACTCGTCATCAACCGGCGGAGGCTCAACGACCGGCGGAGGCTCATCTTCTTCTGAAGGAGACGGCGGCGACGTTGGGTTGTAATTTTATAATTCAATGCTGCTCTCTTTTTGCGGGGAGCAGCATTGAATGAATCACATCTATCTGATAAAAATAGAATTCTATATTCTAAGTACACATTATAAAGACATTCATCTATGGTTACATTTATTGATTTAAATACAACAAATGAAGATCGGGAAACTGTAAATGCTGTAAAAAAGGCATTTGACTATGTTTTTCGATATACCAATAAAGTAAATGTACATGTTATTTTTAACTTTAAGTCACCAATAAACATTGTTGGCAATTACAAATATGTCATCTTCATTGATATCCCTAATGAAAAGGGCAACTTTTTTAGGACACAAGATACCCATACTTATCTTCACAACTTAGCCATAGCAGTACGCAGTTATGAAGACAACTCCATCTTGGATTTTGATGAAGAATACATTTATAATTCCAACGGATTCTGGGATTACAGAAAAGCTATTGCCGAAGAAAAGAAGGCATTGAGAGACTTCGTCTATAATAACAGTGTTAAAAATGGAGAGAATCAGAGTGAAACGAGTTTTTTTAAAGACGTAAAACACTTTGATATAGCAATTTTTCATGCCATAAAATCTTCCTCTTGTAGTAAAAAAGGGAGCATCGGGAACTTGATATTCAATATTTCTGTATCGGTTTACAATATTGTATGTCAAGCTATAAAAGAAACATGGGGCAATGATATGAAAGATACAAATTGCCTCGTTACAAAATCAAAAGTGACCACTTGGGAAAACTTTATCTGCGATCTTATAAATATTAGCAATGATAAGACGAATCAAGGGATTTTGACCAAAAAGAAAATAGAAGAAATTTCCAAAGCAAAAACTAGTATCGGGGTCAATACTGCGATAAACACAGCAGGAAATAAATTATGTATTGTCACAGGAAAAGCAGGAACAGGTAAATCCTTAGTTTTA
This sequence comes from Prevotella sp., assembly GCA_022732315.1. Next base: position 4,052 of record JAIJUV010000102.1, read on the forward strand.
ATGAAACTAATGTACAATAAAGTTCAAAAGGATGAAGCTAGAAGAAACCATCGTTGTAGATTTCTTACCTATAATAATATGCTTGTGATGGACATTAAGCAAACCATCAAAGGCATGGGAGATTTCACGCCTTGCAATGCATCAATTTCTACTTTACACAAGTTTTTTCAAGACATATACAGACATTCGCCCGTCCGTGTTCTTCATATGGATGCAGCACAAATTCATCGACTTTTCTCAAAATGTCATTTGAGAGTAAGCATTATGGTCGTATTAATGGAATATTTCCATAAGTCCATTAATACGGATAAAAATATTGATGCCATGTTCATCTTCAACCATTTTGTTAAGAATGGACAAATTCGCATTGAAGACCAAAAAGAATGCGAGGAATTTTGCCGTTATCTCAACAGACTCAGCAAAACGGTTGAGTTTGATAATTTGGAAGAAAATGCCAAGGCCTACGAAGCCGACAAGAGAGAACTGTTTGATAAATTCTATGCAAATAATGAATTTCTCAATGGGTATAATCAGATTTTGGAAGAACTATACTTTATGTTTCACAATAAAGATGAATTTATTGAGAAATATGGAATGCGCACTGTATATTCAGAGTATGAAATACGAAATACACAAGAGTTTAAAAATAAATACGAAAAAATATACGATACTTTTTTGAACTTCGCAAGAACTAAGTTCATTGAAGAGAACAATCTTATAAGTGACGATGACATCGGCTATTTCTTTGAAGAAGAATCTCGCGCAATTCAAGATATTGTGGAAGCAAAAATTGCCAAAGGAAAAGAAACTGCAGGAACAGTATTTCAAGAGCAAATAAAGAAGATTTTAAGAAAAGTAAATTGGTCGGACTTGATACTGGTAGATGAGGCACAAGATTGTACCCCATACGAAAAAGCTTTGCTCTTAGAAATGCATGGCTCTGATAATTTTGTGGTAGCTACAGGTGGAAAAGATCAATTGATAAGAACTTCCCATGAAACAAATTGGACAGTACAATTTGGTAAGCAACTTGATTTCAAAAAAATACCTTTGACTTATGTGCATAGGCAAAAAGCAAATATAGTTAGTTTCATAAACGAATTTGCAAAAGAATTTAATCTTAGCACGTCATTAAAAGCTTCGGATTCTATAAAGAACCAAGGTCATGTTATAATTGATGTCCGTGAGGTTCCTAAAGGAGAAATACCTGCTGATATAATAGAAAAGCTATATCTACGAGGCAAAGACTATGGGTGTAGCAACTATGAAAATATGATGTTCCTTTTGCCTGGAGGTGATTTTATAAACTACTATCCAAATACGGATAGCAAGGATGTCTTTATTGATAAAAATAATACAATTCTATTTAAGCAACCTAGTACGGTACGATCTTTATGTACACAGTTTCCAGACTACCTGACAATTATTGATTGTACTGTCAAAGAAAAACAAGGATTACTAAATAAGGTAGGGTTCAACAATACAAGATGCCTATTGTATGAATCTTGTCGTGGTTTGGAAGCTTGGAATGCTATGTGTATTGACTTGGATAAATTCTATGAGGATAAATACGTTAGCAATTTCGCAGAAGAATACGCTTCGGAAGCTATGGGATTGTTTAAAGATGAAGAAAGTAGAAACAAATATAAAGCACAATATGCTGCTTTATGGATTTTTATGGCTATAACGAGAGCTATGGATACTTTATATATAAAGTTGCAAAATCCTTTTTCTGCTTTTTCAAAACGGATACTCAAAATTGCAAAGCATCTCCCTAACATAGAAGTATTAGAGGGTGAGTATTCTGTACAAAATAAAGAAATTGAAACAAAAGTAAACATAGACAACCTACCATACTAAAAGGCTCCAAGACATCTTTTGTGAGCAATCCCTCACGGACTGTGGCATCATCTCGTCTCACAAGGAGCACTGTTTCTGATAAAGATTCTCAAAATCCACAAACAAGCAGCATTTCGGCTCAGGAGAGGTTATACAGCCACGGATATTCTCCCCGAGCCAGGAATATCTATATAGACATTGATTATATTCAGTAACAAGACTATAGTTAGCTAGCCTCTTTGTACAAGAGGCTAACTACCCCTATCATTCCTCTTCAATTATCCAATCCTCTATATTTCCCTGGGTAGAATCAAAGTTGATACCTACTTTTACTATAGGTTTCCCGCAAAGCGCAAAGCGCTGGGCATAGTCCTTGAGGTTGATTTGCCGCAAAGCCGTCTGGGCATCCCTGTTCAGCTTCAGCTCTATGATATAGAGGCGGCTGGTGGTCAGCATCACGATATCTACCCGTCCATTTGGAGTGTGCACTTCTACATCTACCACATAGCCAGTCAAGAGCGAGAAGATGATAAACAGCATCTGTTGGTAATGACCTTCGTGGTTGGTGACGTTGCAATATGGCACAGTTCCCAGAAAGGTCTGGAGCAACTGTAATGCTCCGTCCATATCATCCTGACGGATAAGCACAGACATCTGAGCGATGGTGACATCTCCATTCTGGGCAAACATTCCTTCCAGATAGTTAGGAAGAAGACTCTCGAACAATCCAACTTTGATTTCCTTGTTCGGCAAATCAAGAGTATAGAGCTTGCTGGTCTTGTCATAATCTTTGATGGTAAGATAGCCACTTTGGTATAGCAAAGGGGTTATGGCCGTCATGTTCTCTGTCGGGGCATCAAAGGCTGATGATTTGGCATACATCTTTCCAAGAGTTGCCGGCAAGACATGAAACTTCCGCATCATGTTAATCAGGTAGGTTGGAGTGCCAGAAGCGAACCAGTATGAACCGAAATTCTGATTGGAAAAGCAGTTGAGCAGACTGAACGGATTGAATATATCTGACGATTGGGCAGAGAAATGATAACCATCGTAGTTCATTTTCAGTTCTTCGATGGCAGCTTCTCTTGTAGAGCCTAGCAATTTTGCCAATTCATCAATGTCGTCCGACATCTGGGTGAGCAGCTCCTCCTTGGTGATTCCACATATTCCCGCATATTCCCTGTTCATCGAAATATTGGTGATATTATTCAGTTCGCTGAAGATGCTGAGTTGCGAAAACTTGGTGATACCGGTGAGGAAGACAAAGCGGAGATATGGGTCGCAATCCTTCAATGGACTATAGAAATTACGCATGATATTGCGAAGATCCTTGAGATTGTCATCCTCGTGTGCTACATCAAGAAGAGGAGCATCGTATTCATCGATGAGCACGACCACCTTCTTTCCCATTCGTCTGTACACATTCATAATCAGGTTTGCCAATCTCACATTCGGATCAACAGCATCATTTTCTATACCAAACTTCTTTTCATTCAAGCCGATGATATAGAGCAGGTATCTTTCCAGTTGCTCCTTCTCCATGTGTTTGCCCATAGCCATACTGAAATGGAGCACAGGATATTCTGTCCAATCCTGCTCCAGCTTTTCAATGGCAAGTCCCTTAAAGAGTTCTTTCTTTCCTTCGAAATAACTCTGTAAAGTAGATACAAGCAAAGACTTTCCGAAACGGCGTGGTCGTCCTAGAAATATATAGTTGCTGTCAGAATGTGTCATGCGGTAAACATATTCTGTCTTGTCGATATAGAGCCGGTCTTCCGTGCGAATCTTATCGAAGGTTTGTATTCCTATAGGATATCTTTTTCTTGCCATAATTTTACGCTTGATGATATTACAACTGCTTATCTTGCATAAAGCCACTGCAAAGATACGAAGTTTTTTTTGAAACTCTATTAAAAAAGAAGAAATATTGGGTTATCATTTTCAATAATAACTCTCGGAAAGATATTTATCTCATTTTTCCCAAAACAAAAGAAGAACTTGAAGAAGAGATTTCATATTTTGCCTACATACTTCAAAAAGATGCATATCTATCTTCAAACGTTGATGTCCTGAAACAGGACATCAACCTTCATTTGTTTTAATCCATGAACTTGATCATATCCTGGCGTCTTGGCTTTGCCTCTGGCGATTCATCAGGATAACCTAAGGCGATGCAGTAGAGCAGCTTGTAATTCTTGGAGAATGCCATGCGGTCGAGGTAAGGCTTGGCTGACGGCGAATCCAGTATCCAACGGGCAGAACTGCCCAGGCAGCAGGAGCCGATGCCCCTTGCCCATGCTGCAAGAATGATGTTCTCGCCAAGCAAACCGCAATCAATCTGTGCCATATCATAAGTAGTATCGTAGGCGATGCAAACCACGCATGGAGCATTCACGAAGATGTTCTTGAAGCCCTTGCGCTCTGCTATCTTCGGATTATCCTTTACCACGGCCTGGGTTATTGAATCGATGAGTGCAGGAGAATCTATCACTCTGATTTCGTACGATTGCAGGTTCTGCCCGTTTGGCGCATGGATGCCGCATTTCAGAATCTCGTTCAGGGTATCGCGGCTGATAGCGGAATCCTTGTAAGCACGGATGCTTCTGCGACTCATCATCAAATCGGTTACCACACTTGCAGAGTCAACAGTTGCTGTTGTCTCCGGCTGTCTGTTCTCATTGCAGGCAGTCAACATCAGTGCAGCTGCCAATCCTAAAAATATCTTCTTCATATTATTCATTGTATGATTAAACCTATATTTCAATTAGTATATACCCATGTAGCGCTATTAGTATTTATCCACGTA
>JAIJUV010000481.1 GCA_022732315.1 Prevotella sp.
CGGCTATGCCGACATCTTCCTCTCTCCGCTCTGTGACATCTACAAGGACATGGTGGATTCATATATCATCGAGTTGAAATATTGCAAGAGCCAAACCACAGATGAGCAAGTGAAAAAACTCTTCGAGGAGGCTTCAGCTCAAATCTCCCGCTATGCGGATAGTGACATGGTCAGAGAGGCGGTAAAGACCACAAAACTCCACAAGCTGGTGGTTATCTACCGCGGAGCGGAAATGGTGGCTTGCGAGGAGATATAATTACCGGAAAAGAATAACAGATTCTACAAATAATGGAATGATGAAATGATGAAATGATAAAATGATGAAAGCAAAACATATCTCTTATCTTATCGTATGCATGCTCATGTTCTGCAGCCTGAATACTCAGGCGCAGAATGCATTCCCCTACCCAGCTCTGCCTGATACGCTGCGCAGCGTAGAACAGCGCGCTACCTACCTCAGCGAGCACTACTGGGACAACTATCAGTTTGCTGATACTACCCAACTGAAAAACGAGGAGATTACAGAACAGGGATTCGTTAACTTCATCGATATCCTCGCCCGTTTCAACGACGAGATTGCCCAGAAAGGCATCAGCGCCTTCACTGCCAAGGCTTACGCTCAGAAGCCTGCCAAGGAGAAATTCGAAAGCCTGATAGAACATTATTTCGACGATTCACAGTCGCCGATGAGAAACGACAGGGTGTATAGCTTCTTCCTGGCAGAAATGAAGAAGTCGCCCTACTTCGATGAAACAGAAAAGGAACGCATCAACTTCAAATGGAAAGCAGCCCGGAAAAACCTGCCAGGCACGATGGCTACCAACATCTCCTTCAAGCTGGAAGATGGGAAAATGCATCAACTGAGTGATTATCAAAATGAAAAGGTGATACTCTACTTCCATGATCCGGAATGCGAGAATTGCCACAAGGTTACGGCGTGGCTGAAAAAACAGACCATTCCTGCTGAATACAGAATGCTCAGAATCATTGCAGATGATAAAATAAGTACTACATACAGCATCAAGGCGATGCCTACAATTTACTTATTAGATAAAGGCAACATAGTGGTTTTGAAAGACTGTACGCCGGAAATGCTCATCAGCGTAATCAACAATAATCAATAAAATAAAACTAGACTAGTCGTCTAAGCGACGCTCAACTTATTATCATTTACTATTTACCATTTACTATTATTCAATTACATTTCATTCAATTACATTAAATAATCACTTTTACTCTATTCATATTTTACAATATACAAATGATATACAAGAATATAAAATATACTTCTTACATTTGTTCGACTGCAAATATAGAGAAAAAAGTAATACGCTCCAAACTTTTTAGTAAAAAAAAGCGGGAACCCTTTCGGATTCCCGCTCATATCTTTTGTTGTAAAATCTCGAAGATTAGTCGAGGTTAGCCAACTTGTTGTCAGAATGAAGAACATCCTTGATCTTGTGGCTATAGAGGTCAACCATGTACTCACGAGCCTTACCGCAGTACTGACGTGGGTCGAAGTACTCTGGGTG
>JAIJUV010000482.1 GCA_022732315.1 Prevotella sp.
TGGCATTGGTTCACTCCCGCTTCTCTACCAACACCTTCCCTACATGGAGTCTGGCGCAGCCTTTCCGTCTCCTTGCCCATAATGGTGAGATCAACACCATCCGTGGCAACCGTGCCTGGATGAAGGCTCGTGAAAGTGTGTTGAGCAGTGAGGCTCTGGGCGATATCCGTGAGATTTCTCCTATCGTTCAGCCTAACATGAGTGACTCTGCAAGCCTCGATAATGTTTTCGAGTTCTTCGTGATGAGCGGTCTGTCATTGCCTCACGCTATGGCTGTGATGGTGCCAGAGAGCTTCAACGACAAGAACCCTATCTCCGAGGATCTGAAGGCTTTCTATGAGTATCACTCTATCCTGATGGAACCATGGGATGGTCCTGCTGCCTTGCTCTTCAGCGATGGCCGCTACGCCGGTGGTATGCTCGATAGAAATGGTTTGCGCCCAGCACGCTATACCATCACCAAGAATGATATGATGGTTGTGGCTTCTGAGGTAGGTGTCATGGATTTCGATCCTACTGAGATTGCCGAGAAGGGTCGCTTGCAGCCTGGTAAGATTCTCCTCATCGATACACAGGAAGGTAAGATCTATTACGATGGTGAAATCAAGGAGCGTCTGGCTGCCCAGCATCCATATCGCCAGTGGTTGAACACCAATCGTATTGAACTGGAGAAACTTCGCAGTGGTCGTAAGGTGGAAAATGGTGTGGATAACCTCACTCGCAAGGAATTGGAATTCGGTTTTGGCGAGGAAGATATCGACGGTACTATCATCCCAATGGCTACCAAGGGTCAGGAACCTACTGCATCTATGGGTAATGATACTCCACTTGCTGTGCTTTCCGACCAGCCACAGATTTTCTTCAACTACTTCCGTCAGCAGTTTGCACAGGTTACCAACCCTGCCATTGACTCCATCCGTGAGAACCTCGTGATGAGTCTTACCGAGTATATCGGTAGAGTAGGTTCCGGCATCCTGAACCCAGACGAAAGCAACTGCAAGATGGTCCGCTTGCCACATCCTATCTTGACCAATACCCAGTTGGATATCCTTCAGAATATCCGCTACAAGGGCTTCAATACCGTGAAGCTCCACATGCTCTTCGAAACCGCCAAGGGCGAAGAGGGACTGCATGAGGCTCTGGATGAACTCTGCAAGGAGGCTGCCAAGAGCGTGGATGATGGCTACAACTACATCATCTTGAGCGACCGTGGCGTGGATGAGACCCATGCCGCCATCCCATCATTGCTCGCCGTGAGCGCCGTACATCATTATCTGATTGATGCCGGCAAGCGTGTACAGACAGCCCTCATCGTTGAGAGCGGTGAGATTCGTGAGGTAATGCACGCAGCCCTCTTGTTGGGTTACGGTGCATCAGCCCTCTGTCCATACTTGACATACGCTATCCTCGACGACCTCGTAAAGAAGGGAAAGATTCAGGAGGATTATCATACAGCCGAGCAGAACTATATCAAGGCTGTGAAGAAGGGCTTGTTCAAGATTATGGCTAAGATGGGTATCTCTACCATCCG
>JAIJUV010000103.1 GCA_022732315.1 Prevotella sp.
TTCAATATTCCTCACTCGCTTGCTTTATGCCGATTTGGCAACTTTGTGCAAATCTGCTCATTCCCAACTGTTTACGTTCCAACCTCTCTTATTCTCCTTTGGCTGCTTTAGAGCTTTATGTTAAAAAAGCTAACTCGTAGTTTAGCACTCCGCAACTCATAGTTTTCCGCCCCGCAACTCATAGTTTTGGGCATTCGTATTCAGTTATTCAGTTATTCAGTTTTTTTTCGCCCTATTACCCTTTGCTATAGAAAAATAAAGTTTATTAACTAATATATATAATATTATAATATAATTTACATTTTATATATTTTTCTACCACCGAGTTTTCTGAAGGGTATCTATGCACTATTCCAAAAAAAAACTGAATAACTGAATAACTGAATACGGAACATGGGATGATGGAAGGTAAAATCAATATGGAAATTAGGGGAAAATGAGTATAAAAATAGTACGAAATGGGAATTGAACCCTAATGCTTGTATATACTAATGCTTGAATGCATAGACAAAGTATAAAAACATTTAATTGTGAAGAAAAGAATGTGTAAAAGTTACCAAAATCGGGAATTATTTTGTATCTTTGCCATAAAGTTATAGCATTTCACCAATGAAAATACATTTAATAGAAATTGATAGTACTCATTATGGCAACAAAAAGTAACAGATTGGTTCCTGCCAGGGCGATTCACCCAGGAGAAATCTTGCGTGAAGAGTTGCAGGAACGTGGAATCAAGCAGAAAGAATTCGCCCAATTGATAGGTGTTCAACCTACTCATTTAAATGAGTTTATTAAAGGCAAGCGCAATCTTAATGAGGATTTAGCCATGAAATTTGAGAGGTATCTTGGCATATCCTTCAAGTCTTGGATGAATCTTCATAATGGCTATGTGTATGATTGCAAGGCAATAGAGGAACGTAAAATTGAAGAAGAACGTGCTGCTGATTGTGGTTGATGGTGGAGATATTCTACTGATCCTCGTGAAAAAGAAGCTAATGTGTTTGCTCGCCAAACTCTGATACCTGATGCTGTTTGGAAAAGTATCTTGAAAGTGGGGTGTAACAGTCTTGATCCTTACAAAATAATCAAAACTATTGCACAAGAAGCCGAAGCCAATGGTATTAGCCCATCTATAGCGGTAGCCCGTTATAAGCACGAAGCCAACTGGTATAAGACATCATCTTATAGATCACCTAAAATTCAATAATTAGGGATGCGATCTCGATAGAAGTTATTCCTGTATGAAAATGGGGCTCAGGGGAGGTTGTCTATCCACGGACAATCTCTCCTAAGCCAAAAAATGAGTATAAAAAGTGCGATAATGGAATCTTAACCTTAATGCTTGAATGCATGGACAAAGTATAAAACATTTAATTATGAAGAAAAGAATGTGTAAAAGAGTAGTTACTTTCACAAAAAGCATGGTTAAATAATGTAATTTACATAAATTTCTCTAATTAATTTGTTATATTTGCAGTTGATTTAAATTTATTATTAACTTTTATATTTTTATGCTTATGAACATTTTTTATATTAGAACATTTCTTGTTCTTTCCGTTTGGATTTTGTTTGGTAGTCAAGCTCATTCACAGAATGGAAATTGGCTTGATGAAGGAAACTATGATATTTCATGGTATGATAAGAAGAAGAGTAAATTGTATATTTCTACTCCTGAAGATTTGGCAGGAATGGCATATTTGGCAAATTCTGAATTCATTTTTTTTAAAGACCAAGAAATAATTTTAAAAAAGAATTTAGATATGTCTGCACATGTTTGGTCACCTATGTCTTGCCTTCTTGGAGTTTTAAATGGTAATGGACATGTGGTTGATGGTCTTCATATAAAACCTTTGGGAAATCAACAATCTGCAGTGGCTTTTTTAAGTGTTCTTGATGGTGGAACTATTAAGAATTTGACAATTGGAAAAACTAGCAAAATTGAGGCAAATTCATTAGCTACATCAGCTGCTCCATTTTGTGCGTTTGCTAGTAAAGATTTTGTAATTAGTAATTGTAAAAATTATGCAACGGTAGAGGCTTTCCATTCCAGTGGCATAATTGATGGGGGTATTATGGGAACTATTAAAGATTGCGTTAATTATGGTACTCTGAAAGGTTACTGTATATCGGGTATAGTTAATACTATTGCTGATCATGCAATAGTTGAAAATTGTCAGAATTATGCAACGTTTGTTATGACCCAAGAAGAATCAGCTTTGATTAACGGAATTGTAAATACAGTAAATACTGCTGTTATAAAAAATGTGCAAACTATTCTGATTTGTCCACTTCTAATTTATCTCTTGGTACAGTGTCAGGCATAGCCAATAATATTCATATGCGATCTACTATTGTCGATTGTGTCAATTATGGATCCATATATTCAAAATGGGGGACAGGAATTGCCTATTTTTGTGATGAGTCAGAGATATTAAATTGTACAAATAAAGGTGATATACACTCGCGTGACGCAAGTGGTATCCTTAGAAATACTGCCTCTCAGTATCATCCTCAAACCTTATCAAAGATTACCGATTGTGTGAATTTCGGAAAAATAAATTGTTTTTCCGGAAGTGGTATTGTCACGCAACTTGATGCCGGAATTATAAATAGATGTGTTAATAAAGGTGATATTTATGCAGATGATACTACTGGAGAAAACTTTCCTACTGATGTTATTCCAATTGCAGGTGCAGGCGCAGATGGCATAATCTCTTCTGGTAGGGGGTATGTCTTGAATTGTTACAATGAAGGTAAAATAAGCGCATTCGCAAAATGTGTATCTGCTAAAGATAGCTTATATGTTGGTTCTTCTGCTTACGGTATAGGTGGAGTAAATATATTTAATTCATGTAATGTGGGGACTGTTATTTCCAAGTCAATTGTTGATTCAAAAAAACATTCTCATATGTTTGAAATATATGCCAAAGCTATCGGTATTGGGGGCTATCCGCGCTACTGTTATAATCGAGGTGATGTAAAATGCTCTTTTCAGTATTTTGTACCTTCTGCCAGGTCTACTAACAGTTCTTCGCATATTATTTATGGAGCAATACATGGAAGAAATCCTTTTGTTAAAGAAAAGTCGTTTGGTCAAAATTATTTTAGTATTAATTTGGATAGAGGATATGAGAGAAGCTATTATTTTTTTGATAACTATTATAGTGGAACAAAGAGTGGTATGGATGGATATGTAAATGATAAAGAATCTAGGACATTAGAATTTATAGAAATATTAAATAAAAGACCTGATTATGTAATGATAGAAGATGTGAAATATGAACTGTTGCCATGGAAGCAAGACGAGAATGGTTATCCTATACTTGATGGATTGCCTTACGATTGTTCGACGGGAATAAAAGACCTAAAATGCGATAATTCGTCTGTAAATATTATTTTAAAGGGTAATTGTTTGCATTTTGAAGATGGACATAGTGAAATGAAGCGTGTTACTATCTTTAATTTACAGGGGCAGATTATAGACTTTTTTTCAACGAGTAATGCACTAGTCCCTTTGAATTGTAGTAATCAGTTTGTTGTAATTAAAGTGCAAACTAATAATCAGGTGATTACTAAAAAGTTTTTTGTGAAATAGCGATTGCTCAGATTCCTCGTAAATTCAATAAGTAGATAGGGTGTCCAGTTCTATATACCAATATTGACTCACTGAACTTTCGCAAGTAACATCCTTCCGACCCCGAAAGGGACCGGAGGTTACTTGCGAAACTTGAATAAAAAAGAAAAAGAACCTTTTTTTTCGAAAAACTATCTCTTTGTTATTGATTTCTGTATGAAAATACCGGATTAATGCATTTTGACGGATAAAATATAGAAATCTGAAAGATTTTCGCTAAAAGTTATGGCGGTTTCATTTTTTTTCCTTACTTTTGTAACCATGAAACACAGATCCTATGGTTTCGCTCCAATAAAGAGGAATTGATGCTTTTGTGCGGATATCTTTAATGTCTAACCCATAAAGCTAATGACCATGAAGCATCACCTCGTAGCTATTCCCCGTCATTATGGAATACTCTTCCATCTGTTGGCTGGTATGTGTATTTGCATACTTGCTAATTATAGTAATAGTACCCTCGACCTGTTGCCTATCAAGTTCTTCTTGGAGGAGATAAACAGGGGCGTCTTCAATCACTTTTTTGATGAGGAAATGAAAAAAGTTGATGAAATTGTATTAAATCAAATCAGAAATCAAAGTTACGATCAAAATAATAACAATCAAAATAATCAAAATCAGATGAAAGTAGTAATTAAAAAATGTAATGATGTGAGCACTTATGAAATCAGTAATTGCACTAACGTGTATATCGGAACCGATGAGGTGAAGAGCGAGAAAAAGTCTGGTACAGACAGAGTTGCTAAACCTGAAGATAAGCTGTATGCTGTCATCGGTGGTATGCAAGAGACTGCTCCTGGTGGCTTGCAGGAGACTGCTCTTGGCGGTTTGCAGGAAGCAGCTCCTGGTGGTTTGCAGGAAGTTGCTCCTGGTGATATGCATCAAGCAGCGCCCATTGATGAGATGAATGATGCAGGGAATCCTCCAGGCACGATAACCATGGAAATCTTCGCTCAAGCCGTGGATAAACTTATGGAGAAAAAAGATGAATATGGGAAGCCTATCATGCGATACCAGAAGCAGTGGATAGGTATTTTCAGAGTCGCAGCTGATATCGGATTGGTGGGGAATACCGACTACGAGGGCTTCTGCAACATGATGAACAAGGCGCGACCTCTGGGATATGAGAAGAAGTTGTGCAAGAATGATATCAAGAAGATAAGTAACTCTTTCTGCTATTTTAAACCCTTTAAACAATGGAGTTTCGGACTGCTGATGGGAAACGAGACCGAGAGACCGTTTAGCGAAATGCAGAACGTGGTGGTTACTCTGCTCGGAATCCTGAAGATTGAACTGTGAAAGGAGCAATTGAGTTCTGAATATAGAGCAATGAAAGGAATGATTGAGTTCTGAAAACTGAACTCTAAAAGGAACTTTGGAACCTTGAAAGGAACTCGGGAACCCGTGAAGGAACCCGGCGGTTCTTTGCTTGGATAGTATTGTTTATCGCCGTATCTTTGCCTCGCAATCAGATGATAAAAGTCTGGTTGCGAGGCTTTTCTGTATATGGGTATATGGAATTTGGCGAATAGTCGCAGCCTCAATCATTTAATATAAGGAGTTTTTTGCATGAGTGAACAGAAACAGGTAATGGCTCTGAACCCTGCACGCAAGGGAAACATGGGGAGGATTAATTCCCTGCAGCCCCTGGCGGTGTACGACCAGCTGATAGCCCAGCCGTGGCTGAAGGGATTGGTGAAGCAGATTCGCGGCGAGAAGCCGATGGCGGGCGTGGATGCTGCCAACGGGAAGGCGGCGGCCAAGGCAAGGGAGGAACTGAAGAGGCAGTTGCCCTTCAGAGCCATCCACTACGCCCGCTTCAGAAACAACCACCGCTCGCAGGGCGATGCCGACCCCGAGAGCTTCCTTTTCCAGACCACGGTGGACGTGGATGACAAGGAGTATGTGGAGCAGGCACTGGAGAAGGCTCGCGAGCTGAACTGCAGCGACACCATCTGGAAGGGCAAGCTGCTGCATCTGGAGTATTCGGCCAGAAAGAAGCTGCACATCGACATCCGCATGCCGGTGGGGATGACCATCGAGGAGGCACAGCGTGCCTATTGCGAGGCATCGGGGATTCCCTACGACAAGAGCTGCATCACGCCCGAGAGAATCATCTTCATCACGGATAAGGATTCCGAAATTTATCGCTCTAAGGAGTGGTATGTGGTGCTGCCCGCAGAGGAGATTTCGTTGAGAAGAGAGGCTTTCTTGAAGAGGGGGCTGACGATTGACGGCAGGGGCAAACAAAATTTCCCACAGATTTCACAGATGCCACAGATTCATTCTGCGGGAAGTGAAAATGTTAATAGTAATCATAATGTTCAAAGCTTAAAGTTCAATGTTCAAAGTGAAGACAATCGATTTTCGGGCACTAACGGCGATAACGCTGTTTATGCTGGCACTGCTGTTCAGCCTGCCCAACCTGGTAATAGCCATCGTGTTAATGATTCTCATCTCGGCTCTGCTGGAGCTTCTCAAGATGCTGGCGGAGTGGCAACCCAAGAAGCAAGTGAGAAGAATCTCATAGCCTTCGAACTCTTCAAGGAGGCGGCAGGACTGAAGGGGATGGAGATTGATACCATCGGTTCACGCCACTCCTCCCTGCTCGCCATCATGAGCGCCGGAGCATCACGTGTGATGAGTGAAGACGAACTGATGAAGGTGGTGGCGAAGAAGATGCCGAGCTACTACGAAGAGCGTGACTGCCATCAGCTGATTCACGATTTCTATGCGAAATATGGTGACAGTTCGAAGCCGTTCTCACGTGATGTGATGCGCATCAATGCCACGGCTGAGAAGCAGGCTGCTGTTAATCAAGTTAATAGTTTACAGTTAAAAGTTGAAAGTTCAAATCTCAATGTTCAAAGTTTTCAAAATGTTCAAGGTGATGAAGTACACTATCCAGACCCGCCAGCCATGCCCACCAAGCTTCCTAAGCTGGTGGAGCATCTTATCTCCAACACGCCGGATGTATATAAGCCTGCCGTGGCACATGCCATCTTCCCGCCACTTGCCACGCATCTCTGGAACACCCGATTCCGATATATTGATAATGTAGAGCACGAAGCCACCCTTGCCACGGTGTTGCTTGCCTCTACAGGTGCAGGTAAAAGTTGCGTACAGAAACCTATCGAGTATATCATGGAGGATATCCGAAAGAGAGATGCCGAGAACCTGAAGCGTGAGAAGGAGTGGAAGGACGAGGTGGTGCGAAAGGGCGCCAACAAGGATAAGCGCAAGCGACCGGATAACCTCATCATCCAGGAGATTGATGCCGACATGACCAATCCGGCTTTCGTGATGCGTACTGCTGAGGCGCAGGGGCATTTCCTTTACACTTCGCTGAACGAGATAGACCTCTTTGATGCGCTGAAAGGTAACGGTGGTCAGCAGTTTCGCATTATGTGTCTCGCTTTTGACCCAAGTAATAAATATGGCCAGACTCGCGTAGGTTCGCAGAGTGTTACCGATCGTGTTACCATCCGGTTCAATTGGAATGCATCTTCTACCATCCAGAAGGGACAGCGATATTTCTCCAAGGTGCTCACCGACGGCCCTATCAGCCGAATTAATTTCTGCACCATCCCAGAGCGTGAAATAGGCGAGGAAATGCCTGTTTACGGCACCTATGATGAGGCTTATCGTGAGGGATTAAAACCTTACATCGAGAACCTCTGTCAGGCTTCGGGACTGGTGGAATGCGAAGAAGCTTTTCAGTTGGCGCTGAAGCTGAAGGAGGAGCATGCAGAGTTTTCCCGCTTGAGTCAGGATCGCACTTATGAGAACCTGAGCTTCCGTGCCAATGTGATTGGCTACCTGAAGGCTTGCGTGCTCTATGTGGCTAACGGATACAGATGGGAGCCTGAGATAGAGGAGTTTATCCGCTGGAGCGAGCAATACGACCTCTACTGCAAGATGAAGTTCTTTGGCGATGCCATCAAGCGTGCGAATGGTTCTGACGAGAAGACGAGCAAGCGTGGTCCGGCGAGCCTGCTGCAGCAGTTGCCCGATGTCTTCAGTTTTCAGCAGGCTGAGTTCCTGCGCTCGCAGTTGGGGATGAACCGCTCGGGCACGGTATCGATGTTGCGCAACTGGGTTAACCGGAACTATGTGAAGAAGATTCCGCCCCAGGGTGCCAAGGGGGATGTAATCAGTATTCAGTTGTTCAGTTTTGAAAAGCTTCGCAATCGCAAGGATGGCAAAGTGGTGGATATGTTGAATTCCTGATGTTGTTTTAGAAATGATATGTTGAATTCTTAAATTTTTTTGAGTATGGAAATAGTAGTTAAGCGCATAGCGAAACAGATGGGTTATACCATCGGTCATCTTTATTTATTGACGGATGATGAGGTGGAGCGCAGTTGGCGTTCGGGGCAGAAGATAGGCGACAAGCGTATCTTTGAACACACCTTTGATATGAAGAAATTAGACAAGGCGCATTATTTTTGCGATACCTTGGAGCCTACGTGGCGCAATCTTCTGGGCATCACCCTGAAGCCCGAGGAGGAGAATGTCCGCTTCAGCAGAATATCGGGCGAGAAGGCTCGCAAGGTTCCGGGCCACACGGCTATTCCCGAGGGTACGTATCCGGTGGTAATCAGTTGGTCGCTGAGGTTCAGAAAGTGGTTGCCGCTGGTGCAGGGTGTTCCTGGTTTCCAGGGCATCCGCATTCATTCCGGCAATTATCCCGATGACACCCAGGGTTGCCTGCTGGTGGGTGAGAACAAGGCGAGGGGCATGGTGGTGAATTCGCAGGCATGGCTCCGCCGCATCATCAATGCCATCACGGCAGCGAGAGAGCGAGAGGAGAGCATCTGGATTACCATCTTGTAATTGATTGAAGTTTCGCAAGTGGTTCAAGTACGGGCTGAAGGCCCAAAAGCTCCTAGCCCAGGGCATCGCCCTGGGTATAATAGCAATCAACAAGGCGCCCTG
>JAIJUV010000483.1 GCA_022732315.1 Prevotella sp.
GGCAAGGGAATGAGAAGCAAGTTTGACGGTTATCTCACCCGACTGGAAATGGCAACTTACATCGTGACCGAGGATTTCATCTATCCTCGTGACAAGCACAATCACGAATATGGCTGGGGTTGGTCGCTGCTCAATACTCCCGAAGACCTCTATGGCAGGGAGGTTTGCCAATGCAACCGCACTCCCCAGGAATCTTATCAGAGGATTTTCAAACATCTGAAAGAAATCCTGCCTGATGCTTCGGATAAACAGATCATTAAATTAATAGGATAAAAATGACTTCACTTCAAGAAAGACTGTTCGCCATGCAGGATAAGCAGTATGCTGCTTTTCAGGCCAAGCTGACACCGAGAGTACCTGTCGAGAATTTCATAGGCATTCGTGTGCCCGTGCTTCGCAAGTTCGCAAAAGAATTTACAAAGGAGACAGAATGCAAAGATTTTCTTCATCAACTTCCTCACGAATACTACGATGAGAACATGCTTCACGGACTCCTCATTTCCGAGGTGAAGGACTACGAAGAATGCATTCAGCTGACAGACAGTTTCCTGCCATTCGTGGACAACTGGGCAGTTTGCGACATCATGTATCCGAAGGTGTTTGCCAAACACAAGAAGGAGCTATTGGCGAAGATCAAGGCTTGGAGCAAATCGTCACACGTTTACACTTGCCGCTTTGGAATAGAGACACTTATGTCTCATTACTTAGACAAAGATTCCAAGGCAGAATATCTTGAAATTCCTGCATCAGTAAGGAGCGAAGAGTATTACATAAAGATGATGGTAGCCTGGTTCTTCGCCACCGTTCTTGCCAAACAATGGGACGCAACGATTCCCTACATCGAGCAAAACCGCCTTGCTCCCTGGACGCACAACAAGACCATCCAGAAGGCTATCGAGAGCTACAGAATCACGCCCGAGCAGAAGGAATATCTGCGGACATTGAAGATAAAATAATTATGACACAAGACACTTCTACATATTACGTTTGGATAGGTGGCTCATGTGATTATGGCCATAAAGAGCGAGCTGGTGGTGCTGCCGTTGTGATTGAGCATAACGGCAACATCATCTGCCGTGATGTAATCAGCGACCTACACACCACAGAGTTCCGAATGATGCTAACCCTCATGGTGAAGGTAATGCAGGAAATACAGGAAGGTTCCGACATTCTCTTCCTGACCAACGCTGCCTATATTCAGAACTTTGACAAGACTCCAACATCAAAGTCGGCAAATCCAGACTTGATCATTCAATGCATCGAGGAAAAGAAAAGGCACAACTCAGTCGGGGTCAAGATTGTGCAATACCACAAAAGCCCATTGCTGACAGAAAACCATGACATGGCTACGGAAGCAATGGCTAAGACAAGGAAGGAGTTTCAGCAGAAAAACAAATAAATGTTTAGGGCCGTTTTCCGGTCATTAAGGTCACGGTCATTAAGGTCATTAAGGATTTCTGTTTTCAAAATATCCCCAGGCACTCAAGACATCCCTCAGCATCCCTCTAT
>JAIJUV010000484.1 GCA_022732315.1 Prevotella sp.
TCTATATTTTATAAATTATTCTTCATTATTTCCATGTTGTGACAAAAAGAAACGCTTTTGCTTTTCTATTTCGCATTGCAACTCCTCTTCTGTAGGCATAAAAGCCATATATTTAGCAGCAAATAGCTGCTCACTTTCATGCAATACAGAATACTTTGCTATAGTTTTATCGGTTTCAGTACAAAGCAAAATACCTATTGTAGGATTATCGTCTTCCCCCTTAACAAGGTCATCGTACATACGAACATACAGTATTCCAAAGGATCACTATCATTATAAGGAGCAACAGCTTCGGTCATTTTCATATCTGGATTTGCGCGTTGTGCAGCCAGACGACGCTCGAAGTATTGAGACGAGATATTACGATCGAGAGTTGTAGTACTCCACATCTCTTCAGAAGCATTTCTTAGATACCACATTCGTGCTTCCGGATTTACCACAGACAACAGTCGCCTAATATGTGTCCAATTCAAATTGTGTACGAACTCGTACACTTTTGAATAATCAGGAAATAAAATGTAGAATTTGCGATAATGCTGAAGGTTACGTTTGCTATAGTTGTTTCCAAATATAGGTATCAACTTTTCTGCAAGTTCTGTAATCAAATGTGTACCATATTTAGCACGTTCATCACCATGCTGTTCCTCTTCTACTATTCGCCTGCCAATACCCCAATAAGTGGCTATAGCTGCTTGTCCCGCAGCAGCATAGGCTTGATGTCTTCCCTGTTCTATTATTTTGCGAATATCGTTTAGAACTTCACTATTATTCTTTAAATCAGCCATCATATTCTCCTTTTTTAAAAACATTCATTTCTTTTTCCCATTCCGAAGCGAAAGACTTCACTATCCTGAAGGTTTCTGCCGAGGCATCCAGCCATTCCTTATAGCTGAGCAGCAGCTTATACTGCCCCTCATATTCCAGAACAAACGCAACTCATCAACGTTCTCCAGTTCTTCCTTCAATGCTTCGAAAGCATAGATGGAAAAAGAGGCTGCAGCTATTGATACACGAGACCCTTTAGATAATTTGGACTTCAAATCATCTATCACCCGTTCTGATATGTTGTTTATAACCTTAATCAATTCCATGTTCAATTCGTTGAAATATATAGAGTTACATTGTTTTTAAGATCTACTTTCTATCATTTATTCCCCCAAAGGTACAACAATATTTTGAAACAAGCAAGAAAATCGGGAGAAAGTTTCGAAAAAATATGATGGGGTATATTAAATTTCTCCAAAGGCGGGGGAAAATTACAACACGTTATAAAAAACTAGTCTATTTTTCGTTACTCCATAAAAGAAGCAAGGCTGCAAGTTTTTCTGCTTCTGTTCGCCCCCTTTGGGGACGATTGGAGAGAGTATTGCAGCTATCCGCAGGTTCCATTCCCTTCGGTCTTTCCACCAGCGGTTATTGAAAGTTGGCCCCCTTCGGGGACCGGAGGTTATTTGCGAAACTTGAGTGCTTTATAAAGCTTTTGCCCCTTCAGGGCGCAGGGCGAAATG
>JAIJUV010000485.1 GCA_022732315.1 Prevotella sp.
GAAGCAGCGAGACCCGCCTTGCCGGAAACCACCACTTCCTGAAGCTGCTTGGCATCTTCCTGAAGAGAGCAAGAGAGATTTTGGCTTTCACCCAAGTTCAAACTGACATTGTTGAAAACCTTGTCCTTGTATCCGATATAAGAGATACTTACCTTGTAAGGACCACCTGGACGCATACCCTGAATGGTATAGCGACCATCTACATTTGTTACAGCACGATACACTGTACCAGATGGCTGGTGTGTAGCAGTAACTGTAGCCCCAATAACGGTTTCGCCATTGGAAGAAATCTTACCACTGATTCCAGAGGTAGTAATCTGAGCCATTGCCGAAGTCACCACGAAGGCGAGCAAAGCCAGAAGTAGTTGCAATCTTTTCTGCATGTTGTTTAAATTCTTTTGTGAATAAATAAAGAGAGAACCGCGCACCTCGTACCGTGTGCATTCACTCTTATAAACAAATATGTTGCAAATATAAACATTATTTTTGAAACAACAAGCAAAAAACAGAGAAAAATGATAGAATATACCAAAAAGATGCAAATAAACGAAAAAAAAGATGCACTTCCCTCGAGAAAGAGAAGTGCATCGGAATGATATTATACTAATGTATAGTACGATAGTCTACACAGATTCTGATTCCCAGAACTCACCCATTAATTGAAAATGTAACGGATAGAGAACTGGATAGAATAGGTAGAGTTGAAGCTTGTCAAGTTAGTGTAAGTCTTGCTCAATACATTCTTACCATCCTTTTGGAAATTGAAATGAGCAGGAGTTACAACACCTGTCTCCTTATCCTTATTCTCAGCAGACCACTTCAAGGCAGAAGTATTCTTAACACTCTTGTAGAGTCCCCAGCTACTATTGAGCAAGTTGGCCAAATTCTTGATATCTACACCAAACTGAAGCGTATTCTTCTGACCACCCACATTGAGATAGAAGTTCTGGTTGAACTTGAAGTCCAACTGATGATGCCAAGGCATAACTGCACCACCACGCTCAGCATATTGTCCCTTGCGGTTCTTCAAGTAAGAATCCTGGTTGATATAATTCCAGAAATCATCACGCTGTGCATCTGCAGTATATGTAACCTTACCTGTCTTGGAATTAGTAACATCCATGAAATTCCAGGCATTGAGAGCCTCACGAGACTCTGGCACATACATCAGGGCATTAGAACCATAATCATTAACAACATTTGTACCCAAGTTATAAGAATAGCGTGTGCAGCTGTAACCATCAGCATAACCGATGTTCATGCCTTCATAAATCAAACCTACCTCAGAACCGAAATGCTTTGCATAATCCTTCTTGTAGGAAGCAGAGATAAGCAAACGGTTAGGAGCCACGTATGTACCATAACCCAACTCCATCTCGTTGTTACCATTTACAGAGTAACGGTTGTTATAGTATGCTGAGTTAACCTGATCGCCCACACCATCACTATAAGATCTAGCCTTTGAATAGGTATAAGATGCAGAGAGGTTCAAACCGAA
>JAIJUV010000486.1 GCA_022732315.1 Prevotella sp.
GCATTCCAGCTTTAGGGGGTATCGCCACGACCGCCAGGTCGAGTTTCCGTTTAAAATCCGTGAGTAATCCGAGGAAGGCGGTTAAGGTTCCGTTTATTCTGCGTAATCCGATGAATAATGACACACCCTCCTTTTTCGTATTTTATCTAACCTGAATTTCAAATCACTTAATAGCCTATAAACTATAAACTATCAACTAATCATAAAATCCCAGCTGCTTGTACTCTATGCCCAGCTCATCATCCACGGTAGCAATCACGCCCTGAATCTGACCCATGGCAAACATGCGGCCCAAGAGGGTGTAACCGGCATTGTGGCCATGATTGCTCTCATCGAATACGCCGCCTGGCTCATCGGTGAAGGTCATGCCATGATCTACTCGCATAGGCAGTCTGCGACCCGAATTGCACTTGCCTTCCTGCTCTGCCTTCTCGAAGATGCGGCAAAGATCTATCAGATGGCCACGACCACCCAGGTGGGAAGCCTCCGTGAAGTTGCCGTTAGGGAAGATGTAGCAAGAACGAAGGTGAACGAAATGAGTGCGGTCAGCAAACTGCTTAGCCATGGCTACACAGTCATTGTGCTCCCCGGCAGAGAATGAACCTGCACAGAATGTCAAACCGTTGTGCTTGTTTGGCACAGCATCCAGCATCCACTGGATATCCTCGGCACGACCGATGATTCTTGGCAGTCCGAATACTGGATAAGGAGGATCATCCGGGTGAACACACATGTTGATATCGTATTCATCGCAGATAGGCATGATGGCCTCCAGCCAATACTTCATGTTCTCCTGCAACTTCTTCTTGTCGATGCCATCGTAAAGTTTCAACAGGTCGCGGAACTTCTGTACAGGAGCAGAATCGCCCTCGCTGAAGTTACCGGATACGAAGCCCTGGGTCTTGATGATGATGTTCTCTACCAAGGCGTGATCCTGCTCTGGTGTAGAAGTCTTCTTGATTTCATCAGCCTCAGCCACCAGGTCTCTGCCCCACTTGTGCTCCTTAGAGAACTCAGCCCAATCCTCACGGGCACCTTCACGCTGGAGGATATAGATATCGAAGTAGGCAAACTCGCCCCAGTTCATATAGAGGTTGTTGGCTCCGTTAGGATTCTCGTGTGCCAAATCGGTACGAGCCCAGTCCAAAACCGGCATGAAGTTGTAACAGATGCACTTGATGCCTTCCTCGCCCAGGTTGCGGAGACTCTGCTTATAGACCTCAATCTGATGGTCACGGTCGGGGCCGCCATACTTCAAGGTTTCAACCACTGGCAAAGACTCTACCACGCTCCATTTCATACCATAAGACTCGATGTACTCCTTGAGTTCATGAATCTTCTCGCGTGTCCAAACCTCGCCCAGAGGAACATCGTGCAATGCGGTAACGATGCCCTCAACACCTATTTGCTTCAACTGTGCAAGTGTAATCTTATCCTTCTTGCCAAACCAGCGCCATGTTCTTTCCATATATATTATATAATGTATAAGTTTAAAAAT
>JAIJUV010000487.1 GCA_022732315.1 Prevotella sp.
CGGTATGCTTCTTGAAGAAGGTGCCGAAGGATGAGGCATTAGGGAAGCTTAACTCGCAGGCTATCTGCTGAATCGTCATGTTCGTATTCTTCATCAGATTATACCGCTATAACTTAAAGATGTCGAAATTATTTGTACTATTTTGTTCTATTCAACGAACGAAATGAGGAAAAGCAGCTTCTCCTAATTCCGGTGCATATTCAAAACCTTCGTAACTGAAGCCTGCCAGTTCCTCTGGAGTAAGAAGCTGATTATTCAGGATATATCTCACCATGGCTCCACGGCAAGATTTAGCCCATACAGCCTGCATCTTCAATCTGCCGTCTTTCTGGCGGACATAAAAGAGTGGCTGAATGACCTTTATCTCCTTACATACTCTCTTCCAATCAAACAGATGTTCATATTCCTCTGTTGAGAGATGGATGAGAATGCCATCATCAGCTTTCACACTATCGATGAGAACATCCGTCAGTTTGTCTTTCCAGAACTGATTGACAGGCTTGTCATTTGTGGCTTCAAGCGATACGCAATGCTCCATACGATAAGGTACGATACCATCCATTGGTCGAAGTAAACCATAGAGAAAACAGGTAATCCAGAGATGCTTCTGGGCATACTCTAATGAGTCGTCACTTAAAGAGCTGGCACGCAGATGTTTATAAGCCTGACCATTGTAAGCCAGGATGGCAGGCATCTTTTCTGCTGCCATAAAATTATGATAGCGTTTCCAGTTTTCAGTTGCAATCTTGCTGCTGCAATCCAATTGCCTAGCCAATTCCTCTACATTCATCCTTGCCATTTCTTCGGCCAAGACATTGGCAACTGATTGGAAGAGTGGCACGGAGATAGGCTTCCTGTCTGCCTTATCAA
This sequence comes from Prevotella sp., assembly GCA_022732315.1. The sequence continues at coordinate 871 of JAIJUV010000487.1, forward strand.
ACATGATTTTTGCATTTGCCAATAATATCTGCATAATAATCTATCTTTTATTTTTTGAACATCAATAATCAATAGTTGTGCAAAGTTAAGAAAAAAAACAATATTCAATGGCAAATAACCAAGAAAAATCCCAGGAACTTATAATTTTTTAAAAAAAGAACATTATATTGCACCTTTTCTTGCGTAATCTAGAAATATTTATTACCTTTGCAGGAAAAGAACAATATAATGCACTACTTGGCATGGAGGTTAAATATGAGATTCGTCAGACCGTTTAGTACAACATAAAATATTGATCTTCAAATAAGAAAAATAAAAAAACAAAGAATAAGAGAAATGAACATCAAGTCAATAGGCTGTAAAATCAAGGGAAATCCTACGATGGTAGAGGGTACGGTGTATTCCATGCTCATCATCTGTAGCATTTCCCATTTCCTGAACGATATGATTCAGTCGATTATCCCTTCCATCTATCCGATTGTGAAGGATAAGTTCGACTTCTCGTTTGCACAGATTGGTATCATCACGCTGGTCTTCCAGATGACATCTTCCATCCTGCAACCTTTCACAGGACTTTATGCCGATAAGCATCCCCGTCCCTATGCCCTCTCCATCGGC
>JAIJUV010000488.1 GCA_022732315.1 Prevotella sp.
GAGATGGTGAACAGGTTTTATCCTACGAGTAGTTTTATCGACTACAAGGCAGATGTGGAAGCACCGTTGCCTATGATTTATCAGAGCGGTTATCTTACCATCAAAGATTGGAATATGGATACCGATTCCTATCTTCTGGATTTCCCGAATGATGAAGTGAGGAGCGGTTTCCTGACGTTGGTAGCTTCCAGTTATCTGAAGCCATCGAAGTCAACGGATGCCTGGATCATTCAGGTAGTAGATGTGATGTCGAAGGGCGATTGCCATCAGTTGGAGAATCTGATGACTTCCTTCTTTGCCAGCATTCCTTATAACCAGCGTCGTAAGGACGATGAGCGAGAGAAGGAGCGTTACTTCCAATACACCTTCTATCTCGTATTGAGAATGATAAGTTGTTTCACGGTCTTCATCGAAAAGCAGCAAAGCGAAGGTAGGGTAGATTGTGTGGTAGAGACTCCGAACTATATCTACATCTTCGAATTCAAGCGTGATGGTTCGGCTGAAGAAGCCCTGAAGCAGATAGAGGATATGGGCTATGCCAGGGAATATGCAGCAGATGGCAGAAAGATTTATCAGATAGGCTGCAACTTCTCGTCGAAGACGGGAACCATTGATGGGTGGAAAATGAAGTAGTAATCAGTAAGAATATCCCGAAGATGTAGTGATGTGGCGTTGTTAAGAATGAAACTTTTTTACATTAACTTGCCTGAGATTCTCGTATTTTCAGATGCTTATTGTTTCTTTGAGAATATCACAAATATGAAGAAGAATAGAAACTCGTTGATAATCAGATGTTTGTGATTTCTTGACAAGATGATGCCGTTGAGGAAAATCTATAGTTGTACGACTATAACCCCTATAGTTGTACAACCATAACTCTACAGTTGTACAACCATAGCATGTATAGTCGTACAACTGTAACTTTATAGTCGTACAACTATAGGTCTTGTTCTTAATATAGAGCAGAAAACAAGGAATCCCAGCCTCTCAATCCTCTTGTTTTTATCGCTAGATTCCAAACTTGTAGGTATATGAATTTTGGTTATAAATTTTGACGGGAGGTATTTTTGCAATTGTAATTTGAACTAAAAAAGGAGGAATAAAGAATGAATACAACAAAGTTAACAAGAGAAGAAGCGTTGCGCCGTTGGAATGCTTCTAAGGAAACCAAACGTAAAATGGTTGAAAAGCTAGAAACCTTGGTAAGGAATAGCTGTCTTGAACGTACAGGTAAAGAACCTATTGGAATAGAAGTATGGTAGTCGAAACATTGTCTCTAGACACGATTAATGTCAATTCTTTGCAAAGCTTGCTGCAAACCTTGCAAACTTTGCAGAAACTAAGAGTTGGTACGGAGAGGGTACGGAGTTGGTACGGAGCGGGTTAAGCGATGATATCTTGTGGGGAGATTTGGAAAATCTAAAGTAGTACATGATGGAAAAGGTTATTGTTGACGTTGCGTGGTGCGACAGAAATTATGGCGGTTCT
>JAIJUV010000489.1 GCA_022732315.1 Prevotella sp.
CACAAGCTATGCTTGTGGAAGAATAGAGCCGTAGCGTTGAAACGGTAGAAAAAGAACCTCCTTTTGCTATAATTAGAAGCGGGTAACGCCAACCGCATAGGGCCTTTGGTTCGGCCTACTTTTTGGAGCTGGGCCTCTCGTGCCAGCAGCTCGAACAGAATATCCCGGCCCTCTTCACCGACCCCGCGTGCGGCCATGTGCTGCGGGCGAAAGGCTTCGTACAGGACGAGAACGGCTGGGTGGAGCTGAACGCCACCGCCGACGGCCTGACGGCAAACGCTATCCCCAAGGGGCAGGAAGTGCTCATCGTGATCGGGGAGGGGCTGGAGAAAGAACGGATTGAGGCGAGATTAAAGGGGTAAGGCAATCCCCGTATATCGTTGTATCTTTCCATAAATAGTTTGTCTCCCGCCCAAAGCAGGCGTATAATAGGGGAAAAGAAACGCTAAAGGAGAATCCCCTATGAACGGCACCGCATTGCGCAAACCGACTGCCCGGCGGGTGGTGGGCATGGTGGCGGGCATCGTCATCATCGCCCTTGGCATTGCGCTTTTCAAGCAGTCCCACCTCGGCAACGACTCCATCAGCGCCCTGAACATGCGGCTGGCGGAGCTGCTCGGCATCTCGCTGGGCACCCAGAACCTGTGCACGAACATCCTGTTTTTCCTGCTGGAATTCTGGTTCGGGCGCAAGTACATCGGCCTTGGCACCTTCGTCAACGGCATCTGCATCGGGTACATCGTCACGGCGTTCTATGACCCCATTCACGCCCACTTCGGCGACGCGCCGTCGCTGGCGGTGCAGTTGGCGTGGGTCATCGCGGCGGTGCTGGTCACGGCGCTGGGCGCTTCGCTCTACCAGACCGCCGACCTCGGCATCGCGCCCTACGATTACCTTTCCCTCGGTCTGCGGGACTACACACCCTGCCCGTACTTCGGGTGCCGCATCTTCACCGATGCGCTCAGCGCCCTGCTGTGCTGGCTGCTGGGTGGCCTTGTGGGCCTTGGCACCTTGATCTGTGCGTTCTGCCTTGGGCCCTTCATCCAGTTCTTCGATCGGACGTTCTCCCAGAAGGTGCTGCAATACAAACCGAACAATTGAGAAACCCCGCGGCGTCAAATCATACGCTGCGGGGGTCTTTTTTATTGCTGCCGTTAAGCAGAAAATGAAAATGAAGGAGATTTATCTTTCAAAACCGCCTGTGGACTGCTGCGGCGATGGGGAGCCATAACAAACCCATCAGACAGGCTTTGGAAGAAGTAAATTTTTCGAATCTGCTTGTAGAAAACGGCGGTCTATGGTAGCATGAAATCAAAGAAAAACAGGAGGGCTTACACATGGTTTTACTGGTTGTGGATACACAGAAAGGTATCGTGGATGAACGCCTGTATGCGTTTGAAAAGTTTGTCAGCAACATCAGGAAACTAATCCGGACTGCCCGCGAACAGGGAATCGAGGTCGTCTATGTCCAGCATGACGATGG
>JAIJUV010000104.1 GCA_022732315.1 Prevotella sp.
AAGGGAAGTCTCAACCTGAAAAGATTGAAGGCAGGCTGGGATGAAGAGTACCTGTCAAAACTTTTGGAGGGCAGCGCAATTTAATGCGTCTGCCCTGCCACCGTCTTTGGGTCAAGTCCGCATGTCTGTGCCAACTCATTGTACGAAACTTCTGAACCCATCTGAAATGCTAAAGCTTGAAGCAATTTCACCAACTTATCGCTTTTCTTGATTTTATCAAACATCAATATGTCTTTATACAGATAGCTATTCGCCAACTCCGTCAAAATCATCCTTTCGTCGCCTACATTGTTGATGACGTCAGGATAACTGCCGTATATCAAGCGATGAGCCAACAAGCGTTTCTCTTCTAACAAACCATGATGCTCCACAAGTTCACCAAACGATAAAGGATACATCCAATATTCCATTTTTCTTCCTGTCAGTGGCTCATTGATTTTATTGGATAAATCAAAGGAAGAGCTACCCGTAGCCAATACCTGTACATCAGGGATGTTGTCAGTAATCAACTTAATGCCGATTCCGATATCAGGAATACGTTGAGCTTCATCTATCACCACCACAGACTTCTTGCCTATTATCGTCTTTAGCATTGTAGATGAAACGTTCTCAAACAAGTTGCGCACATCCTGCTCATCGCCATTAAGCCATAGCACGTCGTCACGCCTTGCCAGCAAGTTTTTCAGCATAGTAGTCTTGCCTACTTGACGTGCTCCAAATAAGACTATCGCCTTGCCTTGTCCCATCCTACTGGCTATAATTGACTCTAAATATCTATTAATCATATTTTTATTCCATTGTTAAGATGATGCAAAAGTACATACTTTCGTTGGAAAATCCAAATAAAGCAACACTTTTTTGGAATTGATTCCATAAAAAGCATAACTTTTAAGGAATTGATTCCATAAAAGTCTAAACTTTTAAGGAATACCAGAGAAAAACAAGGGAAGAGGATGTGTCATCAGACACTAATTTGCAAACTGCACGCACACAGGCTTTCCAACCTTTATATCCTGCTTCGTATCAACCATCATTCCTGTTTTCCTGTCGATTTTGAAAACCTGAATCACATGGCTGTCACGGCACGCCACAAGCATGAACTGTCCGTTAGGCGTGATGGCGAAATTGCGAGGATGGGCAGCTGTAGGTTGGAAGCCTATCTTTGTGAGCAGACCCGATTTCTTATCTACGGCAAATACCGAGATGCCCTCATCGGTTAACCGATGGGATGCATAGAGAAAGCGACCGTCAGGAGACAGATGAATATCAGCACTTCCAAGCGTACGGGTCTTTGAAGCCTGTATGCGCTGCAACTCCTGCAATGTACCCTTGTTATATCCCAATACGGTTACCGTGCCATCCAGTTCGCCTATCAGATAAACCACATTGCCTTTTGAGTTGAATACAAGATGGCGTGGTCCCGTTCCTTTAGGTGCCTGATAGGCAAGAACAGGATTGGATAAGAATTCCTTGCCATCATTTACCTGGAAGCGCCAGATACAGTCGTTCCCCAAATCATTGGCAAGCATATATTGATGATCAGGAGTCATCTGGCAGCAATGGATATGCGAAACCACGCCACTCCCCTGTCGATGCATATCGAAATATTGCGATTCTGGCGCCACACTTCCATCTTCCTTGATTGGGAATACGGAAATATCACCCCCATCATAATTGGATGTCACTACATATCCGCCATACAGCATCACATTGCATGGTGCAGCACCAGGCATATTGTTTTCCTGTCGAGTAGCCTTCGTTCCACACTTCTGATACCCAAGCGGAGTCATCGTTCCCTCCTTCTTATTGAGGATGAAAGCCCCGAGCCCTTGTCGCCCATCATCATATTCGCTCACGGCATAAACCCGATTTGCATCATGATTCATCAGGAGAAACGAAGGGTTGTCAGCCTGCACATCGCCCACCAATTGCGATTTCCCCGTTCGTTGGTTGAAACGATAAACATACATTCCGTCAGAAGTACTCTGGTCGGTATAGGTACCTACTACCATTGTAAGTTCATCACTCGCCACAGCCGGCATCCCCACAGCCATCGTCAATGACAAGCCTGCCAATATCGCCTTTATATTGTCCATAAGTCGTATCATTTTATCAAGTTTATAATATTAATATTGCTTCAGAAGCAAAAATACAAAAAGAAATGGAAACAGGCAAGCGAAAAAGCAAAAAACTATTATTTTTAACTCTTTAAGCAAGAGAGGCAACTACTCTTCACCCCAACCAACCATATACATTCGGCATCTCTTTCTGAATGACGGTGCAAAGATACTGCTTTTTTTCGACTCACTCTGAACTTTCGTGAAGATACGCAAAAAAAACTAAAAAAATCTCTCTGTGGCTAAAATAGAATTCTCTGTGACTAAGATAAATCTCCCAGTGACTAAGATAAATCTCTTAGTGACTAAGATAGAAATCTCAATGACTAAGATGAAATCCCTGTTTGTGTGAAGGCAAGGCTGTGATGTGAAGGCATGGTTTCGAAAAACTAGTTTTCTAATACTAAAAACCTATATCTAAAACCCTGATATTCATTTCATTTACCTTTATAACACGCTGTATATACAAAAGTATTGGAGCCTAGGGTTCACATCACACCTTCAAACCAGCGGTCATTCGGGCTTGATTTCGGTTGCAAATGTAGGCAATGGCAGAAGAAAGTCCTAAGTATTTCTGCGACAGAGAAAATGTGCTTTAAACGTGCGGAATGTGCTTAAAAAAGATAGATTTCGCACGTTTAAAGCACATTTCTTAGATATCGCTTCATATTTGGGTTATTCCACGTACTCTTTTCTTTACTTTTTATTATAACAAACGTTAAATATATACTTTAAACGTGCGGAATGTATCTAAAAAAGATAGATTCCGCACGTTATCTCACTATTTGTTAGAGGATACAAATTCGTAGGTTAGCGGAGACAGTTTCTATAGTAAGAGAATATGGCTTCTCGAAGACTGCAGTCTGCGCCTCTACTGACCACAGTGACAACACCTATAATCATACGACTACAATTCTCTTGTGATACAACATCATCAACAATGTATAAGAGAATAAGGAACGTTCTTCATAGAACTATCTTTTGACATTTAAAGATAAGCAAGAGGGCTGTGCAGACAAACTTAAAAAGAACAGAAGCAAGGCTAAAAGAAAATTTTTCCTTTAAATTTCTGGGTTTTATTTTGCTATTTCAAGAATTATCCTTATCTTTGCAGTTGGAATCGAATCACACTATTGTGAGGACTTCCATATTTTTGATGGTTAAATTAGCGTTTGCTATTCGGTCATGCAAATTGGAACGTAGGAAATTTCAAAAAGAGCATTAGAAACGACAGATAGTGAACGTCCGCTATATCGTGGGCGTTACTTGTTGTTCTAATCAGCTTTTCCTACGGCTGCAATTTGGACAAGTTTCGTCCACGTGTTTGTATCCGTAGGTTATGTAGAACGATGGCTTCGCAATCTATCCAGTCAACTAATTTAATAACATTAAAAGCTTAGCTATCGGCATAACGGGCAAATTTTATGAAAAAGTTACATTTTTCTCTTTTGGCGATTCTTTTCGCCTTGTTTGCAATGGTGTCTTTCACTGCTTGTTCTTCAGATGACGAAGACACACCTTCCACAGAAGATGTCCAGACAAACATCATTGGAATGTGGCAACCTACACATGTAACAGGCTATGACTGGGATAAAAAAAATGACAAGCCTGCTAAAGTAGATCAGAACATAGACATTGATGATGCTATCTCTTTCGAATTCAAGCAAGGTGGCACTTTCAATGAGTATATTTGGACTGGAAACAAATGGAAAATAGAGTGTTCCGGAGAAGCCTATACTATCTCAGGCAACAAATTAACTACATACGAAGAAGATGGCATCAACGTTTTAGATGTTTATACCATACAGAGTATTAATTCGACAACTATGGTTTTAAAATACAATCTGGATGGCAACGCCTCATATCCTAGCACTATCACATTCAAGAAGATTAAATAATCAAAAGATTGCATCATAAATGGCAGAAAGTTGAGTATGTACCTCAACTTTCTGCCATTTTTTTTTGCATATTCAAGAAATAATTGTACCTTTGCCTTTACAATAAGGCTGTAACACAAAAGATGTAATGGCGTATAAAACTAAGTAACAAGAAATTAGAAAATCTTTTCATTTACCAAGGATATGAAAGTTCTGAGTATTTCTGCGATAGAGAGGTGGTAACAAAGACCTTGATGTTGCACTAAAGAATGGAAGGAATAAGAGCTAAAATCAGTAGCATCATGAAAGAACCCGAAAAGAAATACGACGATGAAGACAATATGCTCGTCAACGACTTGCGCTCCATCGTCAGCAAGGCTCGCAGCAAAGCATTTGCTGCCGTCAATTATTCTCTGGTGGAAAGAAACTGGAGAATTGGACAACGTATTGTGGAAGAAGAACAGAACGGAGCATCACGTGCAGAATACGGAAAGCATGTGATAGAGGTTGCTTCGGCTGCTTTGACCAAGGAATTCGGAAAAGGATTCTCGGAGACAAACATCATGAATTTCAAGAAATTCTAACTGAAATTCAAAGAGTTAACAATTCATCAGACACTGTCTGAGGAATTCAAAAAGCAAAAACAGCAGACACTGTCTGCTGAATCTTCTTTGTTTCCCCAAAAAGGTCAGACAGCGCCTGACCAATTCGAACTACGCCTTCTTCCTTGGTCTCATTACGAGCGTCTTATACGAGTAGAAGATAAGAAGGCACGTGAATGGTATGCCAAGGAAGCGTTCAACGAAGGTTGGAGTTATCGAACACTCAACCGCAATATCAACACCTTATATTATGAACGTCTTCTTATGTCAAAGAAGAAGCAGCCAGTCGTTAACGAGATGCAAGACAAGACAAAGGCTTATCAGCAAGACAAACTCGAATACATCAAATCACCAGTTGTCTTGGAATTCCTTGGATTGCCAGAAGACACATCCCTCGCTGAATCAAAATTAGAGACTGCCATCATCAACAACCTAGAGAAATTCTTGATGGAAATGGGAAAGGGATATGCGCTTGTGGCTCGTCAGCAACATATCCGAACCGAGGAAAACGACTACTACATCGACTTGGTATTTTACAATTACCTCATCAAATCTTTTATCTTGGTCGACTTGAAGGTAAATCGCATCACCTACCAGGATGTAGGACAAATGGACATGTATCTCCAAATGTACGATAAGATGAAAAAAGGACCAGACGACAACCCTACCATCGGCATCATCCTTTGCACCGAGACCGATTCGGATGTGGCACGATACTCTACCCTCGCAAAAAACGACCAGATGTTCGCTGCAAAATACAAGCTTTACCTGCCAGACAAGGAAGACTTGAGAAGAGAAATCGAACGACAAAAAGAACTATATCTGATGGCTCATCCTGAAGAAAACGATAAAGAGTAATTCTTCTGGCAGTATCAAAATTATTAGAAAACACCATTACAAAAAGGTCAGGCGCTGCCTGACCTTTTTAAATCTCATTTCCGTATAACTATACATTTTTATGTAAAATCATCACTTTTTCTTGCATAAAGTTTGCGATTTCCAATAATTATACTTACCTTTGCAACGAAATAACATCTTATCATTAAATAAGAAAGGAAATTGTAAATGGAACTGAAAGAGACTTTCCAAAAAGTGAAGGCTGCCAGCAAGACCCTGGGCTTGCTCAGCGATGAACAACGTAATGAAATACTGCAGGCGGTGGCTGACGCTATCATCGCCGAGACTCCTGTGCTCCTCCAGGCAAACGCAGAAGACTTGGCTAAGATGGACAAGGCTAACCCGCTCTACGACCGATTGCAACTCACCGAGCAGCGACTCCAGGATATTGCTTCGGATATGAGACACGTAAGTACCCTGCCCTCACCGCTTGGAAGAGTTCTCAAAGACAAGACACTCGACAACGGATTGCACCTGCAGCGAGTAGCCGTTCCATTCGGAGTCATCGGCATGATTTACGAGGCCCGTCCTAATGTTACCTACGATGTTTTTTCTCTCTGTTTCAAGAGTGGAAATGCTTGCGTACTGAAAGGTGGTAAGGATGCAAACGCCTCTAACTCAGCGGGTGTCGAACTTATCCACAGGGTGTTGATAAAGTATGGCGTGAATCCAAACGTATGTACGCTTCTACCAGCTACCCATGAGGCTACAGGCGAAATGCTGAATGCCGTGGGCTATATCGACCTCTGCATTCCTCGAGGTGGAAAGAAGCTTATCAACTTCGTTCGTGATACTGCCAAAGTGCCGGTTATCGAGACCGGAGCCGGCGTGGTACACTGCTACTTCGATAAAGATGGCGACCTGGAGATGGGCAAGCGCATCATCACAAATGCCAAGTGCCGAAGAGTGAGCGTATGCAATGCACTCGACTGCCTACTGATTCATGAAAGCCGATTAAGCGATCTCCCTGCCCTCTGCGAGGGGCTCGCCGAGAAGCAGACCAAGATTCATGCTGATGCCAAGGCCTACGAGGCATTAAAGGGGCACTATCCTGACACCTTATTATATAAGGCAGAGGAAAGCGAAGCGAAGATGAAGGAAACTGATGCAAACATGAAGAGCATCTGGAACACCGAATGGCTCAGCATGCAGATGGGTATCAAGACCGTGGCTTCGGAAGATGAGGCACTCGGGCATATCGCCACCTACGGAAGCGGACACAGCGAGAGCATCGTTTCCAATAACGAAGCAACCCAGAAGAAGTTCCAGGCATTGGTAGATGCAGCCTGCGTTTATGTAAACGCTCCTACCAGCTTTACCGATGGCGCACAGTTCGGATTGGGCGCAGAAATTGGCATCAGTACACAGAAGCTTGGAGCCCGCGGACCGATGGCGCTAGAAGAGATTACCACCTACAAGTGGTTGATTACAGGTCAGGGACAGACAAGAGCCTAACAGGACCCGCTCCGTACCTGCTCCGTACCCTCTCCGTACCAAGTCTTAGTTTCTGCCATGTTTGCAAGGTTTGCATGCAAACTTTGCAAACTCAAGAGCCGGGAAGAAAGATTCAAGAACAATATATATCAGAAATAACAAATAAAAAACGAAATAACAATAATAACAATGAAGACATTCTTTAATGTTGAAGACCTTGGCGACTTGAAAGCAGCGCTCGCCGAGGCACAGGAAGTGAAAGCTAACCGTTTCGGTTATCAGGAGTTGGGCAAGAACAAAACCTTGCTGATGATATTCTTCAATAACAGTCTCCGTACCCGACTGAGTACACAGAAGGCTGCGATGAACCTAGGCATGAATGTGATCGTGCTCGACGTGAACGCCGGTGCATGGAAACTGGAGACAGAGCGTGGCGTTATCATGGATGGCGACAAGAGCGAACATCTGCTGGAAGCTATCCCTGTGATGGGAAGCTTTTGCGACCTTATCGGCGTACGCAGCTTTGCCGGTCTGAAAGACCGCGACTACGATTATGCCGAGACCATCGTAAACCAGTTTGTGAAGTACAGCGGTCGCCCAGTCTTCGCCATGGAGACAGCCACCGTTCACCCACTCCAGGCATTCGCCGACCTCATCACTATCGAGGAGCACAAAAAGGTGGCTCGTCCAAAGGTAGTTTTGACCTGGGCTCCCCACTGCCGTGCCCTGCCTCAGGCTGTGCCAAACTCATTCGCCCAGTGGATGAATGCAGCCGATGTTGATTTCGTGGTTACTCACCCTGAGGGCTATGAACTCGACCCTAAGTTTGTAGGCAACGCCAAAGTGGAGTACGACCAGAAGAAGGCACTGGAAGGTGCAGACTTCGTTTATGCCAAGAACTGGAGCTGTCCGGGCGTGAAAGACCCAGCACAGTATGGTGAGATATTGAGCAAGGATATGAGCTGGACCATCGACGAGGAGCACATGAGCTGGACCAACGACGGATGCTTCATGCACTGCCTGCCAGTTCGCCGCGGACTGATTGTTACCGATGATGTCATCGAGAGCAAGAACAGTCTGGTGATTCCAGAGGCAGCCAACCGTGAGATTTCAGCCGAAGTTGTAATCAAGCGCATGCTCGAATCGCTTTAATATTTTACAGATAGCAGGAATACCCATCACCATAAGTAGGTATTTTCATCAAAAGTCCATCTTGTTTTTTTCTTTTCTCATGAATTATCCGTAACTTTGCAGAAAAATTGTAGAAGATATTCAGAAGAAAAGACAAAAACAAGATGGATAAATACAGCATTATTACACCAGAAGTGATGGGGACATTCAATGACCGCCTCAACTTTCTGTATCTGAAAGTGCATATAAAAAGTGTTTGAGAGAAGAATGAGGAAAGTTTACTGGTTATCAGTTACTTTCCTCATTTTGGTTAAAAGTGACGAGGACAGACGAAGACGGGA
>JAIJUV010000490.1 GCA_022732315.1 Prevotella sp.
CCGCAATAGATGTAGAACCATCCGTCGTGATAGCGGATAGAGGGTGCCCATACGTAGTTACCATGCTGAACTTTCTTGCGCCAGTCCAGTTCGGTGCCCTGATACTCTGGCAAAACAGGATAGTCATCGAGTAGGGCAGCACCTATAATCTCCCAGTTTACCAGGTCGGTACTGTGCAGAATCTGCAAGCCTGGGAAACATTGGAAGGAAGAGGAAGTCATATAGTAGTCATTACCCACACGGCATACGTCAGGGTCTGAGTAGTCAGCGTCAATAACCGGGTTGCGGTACATTCCGTTCTTCATGTTCGGATTCCATGTATGTGATGTTGCCTTCTGGGCGTTTACCCCCATCGCTGTGAGCGGAGAACTCAAAGCGATGGTGGCGAGAATACACAGGAGTGAATGCGATTTTATTTTCATTGTTACCGATGTTTAAATGAATTATTTAGCTACGTATTTCTTGTTGTTGTAGATATAGATCCCTTTTTTGAGACCTTGCAGGTCTTCTGCCTTGGCATTGAGCTTTACCATGCGACCGCTGAGGTCGTAAATGTTGTTGTTGTTTACCTTGGCGGTTAAAACAACATTGTTGATACCTGAACTTGTTACCTTTACACCTTTCAGTGTGATAACCCAAGCGGCTTGTGCATTTTGTGGTGTGAAGGTAAGAACGCCAGTAGCAGGAGTGTCAAGTGTAATATCAAACATTGTGCTCGTATCCGTTTGGGTTGAACGGCTAGGGAATACGTATTTGTCGCTGGCAAAGGTTGTTCCGTTCAGCTCGCCGAGATAGCAAGTCTTGTTGTCTTCATTGGCATATCCTGCAAATGTAGCCGATGTAATGGTAATATTCTCAGGCAGGTTGATGGTAAACTGTACGCCCTTGCTATACTTGATGGTATTGCTTTTAGCTGTAGCGTAACCTTTGCTGCTCTCTATGCTGCAACCATTGTTGAACGTCCATGGAGATGGATCTGTGCTTGAAGAAGTGCCGGTTGATGCATCCAGAATATAGCTTACTTCTGTTGTCTCACCTGGATTGGGAGTGGGATTTGGATTTGTACCTGCCCCTGTAGCATCACACTGGTCATCTACTATAGAATCGTACTGGCGAATCCAGAGTTTGCCAGACTGGCATGTAATCTTAGAGTTGTTCTTGAACACGAGATTATCTACGAAGCGGATATCGATACCCTTCTTGGCTGAAATCTGCACGTTGTCAAGTGTCACGTTCTTGATGTGGCTTTCAGGGCGGCCAATCAGGAAGATAGCATTACCTTCGCAGACATCTGTAGTCTTCACGTTCTGGAGAAGAATGCCGTTGTAGGTAGGGGTAGTACTATCAAGAGCTCTGGCATTTGCCTTGTCTACGGCAGGATCGCTGTTGTAGTTCTTGTCGTAGTAGCAGTCGATAGAGAATGGGTTCTTAACCTTGGTCATGGTGAAGTTGGTGAACTTCCAGTCCTCCTCGCCACCGCC
>JAIJUV010000491.1 GCA_022732315.1 Prevotella sp.
CTGTCCTTTCTGCAGGATGTCTGCAAACAGGGTAGCAGCAAGATGCTTTTTGTACTCGTTCTTGTCTTCGGCAATCCACATCCGTTGCCATTGGCTTGGCGATACAACACGAGGCTGCAACTTGTCTGCGCCATCAATGGTAGCTGCACACAGAATAACATCGTTCTTTGCCTTGAACACGTTCACTTTCTGTATGCGGTTCATGTCCACCTCGTTGTGCTGACCGCTGCCAAACAAGTCCACCTTCAGGTCAGGCTTTGTCTCTGCCATCGCATAGTATTTCTGTGCCAGTTCCACTCTCAGACTGTCCATCGTGTCCTGCGCCTGTTTCAATGTGGTGAAGAAGCGGTTCAAATCCGCCTTGTCGGGATAGATAGAGAATGCCTTTTGTCCTTCTGGCTTGATATACATCGCCCAACGCTTGTTGTCATCCTGCACCATCTGTATGCGGTCGAAGCCCACCTGCTTGCTCTGGCTCACAGCATCACTCACGTCTATCTTGGATATGTCTTCCAATTGCCAGTTCTTCAATCTTGCAACGGTGATGTCCTTTCCTGCAAAATAGCCGTCATCAGGATGGTAGCCTAATGCACCATTTGGGTTATAGAACTTGACAGACAGAAAACCTTCCTTCTGCAAGGCATGTTCGATGCGCTGCTTGCTCATGCCCGACACCTCATTGTTCACATCCAATGATGCTCCTGCCGGCAACACAACATCGGCACTCTTGTTTTCTTTATCCCTTACTATCACCACAAACTTTTGTTCGCTGTCGGGATGCTTGGCTATCTCATCTGCCACAAAGTAGTGTTTGGGCATCTGCGCTTGCATCTCGGTGGTCTGCTGCTCGTTCTTCAAGGATGAATATTCAATTTTCTCGCCACGCTCTGCCTTGCGGATAACGTCCAAGGCATTGTTCACATCACTCTCTACGGCATCTATCAGACATGGATTTTCTTTCAGTTCACGGTTCCAGTAATCCACCAGTCCCATGTTCTCCTTGGAAATCTTGGCTGGCATACCCATTTCCATCATCTTGATGCCCGAAGCGAGTTCCACCACCAGTTTCTCTTGCTTCACGGCATCCTCAGATGGTGCAATGCCATTCTTCATCACCATCCCTTCTCTTGCCAGTCGCTGTTGATGTCCTGTGGCACTCACCACTTGACGCAGCATCTCCTGCACATAATCGCTATAATGCTCAAAGTTTTCTTGCTTTGGCATATACACAGCATCTTTTTCTGTGTCATAGTGTGCCACTCCGCTTCCGTCTTTGCGCACCGCCATCAGGTTTTCCTTCATCTTCTGGATGAAGTCATTTACTTGGCTACGCAATGCCTTGTCTTCATTCGCACCGACATTCGCCTTCACCACATCTTCATATTTCTCCTTGTCTTTCAGTGGCAGCATGGTCTGGTCAATGTTGAACAGCACTCGTATTTCCCGATTATGTATGCCCTTGTACTGTGTCTGATCGGT
>JAIJUV010000105.1 GCA_022732315.1 Prevotella sp.
AATAAAGAGGTCGAGCCTTCTTTGTCTGCGGATTGCAAATCCGCAGGAACGCCTAGCGGACTCGCGTTACTTATTACGCCTAACGGACTTGCGAGCCTGTATTATGGACTTACGGCACACCCTCTCTTCTTGTTGCTGGAAAACATAGGATATGTTGCTGGAAAAGATAGGATATGTTGGCGAGATAGTTAGTATCTCCGGTCGCACAACAGGTGATGTGCATGCGGTGGTCAACTGTTATGCACCAACTATTGTCCAGCCTTAGACACACCCTCCTACAGAAAATATCAGAGACAGGAAACGGGGTGCATTCTCTAAAAAGAGGACACACCCCGCAACCTTAATATATTATGTTATGACTATATCGTCATTCCTCTCTTGCCATTACTCTGCCAATGGGTCGAAGGTACCGTTGGCACCACCATTGTTGTAATCACCCCAACCGATGGTCTGAGGCAAAGCCTTGTTGGCGTTAGATGTACCAGAAGAGAAGCCTAAGAAGTAATACTTAGGACGGAAGTTCATGTAGAGGAGATTCTTGTTAGAATCGTAACCGTCACCCTTCTGTACCTTCATTACCAAGTTGTCCTTATACCATGTAGACAAGTTCTCGAGCTGAGTATTCAAATCATCCTTACGGAGATCAACACCATCAGGACGCTCAGTACCAGCTTTCAACAATGGGTCTGAATTGAAAGTTGTACCACCTACGCCATACTTATCAGCAACACGATACTGGATATTCTCACGACGCTGACCGTTCAACGCCTTGAAACCAAGCCATGTACAGGTATTGCCACCCCAACCAGTCAAAGTCCATGTAGAAGGAGCACCCTCTACCTTGCCAGTACCACCATCGAAGAGCATCCAACGGCGGAGGTCATCGAAACGCTTACCCTCGTAAGCAAACTCAATCTGGCGCTCATAGAGAATCTGAGAGATACAGGTAGCCTGATCATTGTAAGCTGCAGGTGTGATACCATCATCCTCAGAATTAGCAGCTGAATAACCAGCACGCTCACGAATCTGCTTAACATATCCAACAGCCTCATCCAGATGACCAGCACCTGCTGCAACCTCAGCAAGGTTCAGGAGAACCTCAGCATAACGGAGTTCAATCAACGGAGCTGCAGAATAGAACGGAGCTGCACCCTTGGTATCAAGAGCTACATACTTATAAAGAGGAGAAGAATTGACATCCAAATCATCACTCTTCTTGCGTACATATACACCCTGACGACTCTTCAACAGGTTGTCTGCACCATAAGAATCACCACTCTCAGGGTTGCCGGCATCATTCATGCTGGTATACCATACATAGTTCCAAAGTACATAGTTGGCACCATCAGAAGGGTTGTTGGCATCACGCTCTGATGCATTACCATCGTAAGCCCAACGGAAGCCTGGGAAAGCGAAAGTACGGTAGAAACGCTTGTCACGATTCAGGAATGGAGTCACGTTATCCAAAGTCTTCTCTGAACGTGCCAACTTGGTATAAGTATCGCAACTCTCAGGAAGTTTACCGTCTGACATTGGGAACATATTAATCAGCATCTGAGAAGCATTCTTACCGCTACCACCTGTATTAGCCGGACGAATCTGACGCTCCCAGTTGTTGTTCTTCTGATTATCGAGACCATCACCTATTACATTATTATATAAGGTAACGAACACAGCCTCAGGATTATTACCACCATCGGTAAACATCTTGGCAAAGGCAGAACCATTCACATTGTCATTGGCAGTATACAGGTGATAACCACACTTGTTGATACGCTCCAAATCAGCCTTCATGGTTTCATAAGCAGTCTTCCAACGGTTTTCATCGTTTGCACGGTTGAAGAGAGGGCTACACCACAAAAGCATCAAACGACCCTTCAATGCCAAGGCTGTACCAGTAGTTACACGGCCTTTCTGCGACCATCCAGAACCATTCTCTGTCTTGGCAGCCAACATATCAGCAGCCTTGTTCAAATCATCGAGAATAAACTCGTAAGTTTCCTTAGACGTAGCACGAGGAGTAAAAGAGCTCTCTACAGGATCCTGGGTCTCCTTTACCAATGGCACACCGCCATACCACTTGAACAAGTTATAATAGCACCATGCACGGAAGAAATATACCTGACCGAGCAATTCATTCTTCTGTTCCTCAGAAAGGGTGCTGCCACTGATACCCTGGATAACATCATTGACATTACGGATTCTACCATATACAGATGCCTGAATATTGCTCTGGTCGCCCATAAAGAAATCAGGAACCGAATTTGTGGTACTGGTAGAGCTCAGCTCAACCTGTGGGTCTACAAAAGAGCTGAGACCACTGTATTCCTCTGTAGACTTACCAGCCTCATCCGCATTACCCATAGAAGGATACTTCCAGGTCAAATCGTTGGTTGTTGGCAAACACCAACTGTAGATATCGTTTAGACGACCATTACATCCTTCATAATAGTTGTAGATGTCTTTATTTACATTGTCATAGTTCTTCTTTTCCTCCAGGAAGCTGTCACTACAAGAGCTGAAAGCCAAGGCTGAAACCAGACCAAGACTGAATAATTTTATTGTCGTTTTCATTGTTCTTTGCTTTTTAAGAATTATATAAGTATCTCATTAGAATGAGAGATTCACACCCACAGTCCACTTACGGAGGTTAGGATAGCTTCCGTATGAACCAGCCATTGGATTCATGAAGTTGTCTGGATATGGATTGTAGAAGTTGATGAGGTTCTGACCGGTAATATTGATACGGCAACTGTTGATGCCGATACTGCCCAACCAACTCTTTGGCAAAGTATAAGCCAAGGTCAAGCGGTTCAGAGCCACACGTGCTGTACTTACTCTCCAGAAGCTGGATGCTACAGCATTCACATCTGTATACTTCAAGTTTGGATAGTAGGCATCACGATTCTCCTTAACTACGAGATTTCCTGAGCCATCATATACATCCTGATAAGCAAACATGTTGTCTGGATTCCAGAAAGAAGGCATGTTGCAATATTCAAGATTACCTGTTGGCTTCAATGCAGCACCAGGAAGTGTGGTATAACCACCCCAGCTTGCACCAAGCTGAGCAGTCAGCGAGATTCCCTTATAGTCAGCACTCAAATTCATGGACAAACCATAGAGATTGCTGCTGCGATGCCCCAACTCTACCTGGTCGTTGTCTACATCTACGATACCATCAGGTCCGGCATAAGTACCAGTCGCTGAATCGTAAGCACCACGAACATCCTTATACATCAACATACCAGGACGAACCTGATCCTTGGTCATACCCATGTAAGTTGTGATGTTATACTTATCGAAATACTCCTCGATATCCTGGAAGCTGCGGAACATACCGATGCACTGCATACCCCAAAGACCTACGTCTGTACGATGTCCTGGAGTAATCTGACGATAGAGATAATCTGTAACCCAGTCCATATTCAGTACCTTGTTATCAGACCAGCCTGTGTTGATACCGATACGATACTTGAAGTCCTTACCGATCTTATCCTTCCATGTGACAGAGAGCTCACCACCCCATGAATCCATCTCACCGATGTTGGATGCAGCACTCTGTGTACCTACGGTAGAAGGAACAGTCTGCTTGATATTCATCAACATCTCGCGGTTCTTCTCATAATAGTAATCGAAGGTTACAGCCAGGCGGTTGTTGAGGAACTGGGCATCAATACCCACGTTGGTCTTGTAGTCTTTATCCCAATGAACGTCTGAATTTACAGCAGAATTGTTCTTGTTGATGGTGATACGGTTGCCAGAATCCTTACCAGTCTCGAATACAGTACCACGGTTGGCATCCTGTGCATAAACCTGCATCCACTGCCATGCCGCTGTATTGTCTCGACCGGTCATACCCCAAGAAGCACGGAGCTTCAGGAAATCAACACCCTTTACCTTGTTACGGAACCAGCTCTCCTCAGAGATTACCCAACCTGCAGAGAATGCAGGGAATGTTCCCCAGTAATTCTTTGGAGCAAACTTGGTTGATGCATCAGAACGAACCAGAGCCTCGAAGAGATACTTGTTGGCATAAGCATAGTTGATACGGCCGATATATGAAAGGGTACCGCTCTCACTACGGGTAAACATAGTAGTCATCTCACCTGTTGCAGAGTTATACTGACCGGTAGTGAAAGGATATGGGGTCAAACGCTGTCCCTGCAAGTACTCACTCTCTGCCTCAGACTTCTCAATAGAGAACAGACCACCCAGATGATGCTGACCGAAATCGCGCTGATACTGGGCTGTGAAGTTCATCTGATAGTTATCAGTACGAACCATGGTACGAGCCAGATAGTCGCCATTGGCTCTTGCCACACCATTGAAGTTAGACGCTGCCAGGTAATCGAAATCTGCATCATCACCACTGGTAGGAGTATAAAGGTGGTTACCGCTACCATAACGAGTCAACATCTGATAGATGGTGAAGTTTGAACCATACTCATTACCCTTGTCGGTATTGATACTCTTGGAATAAGAGAAGCGCAACTTCAATCCCTTCAGAATCTTGCTCCAACCGAAATCATAATCAAGGCTTCCGCTGATATTCAGGTTTGAATTCATATTCTTGCGGTAGTCGCCATTATTCTGCAAAGTAGCAAAGTTATACTCCTGGTTCTGGTTCTTCTGTGTATTGCTAGGACCATAAGCCAGGATATCATAACCATTTACTGATTCTGGCATGTAAGTAGGACGGGTCAAAAGGAGGTTGTAGTCCTTCTCATCGCCAGATCCACCCACCTTTACCAATGGCTTTTCCTTTGTAGAATAGTCACCGCTAACAGTCAGGTTAGCACCCAACCATTTGCTTACCTTTACATCCACACCAGCACGGTAGTTCCAACGGTTATAGTTGAGTTTACCGAGGTTACCATCCTGATCGAAGTAAGAGATACCCGCAAAATAGTTCACCTTATCAGTAGCACCACTTACGTTCACGCTGTGCTTCTGGGTCATACCGGTTTCCCAATACTTGTCGAGCAAGTCGTAGTTAAGTCCCTTCATTGCCTCCAACTCATCTGCCTGGAAAAGCGCAGTAGTCGCATTAAGAGAAGTATTGGTTGGGTCGGCAGCAGTAACAGCATTGTACAAACGGCCATACTGATAAGCATTCAGCATCTTAGGACGAGAAACCTCATCTGTGAAACCGAAAGAACCACTATAAGAGATGCGAGGAGCACCCATCTTACCCTTCTTGGTAGTAACGAGGATAACACCATTGGCTGCACGGGCACCATAAACGGCAGCAGAAGCATCCTTCAATACAGAGATACTCTCTACCTCTGAGGCATCCAGGTTGTTGAAAGCCTCAGCACCGAGGTTCTGGTAAGTGTTACCAACCTTTACATCATTAGGATAGATATAACCATCGATAACGAAGAGAGGCTGCTGGGCTGTAGAACCAACTTCGCCCAATGAGTTGGTATCACGAATCATGATACGGGCATTCTCACCTGGACGGCTCTCACCACCACTTACGCTCAAACCATTAACCAGACCGCCCAAAGAAGAAGCCAAGCCACCATTAGCGAGGTCCTGGATTTCATCTGTCGGGATGTTAGCTACAGAACCGGTCAAGTGAGCCTTCTTCTGGGTACCGTAACCTACGACTACCACCTCCTGAAGAGTCTTGTCGTCAGCAACCAGTTTGATGGTACCACCATTGGTAGTAGCATCCTTAAAACCAATATAAGAAACGGTAATCTTGCCGCCCTTAGGAACTGACAACTTATAGTTACCATCCATATCGGTAATCACAGCAGTCTTGGTACCTGCGACCTTTACAGTAGCACCGATAACTGGTTCACCGAGGTCATCGAGTACAGTACCCTGCACTACTTTATTTTGAGCCATTGCAGGCACAGCACAGGTAAGTGCCATACCAAAGGCCAATGTCTTTATATATTTACGTTTCATCTTGTTTCGAGATTAGATAGTTTAAATTATTTTCTCCAACGTGGATCACCGATTGTACTTGAAATTGCACCGGTAGCCTTGAAATTAATTCCGAAGTTAGGCTGAGTGAAGTCGAGTTCCTTCTTGGTCTCTGCCTCATCAAATCCAGCATCCTCTTCAGTAGCCAGCTTACCCTTATCGGTTCCATCAACAGATTGGGCTTTACCCCAGATTGTATTCAGATTCTGGTGATAATCCAATTTACAGTTGCCCTGAATGAACTTCTGCAAACGGAAGCAGTCGTAGAAGATGTTGTTATCATAAGTAATCACGTACTTATTGTTGTTAGGAGTATTGTTACCGAACTCCTTCTTGTCATATACACGGATAAAGGTATTATCCATCATGGTGCAAGAACCGGCAGCTGTAGGGAAGACACAATCCAAATCCTTGTTGTTGAAACGGAACATACGGTTCTTACCATTGCCTACAACAGTATTGTAGATAGTAGAGTTCTTGATGGTAATGCTCTTGATACCACCATACCAGAACTGTTTACCACTAGGAGCCTTGAAGCCATTAGAATAGCCGCAGATGATAGCACCATTAGAGTTTTTCTTTCCGTCATTACGCATCTGAACCACACTGTTCATCACGCGTACATCAGCAATACCCCAAGAGCACTGACCTACAGAGAAAAGACCATCGATGACATTCTTGAAGGCACAATCCTGAATAATGATTGGATCTTGCAGGATATATACATCGGCAGGGTTACCACCATTTTTGCCAGCACCAACACCCTGAGCCTCTGCAGAGCTGGATGCAGGTGGTTCTGGAGACATCTCGATGATACCACCCTTATGAGTTGTGGCAGAGCAATCGAAATTGATGAACTTCACCTTCAGCTGAGCAGAAGTATAGATGGCAGCACCTTCGCCCATAGTAACCAAAGCATGGCTCATCTTGTTACCACGAAGGGTCATCTTATTACCCTTGAAATCTACCGAGTTGCTGCAGGTATAAGTACCGCCTGCTTCCAACTCGAAAGCCTGCTCCTTATCAGATTCCTGCAAGTTGGCAGCAATGAATTCTGAAATATCAGAACCATTAGGAATGGTCTTAGCTGGAACCAATGTACTATATTTCAATTCTGTTGCCTTATCAGCTTCAGTATTGTTCTTTGCCTTATTACCCAAGGTACGTACAGCAATCTTATAGTTGGTATCTTCGGCTATCTTGAATTGGAAAGAAGTACCGTCAATGGTATCACTCGCCACCTCCTCAGGATTGTCAGGATCATCCACATTATAAGCCTTACACTCGTAACCACCAGCGCCATAGACTACCTTCCATGATACTTGCAACTTATCTGAACCATCAGAAGCAGCAACTGTCTTTGTCGAGAGTTCAGGTGACTCAAGTTTCACTCCAGACACGCCGTCGTCAAACTTCTCTTTGTCATCAAAACCATCAACGGCACACGAACCCAAGAACATCGCTCCTACGGCAGCAAGTGCCAGAGAGAAGAGTCCTTTCCGCGCAATGAAATGATTTTTCTTCATAATTGTCTTTTTTAGGTTTAACTATATTTTGATTTATTTCTTTTCTAACACGATTTATACTTTCCTAATCATAAAAAAGTAGTTTGCCAGTTATTCCCCGAAACAGTTACCTCTCTTGAAATACCTGTTTTAGGTAAGCGATGTTTCTACCGAAATTATATTTCACGTCTCTTACCCTCTTTACATCACGGCTCCGCTCTACCACCAGCCAGCCGCTCCATTTCATCTTGTCAAGCGTCTTCCTGATTTTCGGAAGATTAATCTCCGGGTCTTCCTGGAGATTTACGCTATCTGTATTGGAAGCATGTATCTGGACGATACGCTGGGCACCCAACTTCCGGAGTTCCTTGCAGATATCACGATGATGATCGGCTGCATCCTGGAAATTGTAGTAGACCTTAATCTGACTGCTGCCTACTTTCTTCAGCAGTTTCTTATCAAACTTAGCATCCATTCCTGTTCTGATACCGATGATGATACCCTCCTGCTTTGCCATCTCACCGGCCGTACGAAGGCGAGAAACCATCTGCTTGTATGCTGCACAGCCTTCCTGCTGCCAGTCTTTTCCGCTACCTCCGAGTGGAAGGAAAGCCACCTTGCTGCCAAAGAGTTTCATCGTTAGGAAACAATCTTTCAAAAGGTCTTGATAATTATCACGAGTCCGGAAACTCTGAGCGAAGAAGCCACTCATCGCCATAGAAGGAACAGCTACGCCATACTGGCGGGCTGCAGCCTGAAACTTTTCTGCCTGTTGTGGTTCTCTAAGCTGGTTATCAAATAACACGCGTTTGCCCAATCCGCCCATGTCAACCTCAACGCCATCTGCTCCTAATTCATGAGCCAGTTTAAACTCGCCCAGCTTCTGACGTTTCAGCATCATCCAGTCG
>JAIJUV010000492.1 GCA_022732315.1 Prevotella sp.
CCGTTATGCTCAATCACAACGGCAGCACCACCAGCTCGCTCTTTATGGCCATAATCACATGAGCCACCTATCCAAACGTAATATGTAGAAGTATCTTGTGTCATAATTATTTTATCTTCAATGTCCGCAGATATTCCTTCTGCTCGGGCGTGATTCTGTAGCTCTCTATGGCCTTCTGGATGGTCTTGTTGTGCGTCCAGGGAGCAAGGCGGTTTTGTTCGATGTAGGGAATCGCCTGGTCCCATTGCTTGGCAAGGGCGGTGGCGAAGAACCAGGCTACCATCATCTTTACGTAATACTCTTCGCTCCTTACAGATGCAGGAATTTCAAGATATTCTGCCTTGAAGTCTTTATCCAGGTAATGAGACATAAGTGTCTCTGTTCCAAATCGACAAGTATAAACGTGTGATGATTTACTCCAAGTCATAATCTTCACCAATAGTTCCTCCTTGTGTTTGGCAAACACCTTCGGAGACATGATGTCGCAAACTGCCCAGTTGTCCACGAATGGCAGGAATTTCTCTGTAAGACGAATGCATTCCTCGTAGTCCTTCACCTCGGAAATGAGGAGACTGTGAAGCATGTTCTCGTCGTAGTATTCGTGAGGAAACTGATGAAGAAATTCCTCGCAATCTGCTTCCTTTGTAAATTCTTTTGCGAACTTGCGAAGCACAGGCACACGAATGCCTATGAAACTCTCCACAGGCACTCCAGGTGTCAGTTTGGCTTGGAAAGCAGCATACTGCTTGTCCTGCATGGCGAACAGTCTTTCTTGAAGTGAAGTCATAAATCTTATTGTTATTTTAACTTTTCATATTCCTCATCGGTCACAGGCTCCAGCCACTCGTTGGAGCTGTTCTCGCCAGGTATTTCAAAGGCGAGGTGGGCAAACCAGCTGTCTTTTGCAGCACCATGCCAATGCTTTACGTTGGCTGGAATATGGATGACTGTGCTTGGGAGAATCTCCTGTGCAGGCTTGCCTTCTTCCTGATACCAGCCACGTCCGGCTACGCCTACCAGCATTTGCCCGCCGCCCTTTGTGGCGTGGTGCGTATGCCAGTTGTTACGGCAACCAGGCTCAAAGGTTACGTTGAAGAAAGGTATCTGACTGTCGGATATTTGTGCCAGATAACTGTTGCCCTTGAAGTACTTGGCATAAGCGGTGTTAGGCTCACCGATAGGGAAAATCATCTCGCGCTGGAATGCAGCTTTCGCATCGTCGCCTTTTACATCCTCGCTCCACACTTCCTTAGCCAGATTGAATGCTGCCCAGGCCTTTGGCCAACCTGCGTAGAAGGCGATGTGGGTGATGATCTCTGCCGCTTCCGTGCGAGTAATTCCATTGTTCTTTGCTGACTGCAGGTGATATTTCAGCGAGCTGTCGGTGATTCCTTGACTGATAAGCGAAGTGATGGTTACCAAACTGCGGTCACGCAATGAAAGCAGGTCATTGCGGCTCCATACTTCTCCGAAG
>JAIJUV010000493.1 GCA_022732315.1 Prevotella sp.
TTATTGCTATCATCTCTCTAAAAATGATGATTCAACTTTAAGCACATTTGACAAGGGGGCAGATACAGAGATGCTGGCAAGAGAGCTGAACAATGTGTTTAAAGAAAACAAGAATACGGTGAACAAAACCCAAGATGTTCTTAACAAGTATGGCATTCGTTTTCTTGTAGTCAATAAGGTTGGGCAAGTTCCTGTTGATGGAATGTCCTTTTGGATAGGAGATACACCAACGATTGTCATCACTGAGAGAATAGCTTCCATTGACAATTTTGCTTTCACCACTTTACATGAGGTCGGTCATGTATTCAAGCACCTTACCCAAAATGGTAAGGCAATGATTAATCTCATGGAGGACAAGAAGAACATCGAGGAGTCTGAGGCTGACGAGTTTGCTTTAAATGCGACCCTACCAAATGCGGACTGGAAAAAGTTCATGGCAAGGACTCGTGATGTTGTACCTTATAAAATAGCACCATATATTCAGACAGAAGCAGACAAACACAATGTCAATCCACAACTTCTGTTTGGACGCTATAAGCATGATATAGGTATATACAAGATAAAGAATTTCTTTGAAACGAAAATTCTATAACGATTCACAAAGCACCATTGGTTACACATTTCATAGCCAATGGTGCTTTGCATTTTCATCTCCTCATTCTCTCCAATTCATCATCCCTCCGCATTTTCTCATTCAACTTCTCCTGCATCTTGTCCAGAAAATAGGTGAGACTACAAGATGAATGTCGCTATACAAAGCATATCTATATAGGTAGTCAGCGTGTCGTTTCCAAGATTGGTGACTTCGACTCTTACGGCTCAGATCCACGCCGCATCCAGTATGCAGGTGGTGAGACTGATGGACTTTCTGTTGTTGCCCAAAACAGCTCTACTTCTCTCGATGAAATAACTCGCCAGTTGCACTAACGAGACGGTAGAGGGCATCATATGTATAGGTATGCGCCATTTGTCCGCCAGCCTTGCCACTCTGTGGAACTGACGCACCGTTTACCACACTGAGCACATTGCGCACCGCATCGTAAGTGTAAGCGTTATCCATAATGGTGTTGTCACCACTGTTCACATTGAGGTTCTGCAATCTACGACGCTGTGGGTCGTAGGTATAGAATGTCTCAGCACCGTTGCAGTATTTCAAGTATGTGCGCTGCTCGAACTTGTCATAGCCAATCTTGCTCACATAATCGTAGCCGTATGACTTGTAGCCATGAACCTTTTCAAGCTGACCACCGAGATTGTAAGAGTAAGTAATCTTCTCCTCGTCTGGACAAATCATCTCTAACCCGTAGTGCTTGGATTTTATGGAAAAAACTTTCAAAGATACAAGGGAAATATCCTCTGATAAGCCCTGACAAATTTTAAGGCGGTTTATAGCCTTGTTTTGTTGATACTTTCATACGTCTTTATTTTATGTTTTATCTAAAGAACGATAGACATTTGATTTTATTGCATA
>JAIJUV010000106.1 GCA_022732315.1 Prevotella sp.
TGAAAATTTCTTTTAAAATGCCTATATTTGCAATGCCGTTAGTAATGGCGGCAGACATAAAGAGGTAGCAACTACGCTTAGTTCGGACTGAGAATCTGGACAGTTCGCAGTACACAAGAATGACAGTTCCAGTTGTTTGCCCCAATATGTATACTAATATCCATCCCGCTTCTGTGGGATGGGTATCTCTATTTAGTTAATTTTGCAACCGAATTATCAACCCAGTCTGAGTAACATGGATTCATATTCTGGAATTATCATAGAAGAAAGCAGAAGGTCTGAGCAATTTTCAGACTTTACTCCCTTACCTTGCAAAGGATTCAACATTCTTTGCAAGGCAAAGCGCTATGGCAGATGGTGGGTACTCAAAGGATTGAAGGAGCAATACCGTCAAGACGAAAATTACAAGAACTTACTGCATAAGGAATTCGACATTCTCATATCCCTGCAGCATCCCTACATCGTATCAGCCTACAGCATGGAAGAAATACCGGAAATGGGTATCTGCATCGTGATGGAATGGATAGATGGCATCACGCTGGAACACTGGAGCGGCAGCAAAACTGAAGGAGAAGCAATCTTCCTCCAGCTACTTGATGCCGTACACTACATCCATGCCAAGCAGATAGTACACAGAGACCTTAAGCCTTCCAATATCATGATTACCCATAACGGCAATCATGTAAAGGTCATCGATTTCGGACTTTCAGATACCGACGACTTTGCCATCCTCAAACAGCCTGCCGGCACCCCGGGCTACATCTCTCCAGAACAGATTGTATCCCAGCAGGCAGACATACGCAACGACGTCTTCAGCATAGGCTGTATTCTGGAAAAGATACTTCCAGGCAAACCCTATACAGCAATCATCAAGCGTTGCAAGGCTCCCATAGCCCAGCGATATGCCAATGTTGACGAACTCAGAGCCGATTTCATGGCTCGCAGAAACAGCCATCCATCCGGTATCAAGCGTATCGCAATCGCAGCTTTGGCTTGTATCATCTTATTTGGCTTCATCAGTTACCCTTTACTGCATCAGCAGAAAAAGAGCATTAGCATCCCCCCGGCACATCACGAAGCCAAGAAGGATACAGTCATCCGCCAGCAAGCCGGTGAGGCTGCCCCACTTTCTGAAAGCAAACATTCCCAGCAGCCTGCAGCTACCGAGCCATCTTCTGCATCACAGGCACAAGCCGCCGAAGTCATATCCAAGGGTAAGGAGGCTATTGACAAGATGTGGAAGGAATCCGGCATAGACACCATCCAGTCTGTTGTGAAAAAGAGCGAGGCATTCAATCAGTTTGTCGATAAGAGTAATGAATTCATCACAACGACTTATCCGCAGACATTCTCTAAAGACATCGCCGGCAAGGCAGATATCATCTATGAGCTATCCTCCTATACCGCTGAGAGATATGTGAAACCCACCTTGTCGGGATTTCAATCTTCCAGATAATGCTCCACGATAATGCCATTCTTCTTACCTATGGCATAAGTGACTGGCTCCCTATCTCCATGTTTCCAGCCATGAAGATAAGCAGGTTCATGGTTGATGAAATGATGGCACTCGAAGGTATCATCTTTCGACAATCTGGTATTTTCTGATGCCAGGACCCTGAATCTTCCATTTCCCTGATACCTGATGATGCAGGTTCTGTCGGGCAGCCAGGAAAGCTTGAGCAGTTGCCCCTCATAAAGATCATCGCAAGATATTTCCCTGCCCATAACCATCTGGCTCTGCTGTTCTCCAGCCCCCTGCAACAAGACAAAGTCCTCAAAGTCCGCATAGCCGAGAAAAATTGCCAGAACATTCTTGGTAAATTTACTTGCAGTAACCCCTTCGTTCACGTATCCCCAGAATCGTCGCAGCGTAGAAGCACTCACCCTCTGCTGGGTACGCTCCAACACCTTTTCGCTTAACCATACGAAGTCACGAGGCACAACCATCTTGCGTCCTACCATTCTTTCTATCATTTCACGTAATATCTGTTCCATATTGCAAAGATAGTGAAACAAATCCAACCAACACACAAAAAGTCAACATTTTCGTTAAAAATGCCCCATATTTTAAACATGGAACAGAATGGAACGCTGAAAAAGTAGAAAAATTACCTATTTTTGCAAAAAAATCAGCTCACAATGATCAACTTTGAAAAAAAAATAGTAAATTTGCAGCGCTGTTATAAACAAACAGCAGACATGTTAAGGAAACAACCATGCTTGGTTCGTACTGAGAATCTGGACAATTCATTGTACGCAAGAACGAAGTCAGAAGTTGTTCAGCCAATCGTGTATTATTGTAACCATTCCGCTTTAGTGGGATGGGCATCAACATACACCCATTGGTGTGAGCTGATTTTCATTCTTTGTGTACAGGTAGTCCAGAACCTTCAGAACAGAATGAAATTGGTTCGCACCTTTTTTGTGCCTAAAAATGAAATAACAAACAAGTAAATGATTAGCGTATGAGACAACAGAAAGCACCTATTGATTACCAATTGGACTACATGGAACGTCTCTTCTACAAGATCAAATTCAAGAAGACCGAAAGCTATGTAATCCATCGCATCTGGGACAAATTGGATGATACTCGCATCCGATTTGAGATACAGCAGCCTATCAAGTTACCGAACGGAAAGACTGTTCTCGCAGATTTGTACATGCCACAACTCGGCATCTTCATTGAAGTGAACGAGCCATACCATGAGAGTGAGCAACAAAAACTTGCAGATGAATACCGTAACAAGGCAATCATTGACATTACGAAGGATAAATTATTCGTAATACAATGCGGAATTTCTGATAGAGCAGGAGAATGGAGAACTTTAAAGGAGATTCATCAGCAAATAGATGAAGTCGTGAGTACTATCAAAAAGAAGATAGCTGAAACTCCAGATTTAAAACCTTGGAATACAAGCGAATGTCTCACCGTTGAATATCACAAGAAGAAAGGTGTTTTCAACCTGAATGACAGTTTACGCACGATAGATGACATCTGCGCTGTCTTTGACACAATGCCGAAGCATCGTGGCTATCTCAGAATGGGAGCAACACCAGTTCCAGGACATGAGAACCTTGACATCTGGTATCCTATCAAAGAGAATAATAAAGGTTGGAAAAACGAACGAGAGGATCATGATGATACGATAATTGAATATCACGAAGACGAAGATAAGCGCAAAAAACATGTAGCAGCTGTCATCAAGGACAACCATCAACGCATCACCTTCTTCCGCTCAGAAGATGCATTAGGCATTGTACTTTATCGCTTTTTAGGAGTCTACCAATTAGATATATCTAAAAGTGAAGAGTTAGGCAAATGCGTTTGGAAAAGAATAAGAACAGACTATCAATTTTAACATTTTAAAAATTAGTAATTATGAAAAAGATTTTTGTTTTTTTATCGGTAGCAGTATTCATGTTGGTACTGGCTACTTCGTGCAGTGACTCGAAAGACGGTAACAAAGTAACCTTAACCGTAGAGTCTGAATTAGGTCAATTAAGCAAGTATTTGTCTGTCAAAGACAAAGACGTTACTGTAACACTTTCTGAAAAGACAAAGAAGAAGGATGATTCTAAAGAAGAAACTTATAAAATAATAGCAGCATCATTGGCTGTTTCTGTAGATAAAGCTGTAGCTTCCGATTATGATATTGATCTTTCTGGAGAAGTTCTTGACGAGAATCACATTAAAATTTCAGATCTTTCATCATTTAGTATTGAGACAAACTTTGACTCTGATAATGGCGATTTGAATAATATTCTTCAAGCAGGCAATACGCGTGCACAACTCGAAAAAGGCACAAAGGACTGGGCAGAAGAAGACCAGGAGGTATGGGACGAGATTTGTACTAAAGGTAAATATCTTGTAATTAAACCAGCTTGGGACACTGCAAAATATGCCCCATATGAAAAAGGCTCATCTGACAACAGTTCTGTAGAGACCTCTTCTTCAGATGAAGAAATGGCAGATGGTGACTTTGATGAATACCTGGACACTTACGAGGAATTCTGCAATGAATACACAGACTTGCTTAAACGAGCAGGAGAAGGTGATGCAGATGCTATATCTGAATATCCAGAAATTCTAAAGAAAGCACAAGAACTTGGTGAGAAAATGCAAAAAGTACAAGGCAATGCCACACCTGAACAAATTGCTAGATTTGCAGAGATTCAAAAGAAATTCTTAAGCTCTGCAACAAATAACTAAAGAAACAAATAAAATCATGGAAAAAGAAAAGATAAACCAGTTCATCATGGTAAATGGAAAGTTTTTCCCAGAAATGATGATTGAAGATGTGAAACAGAAACTTGAGTCACTTGACGAGAGCAAAGAGAGCATGCTGATGGCTACTGAATGGAAGAATCCTACTGTTGCCTTTTTATTCGCTTTCTTCCTTGGCGGTTTGGGTGTCGACCGTTTTTGGCTTGGCGAAACAGGTCTAGGTGTTGTTAAACTCATTACTTGTGCAGGAGCTGGAATTTGGGGACTTATCGATTTGTTTACAGTAATGAACCGTGCAAAGATGTACAATTACAACAAATTGATGATGTATTTTTAAACATTAGATTTGAGGAAGAGCAAAATAGCTCTTCCTCAAAAACGAAAAGCAAGACAACAATGAATGACAAAATCAATATGCTATTAATGACATATAGCAAGTATTTTCCTGATGAAAGTATGATGATGATCCGGGACAGATTCGAAGCTATGGATGAATCCAAGACATCTATGCTGTATACATTAGGCTTAAAAGATCCAACAATGGCATTAATACTTTCCATTGTTGCTGGCGGATTAGGAATTGACAGATTTTATATCGGTGACACAGGTCTTGGAATAGCAAAACTGCTTACTTGTGGAGGTTGTGGAATCTGGACGATTATAGATTACTTTTTAATCATGAAAGTAACAAAGGAGAAGAACTTAGAAAAATTCATAACAGTCATGTAATGACTAGGCAAGAAGCTTTCACCCTATTGGGAGTTTATATATTGGGAATGGTGTGGATTATACTGAACAACATCTATGATATAAGTTTAGTGCTATGCCCTACTAAAATTCTCTTTGGTATTCCTTGCCCGGGTTGCGGAATGACTAGAGCCGTAAAGCTTTGTCTTGAAGGTGAGTTATTGGCAGCAGTACGGATGAATCCTAATATCATACTAGTTTGGATTATTCTTCCCATTGCTCCTTTCATCTTAATCACACAATTAGCAACAAAGAAAGATTATCTTTCAAGGATAAATGCCTGTTTAGATAAGAAGGTTTACCTCGTTATAATCCTAATCGCTGAAGGAAGCATATGGATATATAACATTGTCCGGCATATATAAGCGGATTTGACTGCATACAGCTTTATAAATATCGAATATAATAAAATTAAAAACTGAAAGATTATGAAAATCAAGAGTTTATTTATCATTGCCTGTGCAATGATGTTTACATTGTCCTTGTCAGCACAGACAAGAAAAGGTACTACAACCAAGAGACCAACTACTGCGTCAAAAAGACCTGCACAACAAACAGCTTCTAAGCCGATATTGGTGGACTTAGGTTTGCCAAGCGGTACAAAATGGGCTGATAGAAATATTGGTGCAACAAGCGTTACTTCTGTTGGTGGCTATTATTCGTATGGTGAAACTGCAACCAAACAGATTTATACGTCAGATACATACACATTCAAGTCTGACATTACAAATATTGCAGGAACAGAGTATGATGTTGCAACAAAAAAGTATGGCAAGGGATGGAGCATTCCTACCGCCGAACAGTGGAAAGAACTGTTTGAGAGCTGTACCCTTGACTATATGGTAATCAACAAACTATATGTTGCGAAATTTACAGGACCAAATGGCAAATCCATTTACCTTTACTTCCCGCCTAATGATATATATGCTAGGGTTGGTAACATGGAATTATCTAAAAAAGTTTCGGCTGGCCTTTTGTCATTTATAACGGAAAATGAGACTTTCGTTAATTTGTCACAACTTGCACAATATAATGGAATAACCGTAAAAGCGACGGAGGCTATATATAGAACTGCCAACAAGGAATCCCTAGCTCAGATATTAGCAATAATATCCGTTGAAAAAAACGGGAAGGTTAATCCGTCCCTAAAAAAAGCAACCGTTCAGAATAGTGATCAAGCGATCTATGGCGTTCTAGTGCGTCCAGTTTTTAATAGTCCGAAAACAGAAAGTACTGAGAATACAGAACAAGATGAAATAGAGCTACCAGAATAAAAACAATATGAAAAGAATACATTATAATATCCTAATAATCTGTTTTGCGCTTTTTAGTTGTATGACTATAAAAGCGCAGAACGCTTCTTCTGTCAAGTCTGCCAAGACTGCTGAGCTCAATGCTTTGCTGAAAACAAAGAAATGGTCAATCTCTGATATAGCGAGATTTATTCCATATGACATCTCTATGGTTGACGCTTCTTTCAATACATGGCTTAAGAGCAAAGAAATTGTTTTTTATAAAGAAGTCAACGGCCAGAAGAAATTGGTTCTTCCTGAAGAAGTAGACAATGATCTGAAGGCAGACTATAAAGACAAACTTGGAGTGGAGCCCCCTGCCAACTACTTCTCTGCATGGAAGAGTTTTTTTGCAAAGCGCTGTTATGCTCACGGTACTGCAGAATATGTTTTGGCTAAATATCAAAACAAGGAGATAACTCTAAAGGAATGTATAGATAAGCTGAAGAATGCAGAAGACCTAAAGAGTTATGTGTCCTATATGAAAAGTTTTGTCTTCTATGCTATGCAGCAAGAGCCTACTGCATGGGATGATCTTAATGGAGCATTGAAGGAAGTTATTGCTAAAAATAAGAAGACTGGTACTTGTCTTGCTTTTATGCTTTGCAGAACCAATAGTAATCCTAAGCAATGGGTGGCTATTATCAAACAAGTTCCCAAACCTTCTAAATTCTATAATGGTAGTGGCGATGATTCGTTTAGAGAAGATGCCACCATTATGACCTCTGCATTGGATAAAATTGAGCCTATAAATTACAAGGATGAATATGGAGGTTGCCTCTCTGGTATAAATCTTTATTTAGACGGAAGAGTTATTATGCGCCGTACTAATGCAAATATACCTATAGCCACTCTTTATTCTGTACAAGAAGAGACAGATTGTCTATCTGCATACAAAGATCAGGGGTATACGTTCCTATATAATCCAAATGGAGATAATCTATATGGATTCTTACAGGAAAAAGGAGGATGCTATCTGAAGTTAAAACCAGTAAAACCTACGTTATGGAGTGCAAATACAAAACGTTTGGCTAGTGAGCAGTTCGAATTAGTGGCAGGATATAAACTCAATAGCACAGGAGATGTTATTGGAGACTCGTATATAGGAATGTCAAAGCAGCAATTGGCTGAAGAACTCAAAAAGCCTCTCATGGGTTATGAAGATATAGTCAGTCTTGGTGCTCAGGCTTCTGAGTATAAGAGACAAGAAGAGATAAACAAGGCTGACAATGAGTATATGTATAAGGAGGTAACTCAACTCAGAAAGAAATATGGAGACAGACCTGTTGATGCGATGATTAAAATAGAGCCTTATGTTGGAATGCCAGAAGGAATCTTGAATGATTATATTGGTACAATAAAAGGTATCAAAGTAAAATTGTTTGAAAGAGTGTATCATTTAGTATGGAACAAATACCAGCTCTGTGGATTGTTACGCAGCTTGGGTAACAATATTACTGTTTGGTGTCTCAACGGAGTGGTTGAACATGTTTATCACGACGGAAGATTATAAGTTCAGAGACCTGTTGCAAAATAAAATGGCAAAGGATATAGCTTATAACAGTTCATAGCTATATAGGAAATACACATCATTCAATAATCAAGCGCCAATACTTTTTTCAAAATATTGGCGCTTTTTTTGAAATTTTCCCTTCATATTACTATATTATAAAGGTATAACCAAAAAGAAAGAATAAGATGGCAAATAAAATGTCTTTATGTATCATCAAATACACCTATACTCGATATGTAGGGGTGGATATCGAAAAATATACTCGGGGACTATTCGAGTATGTGAAGGAAGCGTTTGGAGAGTTTCAACCACAAATGTCAGAGCCTGGAACTATACCTGATATGCCAGACTATCTGGACATCGTGCTCTGCAAAAAGGACGGAAGTATCTTCTACGAAATGGATATCCAAAGACGTGCCATCAACATCCCGCTCGACTTTCAGCTGGAAGGA
>JAIJUV010000494.1 GCA_022732315.1 Prevotella sp.
GTGAGATTACTCTGCACGCAGCTTCTGTCGATATGGTCACCCCACTCAGAGTTACCGCTTGGCTGGTTATCAAAACGAATAACGCCATACTCGGCATAACCTGTTCCGCCACGATCCACATCATTGGTGATGTAGAGGGCGAAGTTCTTATAGGTGTTAGTTGCAGAAGGATTGATATTCAGATTGAAAACAGCGTTCCACTTCTGATTGTCTTGAACCACATAATACTTTGAGAATGAAGTAAAAAAGGCTGAAGAGAAATCAGTATTACCTACAGTATAGACATCCTCATTCATACCTACTAGCACTTCCTCTGTAGATTGGTTAGCTTTTTCGATTGAATCAATCTTTTCAGAGAGCCAATCAGGAGAGTTGACGCTAAACATGTCACTTCCCTCACATCCTGTCATCGCTGTCAATGCCATGGCTGCCACGCAGAAGACGGCTGCTAATTTATTTAGACGTTTCATATTATATCCTATTATAAATATATAAATTGTTATTTTGGTTTTCCTATGGGGCTATCCTTAAGAAACCCCATAGGAATAGATATTATTAGTTGCCCAAGTTAACTACAGGATGAACGGTCCAACCTCTTCCGAAGAAATCAGATGAGTTATCCGTATTCGTATTAGCTGAGTTACCTGTCAGGTTAGGGTTATCATTCAACAAGCCCTGATAGATAGGCAGGAACTCATGACCTGGTACGTATGTATCGTAAGAGCTCTTCAACTCTGGATCAACACCTACCATAGAGTAGCTGACTGCTTCCTTAGCCTTGTATGGAGAACGACGGAAGGTTCCGTGCTCCTTCAACTGAGCCAAACGACCCTGATCATAGAAGAATCCCCAACGGATCAGGTCGTAACCACGACCGTACTCGCAACCGAACTCCTTAGGACGCTCTACATTGGCAATCTGCTCGAAGAGCTTATCCTTGCTATTGAAGTCTGAAAGCTTCAAGTCCTTCAGGTTGGCACGCTCACGAACCTGGTTAATCCAGTCGATAGCCTGCTGTGTAGGACCGTTCACCTCGTTCTCGCACTCTGCTGCACGGAGCAAAACGTCTGAGTAACGCATCATGCGGAGGTTGATACCGCAATGAAGACCGGTAGTTACCTTATCATAAAGGTTTGTACGGAAGTTGGTCCACTTAGCGATAGGAAGACCACCATTGTTGTTGTTGGTTATGATGGTATCAGAAGCTGTCATCTCGCTCTTGTAAGCTACGTTACCATTCTCAAAACCAACCCAGTCAGTCTCGTATGTACCGATGGTCCAGTAGAGCCGTGGATCCAACTTACCTTCCTTGGTACGCTCCTGCTTGAAGAGGTTGTACAACCATGGAGAAGCTGAGAGGTCAGCCCATCCACCGAATCTACCTGGAGCGAAGTTAGACTCTACGGCATGACCCTGTGTAGCATTAGGACTGGTATTAACAGGAGTCCACTCATCATCTACA
>JAIJUV010000495.1 GCA_022732315.1 Prevotella sp.
CTCAGACGCTCAGTTCGCAGGTTCTTCTTCAGTTCCTGCTCACGTAGAGATGATGGGCTTCCTCGGTATGGGTAACAACCCTATGGTAGGTGCTACTGTTGCTATTGCCGTAGCTATCGACCTCGCTATCAACAAGAAGTAATTTCTTTGAGATAACAAAATATAAAGCCTTGGGATTCAATTTGAATTCCAAGGCTTTTTTCATATAGCTTCTTTTTTATTTCTAAAAAGATTACTTCCGGCAAATGATATTTTCTAAAGAGATTTCTTACAACTTTCCCGAAATCTTCTTCAATAGGAAATAGAGATTCGCCTGAAGACGGAAGAGACGCCAGCAGATTCCTTCGGGAAGCAAAGAACTTCTGCAGGATAGAAAACCCAACTTGTTCTTATTTTCAGGAAATATCATCCTGAAATCGATTGATTTCCAGGTGTTGCGGATGATATGAAGTCCTTCTCTCCTATCTGCATCCGCCAACTCATGCGCATGCTGCCAATAAAAGAGGTAAATGCCTACCACATTCTTCCAACGTTCGTTCTCGTAAACTTTCAGCAGATGAGAAGAAACCTTCAACCTGCGCAACTCTGCCATCATAGTGGCGTTCGCCTTCAGATAATCGAAACGGCGAGATGAAATCTGATGAGTTACAGAGGCTGCATGCTGACGATAGAAATACGCTCCGCCACATGTCACCACCTTGCGCGAAGCAAGATAGTGAAGACGGGTGGTATTATCATCGCTGTATGAGCGGGACGAATCATCGTAAGGATATTGAAGATGGATTGATGTCTTCACAGCATAGACACCATGAATCTTCCAGGTTAGACTCAGTTCGAAAGCCTGTTCGCCCGATAAGGCAACCGGTTGGCCATCAACTGAAGCTGCCGCCTCCTTCTCCTTCTTCTCAAAAGCCGGCATCGGATACTCCTCTATCCTATCCTCAGAATAATAATATCTGCATCTGAAAAGAACACTATCTATTGTTTCATCCTGCTCAAAGACTGAAACAATCTGCTGCAGGGCATCTTCTCCCAACCAGTCATCACTATCCAGAAAACAGGTATATGTTCCCTGGGCTCGCTTTAATCCCTGGTTGCGGGCAAATGCCTGACCATGATTCTCGGCAAGAGAAATCACTTCGATGCGGGAATCTCTGCGTGCATAAGATTCCAAAACCTTCAGAGAATCATCGGTAGATGCATCATCCACGCAAATCACCTGAAAGTCGCCCATGGTCTGATCTAATAAGGAGTCCAGACACTGAGACAAATACTCGGCAGTATTGTAAACCGCCATTAAGATTGAAACCTTCACCATATCATCTGCAAATCTTAAATCTCTGTTATGATTTTATTACTTTTTGAAGTTTCGCAAGTGGTTCAAGTACGGGCTGAAGGCCCAAAAGCTCCTAGCCCAGGGCATCGCCCTGGGTATAATAGCAATCAACAAGGCGCCCTGT
>JAIJUV010000107.1 GCA_022732315.1 Prevotella sp.
GCCCGTCAGTTCGTATTCCGTATGCGTGAGTTCGAGCAGATGGAGATGCAGTTCTTCTGCCAGCCAGGCACTGAGATGAAGTGGTTTGAGTATTGGAAGAAGGTTCGCTTGGCATGGCACGAGGCTCTGGGCATGGGCAACGAGAACTATCGTTACCACGACCACGAGAAGTTGGCTCACTATGCTAACGCTGCTACTGACATCGAGTTCAAGATGCCATTCGGCTTCAAGGAGGTGGAGGGTATCCACAGCCGTACCAACTTCGACCTTTCTCAGCACGAGAAGTACAGCGGCCGTTCTATCAAGTACTTCGATCCAGAGAAGAACGAGAGCTATGTACCTTACGATGTGGAGACCTCTATCGGTGTTGACCGTATGTTCCTCAGCGTGATGTGCCACTCTTACTGCGAGGAGAAGTTGGAGAATGGTGAGACACGTGTTGTTTTGCGCCTGCCAGAGGCATTGGCACCAGTGAAGTGTGCCGTGTTCCCATTGGATAAGAAGGATGGCCTGCCAGAGTTGGCTCACGAGATTGTGGATGAGTTGAAGTTCCACTTCAATACCCACTATGGCGATCCTAAGGATTCCATCGGTAAGCGTTACCGTCGCCAGGATGCTATCGGTACTCCATTCTGTATCACCGTTGACCACGAGACACCTAAGGATCACAAGGTAACTTTGCGTTATCGTGATACCATGGAGCAGGAGCGCGTAGCTATCTCTGACCTTCGTGGCATCATCGAGGATCGCGTAAGTATCACCAGCGTATTAAAGAAACTTGGTAATGAAATTAAGAATTTCTAAATATCTCTTCTTGCTCGTGATGGCAGTGTTCGCCCTGTCATCATGCAGCGAGAACGATGACTCCTATGATGCGTATGCCAACTGGCAGGAGCGCAACGAGCAGGCTTTTGCCGATACGCTGGATTACGCAAAGAAGATGGGAGAGAGCCAGGGATGGTATGTGTACCGCAACTGGAGCCTGGAGAACCAGACACCAAACAAGGATGTCAACGGCGTGAATGTGCCGCTGACCTACAAGGATTGCGATAACATCATCGTTCATGTGCTCGAAAAGGGCGAGGGTACTGCAAGCCCGATGTACACCGACTCCGTGAGGGTGAGCTATCGTGGCAGCCTGATTCAGACTACTGATAAGGATGGTAGCGTGAATGCGGGATACGTGTTTGATAAGACCTTCGAGGGTACTTACAACAAGCAAACCGCCATGCTTTCTACCTTTGCCGTGAGCAATGTGGTGGATGGCTTTGCCACAGCCTTGATGCGCATGCATCCGGGCGACCACTGGATGGTTTATATCCCATACCAGTTGGGTTATGGTTCGAGCACCAGCAGCAGTTCTACGATTCCTGCCTATTCGATGCTTCGCTTCGAGATAGTGCTGGATAGCTACTTCTCCAAGTGATATTCAGTGTGATTACACCTTATTATATATAGGGGAGGTGTTCACCTTATTATATATAAGGAGATATATGGGGCGTTCCCAGGTATGCCGGCAAGGCAACCTGGGAACGCTCTTTGTGTTAACAAGCATTTCGTTAGTGTTAACAAGTGTTTGTGCTCGCACACAATTTGCTGACTTACGTCAAAAAATGTTAGTTTCATGCATTTTTTTCGGGAAAAGTATTGTGGTTTCAGAAATTTGTTGTACCTTTGCATCAGAAAAAATAAGTTTTAGGTTTTTAGTTAGGTAATAGATTTTATTAGGTTTTAGTTGTTAGGTAAAAAATAAGTTAAGATTGTTGTTCATAGGTTAGGTTTTTAGTTTAGGTAAAATTAGATTGTTTATTCAAAAATGGGTGTTAGTTAAGGTATAGAAAGATTGATTTATTCAAGGATGACAAAAACAGTACTGTTCTGCTACGGCGGAAGTAAAGTTTTGGGAAAAACAAAGGTACGACAAATTTTAAATTTAAATAGAAAGTGGCGTTCCTCTTTTGAGGATCGCCACTTTTTGTGTCATTTCATTAAAAGAGAAAAATATGTTATTCAAGAATAAGACAGATTATCTGATGGAGTCGATTCGCAAGGGAAGGGCGATGACTCGAAGGGAGAAACTCAACCTCATCGTGGGGTTGAGCGTGCCGTCCATGCTGGCGCAGATTTCCACCGTGATGATGTTCTTTATTGATGCATCGATGGTGGGACATCTGGGAGCTGAAGCCTCGGCTAGCATTGGACTGATTGAGTCAACCACTTGGCTCATAGGAAGTTTGCTTTCGGCAGCTGCCACGGGGTTCTCGGTGCAGGTGGCTCATTTCATCGGTGCCAACGATTTCAGAAGGGCACGCCAGGTATATCGCCATGCCCTGATATGCGGTTTGGCGTTCAGCCTGATGCTCACCCTGGTGGGTGTGGGCATCCATGGCTATCTGCCCTATTGGCTGGGTGGCGGCGCCGACATCGCTCCTTATTCCTCGAAGTATTTCCTGATATATAGCCTCGTGCTGCCCTTCGTGTTCCTTTATCACATCTCCGAGATGATGCTTAAGTCGGCAGGCAACATGCATACGCCCAGCGTGATGGCGGTGTTGATATGTATCAGTGATGTGGTCTTCAACTATCTCTTCATCTATATCCTGAAGATGGGTGTGGTGGGAGCGGCATGCGGCACGGCGATGGCCTACTTCTGCATCTCGCTGCCCAATCTCTGGATTTCGGCATGCAGCAACAAGATTCTGAACCTGCGGCAGGATAAAGAGCCGTTCCGCTGGGTGAAGAGCTACGTGAATCATGCCTGTCAGATAAGCATCCCGATGGCCATTCAGAACATCCTGATGAGCGGAGCGCAGATAGTGAGCACCATGATAGTGGCGCCATTGGGCAATATCGCCATCGCTGCCCATTCCTTCGCCATCACCGCCGAGAGCCTCTGCTATATGCCGGGTTACGGCATCGGCGATGCGGCAAGCACCCTGGTGGGACAGACGCATGGAGCCGGGCGCATCGACCTCTGCAAGAGCTTCGCCTATCTCACCGTGGGGTTGGGCATGAGCGTGATGGCATTGATGGGCGTGGTGATGTTCGTCTTTGCACCCGAGATGATAGGCGTGCTGTCGCCGGTGGAAAGTATCCGCGAATTGGGCACCATCTGCCTGCGCATCGAGGCTTTTGCCGAACCGTTCTTTGCGGCGAGCATCGTAACCTATAGCGTCTGTGTGGGAGCGGGCGATACGAAGAAGCCTGCCGCCATCAATCTGGGAACGATGTGGCTGGTGAGGCTCACCCTTGCCTACGGGCTTTCGAAGAGCTACGGATTGGAGGGCGTATGGATAGCCATGGCCACGGAGCTTACGCTGAGAGGATGCCTCTTCCTGGTGCGCCTGTTCAGAGGTTCATGGCTGAAGAGCTTTAGGGTTTAATGTTAGTTTTATGTTAAGATTTGCAGGTATTTGGAAAGATAATCTCCCAAATACTTGCAAATCATTTTTATTTTGAGTAATTTTGCAGTCGAAATAACTAATAATTGCATATTTATTAATATTCAGCAGAGAAAAAATGAGATTAAAGAAGATTTTCGCAGCGGCACTGCTGCTGCTCTCTGTGGGAAATGCGACGGCACAGCAGATGCCTCCTATCCCAGTGGACAAGAATGTGAAGATAGGCCATCTCGACAATGGATTGACCTACTACATTCGTCATAATGCTTTCCCTGAGCATGTGGCAAGTTTCTACATCGCTCAGAAAGTGGGTTCTATCAATGAGAATGATGACCAGCGCGGTTTGGCTCACCTTCTGGAGCACCTCGCCTTCAATGGTACCGACCACTTCAAGGGCAATTCCCTGCAGGATTACCTGCAGAGCATCGGTGTGGAGTATGGCAGAAACCTGAATGCCTATACCAGCATCGACAAAACCGTTTATTACTTCACCGATGTGCCTACCACCCGCACCTCGGCAGTGGATTCCTGCATGCTCATCCTCAAGGATTGGAGCAACGGCATCTCGCTGACCAAGGAGGCTATCAACGACGAGCGCGACGTGGTACACAACGAGTATCGCATGCGCATGGTGGGTCAGCAGCTCATGCTGGAGCGCAATCTGCCTAAGCTCTACCAGGGCGATAAGTATGGCTATCGCATGCCTATCGGATTGATGAGCGTCATCGACGGATGCAAGCCGGAAACCCTGCGTGCCTACTATCGTAAATGGTATCGCCCTGATAATCAGGCTATCATCATCGTGGGTGATGTAGATGTAGACCATGTAGAAGCTCAGATCAAGAAGCTCTTCTCAGACATCAAGGTGCCTAAGAATGCAGCCAAGGTGGTGCCAGTGCCAGTGGCCGACAACGATACTGCCATCTACGTAATCGACAAGAACAAGGAGCAGAAGTTCGACATGATCAACATCATGATGAAGAGCGAAGCCTATCCTGATTCCTTGAAGGGCGATATGAACTATCTGGTAGAGGGCTATCTGCGCGGCGTGGTAAGCAGCATGTTCGAAGCCCGCCTGTCAGAGCTGGCACGTGAGGAGAACTGTCCGTTCCTTCAGGCAAGTGCCGGTGTGGGTCCTTATCTCATTTCTGATACCAAGGACGCCTTCTCCATTTCGGGAGTGGCTAAGCCAGGAATGGTAAAGGAGGCTTATGCCGCCATGCTGCGTGAGGCTAAGCGTGTGCGCGACTTCGGATTCACAGCTACGGAGTATATCCGTGCCAAGGAGAACTTCATGAGCAGCATGGAGACCATGTATGAGAACCGCAACAAGATGAAGAACGAGCAGTTCACTACCCAGTATGTAGACCATTTCACAGACAATGAGCCAATTCCATCGTTGGAAGATGAATATAAGATTTATCAGATGATGGTTCCTAACATCCCTCTCGAGGCCATCAACGGTGCCATGAAGCAGGTGATAGCAGAAACCGACACCAACTTTGTGAGCATGGTGTTCATGAAGGAGGCTGAGGGCGTGAGCTATCCTACCGAGCAGCAGCTTGCCCAGATAGTGAAGCAGGTGCGCGGCGAGAAGCTGGAGGCTTATGTAGACAACGTGAAGCAGGAGCCGCTGATGGCTACGCTGCCTCAGGCAGGAAGCATCAAGAAGATAGAGGAGAACAAGGTGCTCGGATTCAAGAAGCTCACCCTCTCTAACGGAGCCAAGGTGGTGTTGAAGAAGACCGACTTCAAGGATAATGAAATCCGATTCTCAGGAACAGCCAAGGTGGGTTATTCTGCATTCCAGAACGACCCTGTGAACGCAGCCAATGCTTCTACCATCTGGGAGGTAAGCGGACTTGCCGGTTTCACTGGCAACGACCTGCAGAAGATGCTTGCCGGAAAGCAGGTGAGCGTGGGTCTCACCATGAGTCCGTTCCGTCATGGCATCGCCGGTACTTCTACTC
Organism: Prevotella sp.; assembly: GCA_022732315.1. Next base: position 5,372 of record JAIJUV010000107.1, read on the forward strand.
CTAAGGATGTGGAGACGATGATGCAGCTGCTCTATCTCTCGATGACTAACCTTACCAAGGATGAGAAGGCTTTCGAGAATCTGAAGAATACTTATACCACCGTGCTCTCCAACAAGAGCAACAACCCTAACATGGTATATCAGGATTCCATCCAGAGCACTCTCTACATGGGCAACAAGCTGGCGCTTCTCCCAGAAGCAGAGGATATCAAGAATATCAACTACGACCGTGTGCTCGACATGCAGAAGCAGCTCTATGGCAACGCCAAGGATTTCACCTTCTACTTTGTGGGCAATTACGACGAGAAGGTACTCCTGCCACTCATCGAGCAGTATATCGCTTCCCTGCCAAACAAGGGCATGAAGCTGAAGAACCAGAAGATTCCATACGCCAAGGGCGAGGTGAAGAACATCTTTACCCAGGCGATGGAGAACCCTCAGAGCCAGGCACGCGAGATGTGGTTCGTGAAGTTGCCATCTTATAATCCTAAGACAGCGGTATTGGCAGATGTTGCTGCCCGCCTGTTGGAGATGAAGTATCTGCGCAGCATCCGCGAGGAGCTGAGTGCGGCTTACAGCACAGGTGCATCCTGCGGCTTGTTCTTCGACTACGACGGCAAGGTGGCTCTCACCCTCAACGCCATGGCACAGCTGAATCCAGATAAGGTAGATGTAGCCGTTCCTTGCTTCTTCAAGGGCTTGGACGAGACGGTGGCAGCTCCTGATGCCAAGGACTTGCAGAAGGTGAAGGAAATCCTTTTGAAGCAGGCTGGTGTTGACGAGAAGACCAACAGCTACTGGATGCAGGTGTTGAGCATGTATGATTTGCACAAGGTGGATACCCACAGCAACTACCGCGAGCTGGTGAAGGCAGTGGATGCCCAGCAGATTTCCAACTTCCTGAAGAACGTGGTGCTGAAGAGCGGCAACCACTTCGAGGTAATCATGAAGGCGGAGAAGAATAAGTAACTTGAATAAGAAGTAAGATATGAAAAAGCCCCGTTGCCAGACGAAACGTTCCGGCAACGGGGTTTTTTACTTTTTCTTTCTTTTCCCAAAAACTACTTTTTCAAATTAAGAGTCATTCTGAAAAAATCTCTCTTCGAAGGATTCAAATCCTTGTCAGCTTCATAAACCTAGAAGAAATTCATCTCTTCTCTTTTTGCTGTGAAGGACTTAATCTCTTCTCTTTGCCTTAGAGGCAAGGGCCTTGCGGCGATCCTGAAGAATCTGCTGGCACTTGTTCAATGCCTGATTTTCATTACTCGTGTTTACCTTAATTAAATCATTCATAACCTATTGTATTTTTATTAACGCTGCAAAGATATTACATTCTGATAACATTTCGGTACACAAAACGATATTTTTGGGGTAATTATTATTCTTTTTTGATTTAAGTCAAAAAGATGAATCATTTGCACTAGCTTTTGCACGAAAATCAGCATTTGAATAAACCATCTGCACCCCCATCCGTCTATAAATCGTGCAGGGTAATTAGAAGGGATGCTGATGATGAACAGAGGATGAATAGGAAAAATAGGAAAGCTGGAAAAGAAAAAGGGGATTTCCCTTTGTTATTTCCCGAAAAATGCCGAACTTTGCACCCCGAAAGCGTGGATATCGATATAAGATATATGGTATAAGAATAAGATAATATAGAAAGTAAAAGGAAAGTAAAATGAAAAAGGTAATTCTGATGGCTGCCCTCGTGCTCGCATGCACAGCAGGCAGCAATGCTAGCGCCATGAACGAAGCAGCGCTCAATGCCTCTAACTCGGAGTTGATGCCAGTGAAGAAGACTACAAAGAAATCAACCAAGAAATCTTCTTCAAAGAAATCAACCACCAAGACTACCAAGAAGTCAACCACCAAGACTTCTACCAAGAAATCTACATCCACTTCTGTAGATGCAACCACTGGTGCTACTTCTTCAGCCACAGCTGCTACCACCACATCTACTGCCAACACTGCTGCTGCCAGCAGCAACACTAGCTCTACCATCGCCAATGTATTGGGCGGATTGCTCGGTGCAGCCACAGGCAACACATCTGGCAGCACTTCATCTGCCGGCAGCATCATCGGCGGCTTGCTGAACAACGTAATCGGTTCGGGCACATTTTCAAAGGAAGATCTCTGTGCTCATACCTGGAAGTACAGCAAGCCAGGTTGCGCCTTCACTTCAGAGAACCTGCTTGCCAAGGCTGGCGGCGAGATTGCTGCCAGCAAGGTGGAGGAGAAGTTGAGCACCTATTATAATAAGTTTGGCTTCAGCAGTTCAAATACCCAGTTCACTTTCACCACCGACGGCAACTTCTCTGCGCAGATTGACGGCAAGCCATGGCAGGGCAGCTATACCTTTGATGAGAAGACCCATGCCATCCAGCTGAAGGGTCTTCTGCTGAGTGCTTCTGGCTATGCCACCAAGACCACCAATGGTATCAGTCTTCTCTTCGACCAGAAGAAGCTTCTCAACCTCATCAAGATGCTCAGCGCCTTCAAGGGCAGCTCTACTCTCAGCGCAGTGGGTACCATCGCCAACAGCTACGATGGCATGCGTGTAGGTTTCGAGATGACTAAGTAATTTGAAGGATAGAATCCATAACTGAGCCTTCTGTTGAAATGGGTTCAGTAGATGATAAATCGCCCTGTAAGAAGTAAAGCATCTTTAAGCTATGCTTTGCTCTTTGCAGGGCGATTTTTCTTGTTTATTTCACGTTCAGTTTCAAAGTCTTTACATCCTTGCTGTTGGTTCCTATCATAATCTGGAAGTCGCCAGGTTCTATCACGTGCTTCAGATCTGCGTTGTAGAACTTGAGCATATCTGGG
>JAIJUV010000496.1 GCA_022732315.1 Prevotella sp.
ACCTGGCAAGCCTGCACCTGATTTCACAGCCAAAGATATCAATGGCAAGCCTTTCACCCTCTCTTCTTTGAAGGGTAAAGTTGTCATCATCGACTTCTGGGCAAGCTGGTGTGTACCATGCCGCAAGAGCAATCCTCATATGCGTGAACTCTACAACAAGTATCACAAAAAAGGATTGGATATGGTCTATGTATCCGATGATGATAGCAAGCCAGAAAGATGGAGAAAGGCTGTAGAGCAAGACCAGCTCATTGGCGATGGCTTCCATCATGTACTCAGAGGCTATAAGGTTATTGACCCTGTGAAATACACAGCAGACAAGGCCAACGACATCTCCGGCAAATATGCTATCCATTTCTTGCCTACCAAGTACTTGATTGACAAGAAGGGCAATATCGTCTGCAAAATCAATGAGGGCGAGGATGCCAAGTTGGATGCTATGATAGAGAAGCTGCTGAATGAAAAATAACTCTCTCTTATAATATAACAAAACAATATACAAATTTCCGAAAACGAAAAGAGGTCAAGCAAAGCATTTCAACAAGCTTTACTTGACCTTTCTTTATCTCCCTTTACCTATACCGATAAAGCAGTCGAACCCTTTTTGTCTGCATCTTACAGGAATCCGGAGGATCGCCTACTGACTGGTAATGTGTAGTGAGAATATCGTGAGGGATAACCCCAAATCGTGATGGATGATAGATGATTACATAAAACTTATTCACGAATACGGCTGCATCGGGTTAAGAATATGACTGCGTAAGCTAACGGAGACGTATCCGTAAGCTTATTGAGACGTATCCGTAGGCTTATCGAGACGTCTGCATCAGCTAACTGAGACGTATGATCTCGCTTACTGAACTACTTGAGTTGCTTGATTGAACCACTTGAGTTAGCTGACTGAACCACTTGAGTATTCTTCTTCATGTGCTTGCATGCAACCATAAAACTTTTTCAGCAACTTTTCCCGGAAGTATGGAAGAAGGCAGAGTTGAAGGCAAACATGAGGCCAACACAGAAACAGCACAACGTTTGCTGGCAATGGGACTTTCTGCCGAACAGGTTTCCAAAGCTACCCAGCTACCTTTGGAAATCATTAAGAATCTGAGCAATTCATAAACGGAGACGTAGATTACGAATATCTCCATATAATCAAGGGTCTATACGCCACCTTTTCTTCGTGGCATATAGACCCTTGTATTTTGCCGTTAGGCGTTATAATGACTGTTACTCACCATAATACCAGCCATCAGCATCTTTTGCTGGACTACTACCGCTATCAGCACTTCCTTGCCCCATAGTAGAGGCTGCGAGGAGGGTGCAAGAGGTGATGTTTACCACCTGTATCTCTGGCTTTTTATATTCTTTCTTTTTCATATCCTTTTGATTTTAAAATTCTTTACTTAACCATGATTTTATAAGTCTTGCTGCCACGCTTCACGATGTTCAGACCCTTC
>JAIJUV010000497.1 GCA_022732315.1 Prevotella sp.
ATGGCATTTGCGAGAGACCTCTTTCTCTTTGGTTGTTGGACAGGTATCTCTTTCATCGACATCAAGAACTTGACGGAAGATAACATCAGCATGATAAACGGTGCTCCTTGGATTGTGTCCAAGCGTCAGAAGACTGGTGTACCTTTTCAAATCAAGTTGATGGATATTCCCATGCAGATTATTGAGAGATACAAGTCTTTCAGAAAAGGAAGCCACGTATTCAATATCGGCAATCTTAGCAACATCAACAAGCGCATCAAGAAAGTTGCTGCAATGTGTGGCATCAAGAAACGGGTTTCATTTCACGTGTCTCGCCACTCTTGGGCTGTTTTAGCCTTGGAATATGGTATGCCGATAGAGAGCGTGAGCAAGATTCTTGGCCATACAAACATCACCACGACGCAGATATACGCCAAGGTGACAAGCAACAAACTTGACCATGACATAGCAGTCTTTGAAAGTCGAATCAAGGGGCACTTGCCTGTTATGGGAGGAATGGTATGAAAAGGACTGTAATCACCGTGGACGGAAATGGAATACTTTCCATTCCGTCCAACTTGGAGAACTTGTGGATGAGTGAGGGAGAATTGGTCAATATGCTTCATGTTACCGCCCCAAAACTCAACTCTGTGATACAAGTCATATATAAAGAAGGCATGTTGTCTATGTCGGAAGTCCAACAAAGACAAGAAACTTCCAAGGGTATTTGGCAAACATTGTATGGATTCCCTATGGTTGTTGCCATTTGCTTCCGTCTCACCTCTAATGGGGCTATGCAACTTCGTAATGCCATCTTCAAGAGGCTGTACGGAGCAAAAGAGAAAGCAGCCATTGTCCTACAACTCTACGGAGGGACAAATGCCATTAGCTGAGATTGGTTGTATCTTTGACGCTTCTATTATTCACTGTCGTATTGACTTGCCTACGTACTGATTCACTGTCGTATCAAGCATTTCTGTGAAGAACGAAGAACTGCTGATGTCAAACGTTTTACAGTTTTATCGTATGACATATAAAACGTATGACATGCAGGAATACATTTTTGTTCATCCCGAGGAAAGGTTTGCAAGGAAGCCTCTCTTCGGGATTTTTCGTTTTATCTTATCCCGAAAGGCTACATCAAGCACATTGATTTCCAATCTTTTAACATTGTCGGTGCAAACTTCTCCATTCTGCGCAAGTTTGTGTTTTGCGTTTTGATTTTCCGCCCTTACCTTTGCAACTTTAATTTATCAACTCACAAAGGTTAGATTATGAGCAAGACAAACGACAACAATCAGCTTGTAGGCGTGGCAAATGCAAAGCCACAGGCTGCACCTCCGACAAACGAGGTGTTCATCCGTGTTGGCACAACCTTGTACAAGGTGGTTGACCAACCTACCATCAATGGAGGAAAGGTAAGAAAGCGCATCCCATGGAACATGGAGACCTTGCGTCAGGACTACGGCAAGGAGTT
>JAIJUV010000498.1 GCA_022732315.1 Prevotella sp.
ATTAAATATTACAAAATCAGCCAACTAATTCATACACAAAGTATTGCGAATTAGTTGGCTTTTTTGTATCTTTAGGTATTCCCCCGAAAATAAGGTTTGACGGCCAAAACGGGGGAAATATCCAAACTAATAAGATATGGCAAAGATAGTGAATATTTCAGAAATTCACCCTACTTTGGGTTTTACAGAATTTGATATTCTGGAAAAATACCGCAAGAGTTTTAATGAGAGTGAGCTTGGCAAGCTTCATTCGGTCTTTCCGTTTGAATGTATGGCAAAAGCCGCCGGCCTGTCGGACCGGCGCCTGGGACGCAGGAACAGATTCAGTCCTTCCGCAAAGATCGCCCTTATGGTCCTGAAGGCATACACCGGATTCTCCGACAGGCAACTGGTGGAACATCTGAACGGGAACATACACTACCAGATTTTCTGTGGAATTATGATTCCCCCGTCCCTTCCCATAACCAACTTCAAGATAGTCAGTGCCATCCGTAATGAGATAGCATCCCGCCTTGACATTGATTCTTTCCAGGAGCTCCTGGCTTCACACTGGAAACCTTATCTTGATAACCTTCACGTCTGCATGACCGATGCCACATGCTATGAAAGCCACATGCGTTTTCCTACGGACATGAAACTCCTTTGGGAAAGCCTCGAATGGCTCTACAGGCATATATGCCGGCATTGCAGGGAGCTGGGCATAAGGCGTCCGCGCAACAAATACAGGAATGTGGCGGAATCCTATCTGTCCTACTGCAAGAAAAGAAAGAGGAGAGCTTCAAGGGCAAGAATGCTTAAGCGCCGTATGATCAAGCTTCTTGAAAAGCTCCTCAGTCAAAGGGATGGGATCCATAGCGAGTACGGTGCTTTACTCCGATATACCCAGGATTATCATAAGCGTCTTTCCATCATCAGAAAGGTGCTTGTACAAGAAAAGGAAATGTTTGAAGGGAGGAAAGTCAGTGACCGCATCGTCAGCATTGACCGTCATTATGTACGTCCCATCGTCAGAGGCAAGGAAACCAAGTCCGTCGAGTTCGGTGCAAAGGTCAATAATATACAGATAGACGGCATATCGTTCATCGAACACCTCTCGTTCAAGGCATTCAATGAGGGTATACGCTTGAAGGACTGTATCCGCATGCAGCAGAAGCTTATGAATGTAAGGGTAAGATGTGTGGCTGCCGATTCCATATATGCCAATAATGCCAACAGAAAGTTCTGTACAAAATATGGGATATCCACATCCTTTGTGCGCAAGGGAAGGGCGGCCAAAGATGAGCCTTTGAGGAAGGTGCTTAGAAGCGAACTCTCAAAAGAAAGGGCAACACGGCTTGAAGGAAGCTTCGGCACTCAAAAGCAACATTACTCGCTCTCAAGGATAAAGGCCAGAAACAGGAAGACGGAAATACTGTGGATTTTCTTTGGAATACATACGGCAAATGCCATACTGAT
>JAIJUV010000499.1 GCA_022732315.1 Prevotella sp.
CTGATTAGTCGGAGACCATGAATCTTCTCTGCATCCTCGGTCACGATTTCTGCCTTGCCGAATGCAATGGCTGATTTGAATTGCAGGGTGAAACTGCCGTCCTTCGGACCAACTGTAGGCGCACAACGGGTTACGGCTGAAAGGCAAACCTCTGGATGAGCTTTGATTGCCTCCAACTTCTTGCCTTCCAAGGCACCATGAAAATACCAGTTCACATCATCATCTGATGCGAGTGACAGGGGTAAACCATAAGGCTTGCCTTCTTCGTCAATAAAACTGACCGTTATATACGGAGCCTTGTGCATTACTTCCAAAGCCCACTCACTATCCATTGCTCTTGATTCTTTTCTCATTTTTATCCAATTAATTTAATAATCTGTTTATCCGAAGCATCAGGCAGGATTTCTTTCAGATGCTCGAAAATCTTCTGTTGAAACTCTTCTGGAGTTCGGTTGCATTGGCAAGCCTCTTTGCCATAGAGATCTTCGGGAGTATTGAGCAGCGACCAACCCCAGCCATATTCGTGATTGTGCTTGTCACGAGGATAGATGAAATCTTCGGTCACGATGTAAGTCGCCATTTCCAGTCGGGTGAGATAACCGTCAAACTTGCTTCTCATTCCCTTGCCGGTGAAACCGCAGGCTGCCCGAAGTTCTCTTGTGATGAGACTACCGGTAGATTGAAGCGTGCTGAGAATGGCTCCTTCTATCGAATCTTCATCCGGGCGGGAGTATTTGCTTCTTCTGTAGTTGCAGAAGTCCGGCCACCATTCCTGGCTGATGAATCCTGCTTTCTTATTAAAGAACTTTCCGTACATACACGGCATTTCCTGCACAATCTCGCCCTTCCATTTCCATAATGGCCAGTCCCAACCGCCTTCAGGAAGTCTTACGTAACCGCAGTCCTCCGCCACGATATCTTCGGCAGAGAATCCTTCAATGCCACTATCAAGGAGAGGGAGGAAGCCGATTTTCCGAATCAGCTCCATCATGCCTGTTGCTGAATATATTTCTGGAAAATTCATACGCTTCGTTCTTTATTTTATTATCAATTCATTCAGTTTATCCTCTCTGATAATCTTCGGCTGAGCCTTGCCAGCGAGAATGAGAATCTTTTTTCCATTACGATAAATATGAAGCTGTCGTGAGCGAACTACGGCTGTCAGCTCCTCATCATTCTGCATGGCTTGCCAGATAGGATAATATATTCCCTCAGGTTCAAACAACTTCTTTTGAAGATGCGAACAGAGGTTTGTTGTATCAATAGTCATTGCCATAATTTTCTTCAAACTATTTGTTTCCAAAGATTCACGTGTAAATACGTCATCAGCGCAATCTGTATCAGCAGAATGGCTGGAATGCCGTATTTGAATTTCTTGTGCATCGTCTTATGGTGCCAGACTTTCATTCCCATCCATGCCCCGATGCTTCCTCCAAGTACAGCCAGTAACAAA
>JAIJUV010000500.1 GCA_022732315.1 Prevotella sp.
CTTTTTAACAATGCTATATACTTGCTGCCATACACTGGTGTAGGTAGTGGCATCACTCGTGCACTGGACGAAGATATCAATGTCACGTTTACGAATAATGCCAAGGCACAGGAATTTGTCATCACGGTTTGGAGAGGAGAAAGTAACCAAGTCGAGGGGAAAAGTAACCAAGTCGGTAACCAAGTCGAGGAAAAAAGTAACCAAGTCGAAGACCATAACACTGGACTTAGACACTCTGACACTGACCATGACACTCGACTTAGACACTCTGGCACCGACCATGACACTTCTGAGAATGACTCTGACACTCGACTTAGACACTCTGGAACCGACTTAGACACTTCTGAGAACGACTTAGACACTCAACTTAGACACTCTGACACTCCAAAAGTGTCATTGTCTAATAAGCAAAGGGATATAGTCAATTTCTGTTCAGTTCCTCGAACCACCGCAGAGATCATGGAACGCCTTGGTTTATCCAATAATGATGCCACCGTATACAATAGCAAGGCGAAATTTACCGTAAAGGAATTGTAGAAACCCTGAGTAGAAAATGAAATAGTAAAGAATTCCCAATCCATATGGGAGACACTAGAGTCTGGTAAAGTTATATTAATCGTAGTTCGCAATCAAAACGCCTTTTTCCTATTGTATGATGTCTTCAGGTAGAAGTATCTTAGCTTCTTCGTTATTATATTCCATCATGTTATGCTTTATTATTATCTTTCACAAAGATAATCTTTCTGAACGATAATTCCAAATATTTGAGCAACAATTAGTTGCTTGTTATTGTTGTTTAATTATTAATCGAAATCATTAAGTAGTATTTGCAAGGGGCAGAAGCTCCTAGCCCAGGGCGTGTGGGGCTAAACTTGCAAAACTTGAATAATTCTATATTATTCGTGTTCAATGCTACCCCCCAACTTAGCTTCCCATTCCTCTATCGTCGGCATAGTTCCTTCTAATTTTTCAGGATAGAATTTTTCTAGATCGTACTCAGAAATAGCTATGGGTTGGCTGCTTGATTCCAAGGCATATTGTGCCTGGATACGGTCTTTCTCCTTGCAAATAAGTAAACCTATTGTAGGATTGTCACGCCCCTCTTTGCGAAGAAGGTGGTTACAAGCTACTACATAACCACCAAGTTGCCCGACATCAGCAAAGGTGAATGAACCTATCTTGACTTCCAGAACTATGTAGCATGACAAGTTCAAATTATAAAAGAGCAAGTCGATAAAGTTCTCTTTCTGTAATGTGCGGGTAAAATTGCTCAAAGCTTTCCCTTGTCGTTCATACAGAGACGAATCAATGTAATTGTGAAGGACATTCCTGCTCCAGCCGTTTACTACTGTTTGGTGTATATAGAACAAAGCCTTCTGTGGCTCTGTTAGGAACTTGTCAATCAACAGCATGTGATGCCCCCAAGGAGTTGAGAAAATATCTTTTTCCAAT
>JAIJUV010000501.1 GCA_022732315.1 Prevotella sp.
AATCAATGGTTTCATCGGAGTTTTGGGATGATATTACGCATTTCGAAGGCAACGCAAATGCCTTCAGAATCCTGACCCACCGGTTCAAGGGTCGCCGTCAGGGAGGCTTCGTGATGACCTATTCCATGCTTGCTTCTATCGTAAAATACCCGTTTGCGAGCAGTCTTGCCGGGAATCACGGCAAATTCGGCTTCTTTGCTTCCGAAGCGGAATCTTACAGAAAAATTGCCGATGAATTGGGCATTTTTTGCAAGTCTGCACCAGGTGAACCTCTCAAATATGCCCGCCATCCACTTGTATATATGGTAGAAGCTGCCGACGACATCTGCTACGAAATCATGGACATCGAAGACTCCCATAAGCTCAAGATTCTTTCCTTTGCCGAGACCGAGCACCTGCTGCTGAGTTTCTTTGATGAAGAAATCCAGCAGAAGATACGTCAGCGCATCATCGACGAAGAATTGACAGACGAAAACGAGAAAGTGGTGTACATGAGAGCCAGCGTCATCGGCAAACTGGAGAACGAATGTGTGGCAGCCTTCCTGGCGCACGAGGAGGAAATCCTTGCCGGAACTTTCGAGGGCAGTCTCATCGACCATATTTCCGAGCGCCAGAAAAAGGCATACAAGGAATGTGAGAAGATCTCCTACTCTAAGATTTACCAAAGCAAGCCGGTACTCGACATAGAACTGTCGGGTTATCAAATCATGGCAACTCTGATGGAGGTTTTCATCAAAGCAGCCGTAAACCCATCGCGTTTCTACTCCAAACAGCTCCTGCGCCGGGTAAGCAGCCAGTATGATATAGAGAACGAGAATCTGGAGGAGCGCATCATGGCGGTAATTGATTACATCAGCGGCATGACCGACATCTATGCGCTCGACATCTATCAGAAGATCAACGGAATCAGCCTGCCTATTGTATAAGGTAGCGCCCTCGTTTTAGCTTACTGAACTTTCGCAAGTGGTCCAAGTACGGGCTGAAGGCCCAAAAGCTCCTAGCCCAGGGCATCGCCCTGGGTATAAAAGCAATCAGCAAGGCGCCCTGTAAGGGCAAAAGCCTTAGTTTACCTTGGAGTTTTAAAGCTTTTGCCCTTACAGGGCGACAGATTTGCGTGCGTAATAACCCAGGGCGATGCCCTGGGCTAGGGGCTTCTGCCCTTTCAGGGCGTGTGAAGCTTACATGCGAAACTTGAATTAAATTTCTTTTTCCTTATAAATCAAATTATTGGCTCCGCTCGTAATCTTCAGAGCCTCAGGATGTTCCTTAATAAAACTGTTGATGTGGCGAACTCGCTTCTCTTCCAAAATCTCATCGATGGCGATAAGGATACCGGTCTCCTCTACATCACCAAAACCATAGTTGATGGCTGTACCGAAAAGCTTCATCGTAGGACTCAGACTCATGTAGGCATTAACAAGAGGAGGGATATTATAACCCAACTTGCGAAC
>JAIJUV010000502.1 GCA_022732315.1 Prevotella sp.
TGATTATTTCTGGAAGGATGGCAGAGATTATCTTACCAGCAACCGCTCTGATTATACAAAGAAATCTCCTTACGAGGCTTTCGGAAAAGACTACAAGGCACAGATGAGCGATTTCAAGAACGGTCCTGTTCAGTTGAAGAGCCATTCCATGCCATCTCCTAACTTTATAGGAGGCTTGAGCATCGGCAACCGCTTCTGGAACGACCGCCTGGGCGTGATGCTTGCCGGAAGCGTTCAGAATGTTTTCCGTGGTACAGAGCGCACCTACAATTCCGTAAAGATGGCTTCGGGCGAACAGGCCATGTACATTTACTCCCTGCAGCATCGCTATTATAGCATCCACGACCTTACTGCGGGTGCTCATGCCAAGTTCGACTTAACCCTGCCTCGCCATAAGCTGGAATGGTACAACATGTATGTGCGCACCAATTCCAAGGGCACCAGATACAACAATAGCGTCAACACCGAATACATCGGAGCCGACAGCTACACCCAGGATGATGAGGTGCGCTCTCTCTCAACCACCCAGAGCATCTTCGCCACCAATCTGAAAGGTACGCATCATCTTACCAAGGATTTTACCGTAGATTGGTCGGGCGTATTCTCGCAGGCTAAGGAGGAAGATCCGGACAGAACTTACGTCACCCTGACGAATACCGTGAGCAGAAAAGCCGAGAATGGCGGCGATGCGGTTTCGGGTTCCATCTTGGAAGGCGACATTTGGGAAGGCGACAAGAACATCACCAAGACCCTGCCTAAAAGTGCCGAGCGCCGATTCCAGCATAATAAGGATACCGATTGGGCGGGTTACATCAACCTCTCTTACGATACCCATTTCGCCAACTCTGTGGAGGCTCTCTGGAAAGCGGGAGCACAGTATCGCAGAAAGGAACGCAGCAACAGATATTATTCTTACATCTTCAATCCTGCCGACATCTCACAGCGATTGGATGGCAACGGAATAGACCAGTTTGCCAACATCGATTGGGTTTGCAAGACTCCTTATTCTCAGGCTTCGCAGCTCAACTACGATTCCAAGGAGCACATCGGCGGAGCCTACGCCATGGTAACCCTGAAGAGCGAGGTGGGTGAACTGAATGCCGGTTTCCGTGCCGAGCACACCAACCAGATTTATACCATGCTCCAGCATTTCCGCAACATGGGACAGGTGGGCGAGCAGAGCTACTGGGATTATCTGCCATCGGCATCCATCAAGTGGATGCCAACCAGGAAGATGAACGTGCGTCTCTCTTACTATCGTTCCATCAACCGTCCGGGCTTCTACGAGATAGTGCCTTATCAGATTCTGGGCGAGGAGTATCAGGAAAAAGGTAATCCAAACCTGAAGCGTGCCCGCATCGACAACATCGACCTGCGCTGGGAGTGGTTCCCAAGCAAGACCGAACAGATTCTTGCCGGCGTATTCTATAAGTATCTGAAAGACCC
>JAIJUV010000108.1 GCA_022732315.1 Prevotella sp.
CATGGACGAGTTGGCATTACGCGACATCAACGCTCCCGTACTGCTCCGTTTCCCAGACATCCTCGACAACCGCATCGAGAAGACAGCCAGCTGTTTTCAGAAGGCCAAGGAGGAATATGGTTACAAGGGGGAAAACTTTGTCATCTATCCTATCAAGGTGAACCAGATGCAGCCGGTTGTAGAGGAGATCATCTCTCATGGAAAGAAGTTCAACCTGGGACTGGAAGCCGGTTCCAAACCTGAGCTTCATGCCGTTATCGCCGTACAGGCACAGAGCGACTCACTCATCATCTGCAATGGTTACAAGGATGAGAGCTACATCGAACTTGCCTTGCTCGCACAGAAGATGGGTAAGCGCATCTTCATCGTGGTAGAAAAGCTCAACGAGCTGGATATCATCGCCAAGGTGGCAAGCAAGCTCAACGTGAAGCCAAACATCGGTATCCGCATCAAACTCGCTTCTTCAGGCTCAGGTAAATGGGCTGAGAGCGGTGGCGATGCATCGAAGTTCGGTTTGACAAGCGCCGAACTGCTCACCGCCCTCAACAAGATTGAGGAGATGGGATTCCACGACTGCCTGCGCCTCATCCACTTCCACATCGGAAGCCAGATTACCAAAATCCGCCGCATCCAGACGGCGCTTCGTGAGGCGGCTCAGTTCTACATCAACCTGCACAAGATGGGCTACAATGTAGATTTCGTAGATTGCGGCGGTGGTCTTGGCGTAGATTACGACGGCACCCGTTCTGCCAGCAGCGAAAGCTCTGTAAACTACTCTATCCAGGAGTATGTAAACGATTGTGTCTATACCTTCGTTGATGCTGCCAACAAGAACAATATCGAGCATCCTAACCTCATCACTGAGAGTGGCCGCTCGCTCTCTGCCCACCACTCCGTATTGGTGATTGATGTGCTGGAGACTGCATCCCTGCCGGAAATGCCAGAGGAGTTTGAAGCAAAGGAGACTGACCACCAGTTGGTTAAGGACCTTTATGAGATATGGGACAACCTGAATCCCCGCAACATGCTGGAAGACTGGCACGATGCCGAGCAGATTCGCGAAGAGGCCTTGCAGCTCTTCTCTCATGGTATCGTAGATTTGAAGACCCGTGCCGAGATTGAGGCGATGTACTGGAGCGTGTGCCACGAGATCAACAACCTTGCCAAGCACATGAAGCACGTGCCTGAGGAGCTGAGAGGATTGGACAAGATTCTTGCTGACAAGTATTTCTGTAATTTCTCATTGTTCCAGAGCCTGCCAGACAGTTGGGCCATCGACCAACTCTTCCCTATCATGCCTATCCAGCGTCTGGACGAGCGTCCTACCCGCAACGCTACCTTGCAGGATATCACCTGCGACAGCGACGGTAAGATTGCGAACTTCGTAACCGATGGTCATATCGGCAATGTTCTTCCTCTTCATCCTTTGAAGAAAAACGAGCCATACTATCTCGGTGTGTTCCTCGTAGGTGCCTACCAGGAGATTCTGGGCGACATGCACAATCTCTTCGGCGACACCAATGCAGCCCACATTTCCGTAAAAGACGGCAAATACAGCATCGACCAGATATTCGATGGCGAGACCGTAGAGGAGGTATTGGATTACGTACAGTACAATCCAAAGAAACTCGTCCGCCAGTTGGAGCAGTGGGTAACCAAGAGTGTGAAGGAAGGCAAGATTTCTCTAGACGAGGGTAAGGAGTTCCTGGGCACCTATCGCAATGGTCTCTTCGGATACACATATCTTCAGTAAGAATTAACAGTTGATAGTTAATAGTTTACAGCAAGATTGCCCTATAAACTATTAACTATAAACTATAAACTAAACTTAAAGATGGAAAAAGTAACAGTAGTAAAGGTAGGCGGTGCCATCGTTGAAGACAGCGAGCAGCTGGCACAGCTCTTGAAGGATTTTGCAGCCATTCCCGGCAAGAAAGTATTGGTACATGGCGGTGGACGCCGTGCCACCAAGGTAGCCGCAGCCCTCGGCATTGAGAGCAAGATGGTAAACGGCCGTCGCATCACAGATGCAGACATGCTGGAGGTGGTTACCATGGTGTATGGCGGTTTGGTGAACAAGAACCTGGTTGCCAAGCTTCAGGCTAACGGCGTGAATGCCCTCGGTCTGACAGGTGCCGATATGGACGTAATCCATAGTCATAAGCGCCCGTTGAAGGATGGCATCGACTTCGGATTCGTAGGCGATGTAGAGCGTGCCAACGGCAAGATGCTCCAGACCCTGATTAACGAAGGCATCACCCCAGTGATGGCTCCGCTGACCCACGACGGAAAGGGCAATATCCTCAATACCAATGCCGACACCATCGCAAGCGAGACAGCCAAGGCTTTGGCTCCTTACTACGACGTGACATTGATATATAGTTTTGAAAAGAAAGGCGTGCTCAGCAATCCTGAGGATGACGACAGCGTGATTCCGGTGATTACCCATGCCGATTTTGAGAGATATAAAGCAGACGGTACCGTGGCAGGCGGCATGATTCCAAAGCTGGAGAATGCTCTCGCAGCCATCGATGCAGGCGTGAAAGAGGTGATTATCACCCTTGCTACCGCCATCGACGGAAAGCACGGAACTGTTATTAAGAGTTAAAAATAGAAATAATTCAGAGTTGCTTGTAACTTTCTTACAGGTGAGTCGTCATTAATTATAGAGGGATGAAAAAAATCAGTTTCCAAAACGATGTTTTGCCACTGAAGAATAAACTCTTCAGGCTGGCCCTTCGCATTACTCTCAACCGGGAGGAAGCGGAGGACGTTGTGCAGGATACCATGATTAAAGTCTGGAATGCCCGCGACAGATGGCAGGAGCTTGACTCCATCGAGGCCTACAGCCTCACCATCGCCCGCAACCTCTCGCTCGACCGCATCAAGAAGATGGATAATCAGAATGATTCGCTGGAAGAGCAAAATACGGAAAGGCTCGACGAGACATCATCCACTCCTTCCGAACGAATGATTCAGAAAGACAAGCTGAACATCGTAAGGAACATCATTAATGAGTTGCCCGAGAAGCAGCGAAGCTGTCTGCAACTTCGAGACATCGAAGGAAAATCCTATAAGGAAATAGCAGACATCCTCAGCATCACCGAAGACCAGGTCAAGGTGAACATCTTTAGGGCTCGACAAACAGTAAAACAAAGATTTCAACAATTCGACAGTTATGGATTATAAGTACATCAACCAACTTTTGGACCGCTATTGGAAGGCCGAGACTTCTCTCGAAGAAGAGGAGATTCTCCGCGCATTCTTCAGCCAGGACGAGTTGCCTGCCGAGCTGAAGCCATATCAGGCGCTCTTCTCTTACGAGATGGGCGAGGCTAAGCAAGAGACACTGGGTGATGACTTCGACCAGAAGATGATGGCGATGATTGAAGATGAATACACCAAGGAGCCAAACAAGGCGAAGGTCGTTTCATTGACAGAGCGCCTGAAGCCTCTCTTCAAGGCTGCTGCCGTGGTAGCTATCGTCCTGACCTTGGGCAACGCTGCTCAGGTTCCATTCCAGAACGATGTCGATAATCAGATTGAAAACGTAGGATACACCAAGAGTGGCAAGGGCGTTTCCGTAGCCATGGGTGATTCTGCTTCGGTTGATTCCATGCAGCGCACGGGCATTGACCAGATAAGCACCACCACCCCTTCTCCTACGATATTGAAGTAGTTATTTCTATGCTTTCTCTATATAAAAAAAAATCATGTTTAGTAAAACAATTCTGAAACTGTGAAGTTTCAATTCTCTCAAATTTTTCATAACATACTAACGTATTAGGGCTGCCAGGATAACCTGGCAGCCCTTGCTATTTTTATATAACCTTGTATATCCTCATCTCTCTCATTACCCACAAAGTTTTTTCGACTTCAAATAAGTAATCACCTGTTATCTTTCGTATATAATATAATAAGTGGATGCCTGACGTTTGTTATATGTTAAAAATATGCTTATAAGCTGCCAAAACCATGTTAAAAAGTATAGTTTTGGCAGCTTATAAGCATATTTTTATTATATTTGCACTCAAAAAGAAGAGACCATTATGCTTATCGGAAGAGAAAAAGAAATAAAAACATTACAGCAGGCCTATCACTCAGAATACTCTGAGTTTGTGGCAGTTTATGGACGGCGACGCATCGGGAAGACTTTCCTTATCAGAGAGGCTTTCAACTATCAGTTTGCCTTTCAGCATACAGGTGTGTATAAAGAAACACTCAAGAAACAACTTCGCAACTTCAGAGATGCCCTAAAAATGAGTGGAATGAAGAAAGTAAGAATCCCAACAGATTGGAGCGATGCCTTCTTTCAACTGGCTCAATTCATCAAAGAAAGCAAGGAAGAAAAGAAAGTCATCTTCATAGACGAGGTTCCTTGGCTTGACACCCCTCGCTCTGGATTCCTTTCGGCATTGGAATATTTTTGGAACTCCTTTGCCTCTGCTCGCAAAGATGTTCTCTTGATTATCTGCGGCTCTGCCACCTCATGGATTATCAATAAAGTATTAAAAAACCATGGTGGGCTGCACAATCGTGTTACTTATCGCATACACCTCCAGCCATTCACGCTACACGAATGCGAAGAATATGCCAAGTATCTAGGCATGCGTGCTTCTCATTACGACCTTATAGAATATTATATGGTTTTAGGGGGAGTTGCCTTCTATTGGTCACGCCTTGACAAAGGGCTGAGTGTGGCCCAGAATATAGACAACATGATTTTCTCCGAAACAGGTTTCCTACATAATGAGTTTAATGAGTTATACGACTCTCTTTTCAATGAGCCAGAATCATATCTCAAGATTATCGACGCCTTAGGCACAATCCGTCTTGGAATGACCCGTGACGAATTGGTAAAAGAAGGCGGCGTGACACACAATGAATACTGGAATCAAATTCAGAAAGAGATAACTGCCAATGAACTATTTTAGTTGCAAGTACACAAAGTGATGCGTCGGGAGGGGGGGGGATACACAAGGTTGTGTATCTTGTGTTTATTTATGATTTACAACTATTTAAGAGCATTATTTTATACCCTAAACCGTATGTAAGTGCGGTCATCGAAGCTTTTGTTCCCTGCCACCAAGCCCTTAGTGGCAATGAAGTCGTGGATGCATTGAGGGTCGTGGGCGATGAGATGCGCCAAGGCAGCCTCACTATCTGCCAAGGTTGGCTTCAGGAAAGGATAGCCATCGCTAGCCAATACTACTTCATTGGGAGATGAAACAGGCTTCGGATGCTCTTGAAAGTATGTTTCAATGCTACTTGAAGAAGGTTTCATTTTCAACGCTACAATCTTCACCCCTTCCCGATAAACCGGGAATCCATCGATAACCGTATAGGTCTGGTTCTGCCCGGAAAGCATCGCCTCAATCAATAATGGCTCAATCTGCTTTCTAGCCTCAGCAGGCGAAAGGCCCTGCTCTATCAGCTCTACCCTCTTTCTGGCAATCTCCTGCTCATAAGGCTTGCCGTTCTCATAAAGCTTTCCATCGATGATGGCCTGGCAATCGCCCACCATCCATACTTCATTCCTTGTCCGGCTATAAAGGATAGCCGAGGCAGTAAGCCGCTCTTCCGGATGCTCCTTCAACCGCTCTTCCACCCCTAGCTTTTCATACACCTTATTATATATATAGGCTGTCACGCCCTGGCAGAAATCATCTACCGAGGCATCCGCTTTCAACTCCTCACGAATATACTCCGAGATAAGCATCATGGCATATCTTCCGTTCTTCATATCAGGATTGAGATGCTTCGGAGTCTTGCTCGTACTGCCATCAATCACTGCGATGAAATCATCGGTAACTACCATTCCATCCTCACAAGCCTCCTGGCTCTTCTTTCCTATGATACTGCTTTCTATAATCTTCATAAAATCTACTTCTCTATCTGATGATATATCTACTTCCATATCTGAAAAAAGGCTACCCATCCAGGTAACCTTTTTACTCGTTTATCTATCTCTTAAGCCTTGCCTTTCTGAACTCTATCTCTCTTTAATCTGATAATCATCTGTATAAAACTTGGAATCATGATGCAGAGTGAGAAGCCTACGGCGTAATATACGGTCTTCTCATCGCCATGGAAAAGGTCGATTAGCTTGCCGTCGCTCTGCGGCATGATATTGGTAAGTACATACGCCATCGTATTATTTATCCAGTGGAGCAGGATGCCTGGAACAAGACTGCCGGTGCGATAATACATCCATCCCAGAAGCAAGCCCATCAGAAGGGCATTGATAAACTGTGCCGCGTTGAAATGAGCCAAACCAAACAACGCTGCAGAGATGATGATGGCTACCCAATGGTTCTTCTTGCTCATGATGCCCAGCAGGGTGCGGAGGATGGCTCCACGGAACACTACCTCCTCGGCAAGAGGCGCCAGGATGCCGACCGCTACATAGCCCCAAGGCTCCTTCATCAGCGAGGTGAATATCTGCTGAGTATTCTCATCCATCTCGATGCCCAGCTGTTCATAGAGGAACGACAGAGGAATGATGGTGCCCAAGGTGAACAATGCCACCCAGAGAAGCGTGCCCCAAGGCTTGGAAAGCAGATAACTGCGGGTAAGCGGCGTCCACTTCGTCTTCAGGAAGATGATGAGGGTGATGACACTGCTGAACACCGAAATAAGCGCCGTAAGAATGGCGTTACCGCCCGTATTTGCTGCCTGAAGCGTTGCCTGATAACCTTCACCCTTGATGCCTGCCCAGATTCCTGCACCGGCATACATCATGATGATTTGTACTACTATAAATATAATAAGGTAGAGGACTACATCCGTCAAACCTCTCTTTAAATTAATCTTTGCCATTGCTTTTATAGTTTATAATTAACTGTTTTATAGTTAATAGCATTCCTGCTATCATTCCGCTTCCTTTTCGAAGAGATCCAGCACGGTCTGCTCATCCACCTTCAGTTGCGCCGCCAACTCCTCGGGACCGTCAAACTTCCGTTCGCCCCTTATCCGCTTCATGAAGCCCACGAGCAGGAGCTGGTCGTAGATGTCGCCATCAAAATTGAAGATATGCGTCTCCAGCGTTATCTGCTTCCCATTGAAGGTAGGGCGATTGCCCACATTCATCATTCCCCGTTTCCATACCACCGAGTTCTCCAGTCTCACCTTTACGGCATAGACGCCAGGGGCAGGAATCATCTGTCCGAAGTGAGAGATATCGAGATTGGCTGTAGGGAAACCGAGCTTTCTGCCTTCGTGGAATCCGTTCACCACCTTTCCGATAATGGTATAAGGGAAACCGAGGCACCGGGCTGCCATCTCCACTTCTCCCTCTTTCAGCAAAGAGCGGATTACGGAAGAAGAGATGTTGATGCCGTCTATCTGGAAGGCCTCGTTCCTGATTACCTCGATGCCCATCTCCTTGCCGTAGCGCACATAATCCTCAAAAGTCTCTGCACGGTTGTGACCGAAGCGATGATCGTAGCCGATGAAGAGTTTCCTTACGTTGAGATGATTGTGGAGCACCTGCTGCATAAACTCTCTTGCCGACATCGCAGCCATCGCCTTGTCGAAATGCAGCACCACGGCATTAGCCACTTCAGTCTTCGAAAGCAGCAGCAGTTTGGAATCGAGCGTACTCAGCATCTCTGGCTGATAATCCGCCTGCAAAACCTTGCGGGGATGCGCATCGAAGGTGATGACGGTGGATTGCAAGCCATCCTTTCGTGCTGTCTCTACGAGATGATGAATCAGGAACTGATGTCCACGATGCACCCCGTCGAAGAAACCGATGGTTGCCACACATGGCGGCAACTGCACGGTATCGTTATAATGTATTGTATTCATTCTATCTTCTCTTTGCTATCATTCTCTTAAAAGCTCTCCATAGCTCGCCCACCCAGAGCACAACAGAGGTGGAACCGATGATGAGCAGCCACTCGTGGAGCGACAATGGTGTGGTACGGAACATTTCGCCACCAAAGGTGACGATAATCCACTGACCCACCAAGACCAGTACAAGCACCAGAATCATTCCCCTATCCTTCAGGAAATGGCGGAAGGCGGTGTGATGACTCATCAGCGCCTTGGCATTGAAGAGGTTCCAGAACTGAATCATCACGAAGGTGGTGAAGAACATGGTCAGTTCATGCACATCTACTCCACCCTTGCCTCTGCGCTCG
>JAIJUV010000503.1 GCA_022732315.1 Prevotella sp.
CAATGCCATCCTCGGTGTTTCTCTGGCTGTGGCTCATGCTGCTGCTGAGTATCTCCACATCCCATTGTATCGCTACATCGGCGGTTGCAATACTTACACTCTTCCTGTTCCTATGATGAACATCATCAATGGTGGTGCTCACTCTGATGCGCCTATCGCCTTCCAGGAGTTCATGATTCGTCCTGTGGGTGCTCCTTCCGAGAAGGAGGCTATCCGTATGGGTGCTGAGGTGTTCCATGCTTTGGCTAAGCTCCTGAAGAGCCGCGGTCTTTCTACTGCTGTAGGTGATGAGGGTGGTTTTGCCCCTGCACTTGATGGCATCGAGGATGCGCTCGACAGCATCTGCCAGGCTATCAAGGATGCCGGTTATGAGCCGGGAAAGGATGTGAAGATTGCCATGGACTGTGCTGCCAGCGAGTTTGCCGTTCAGGAGAATGGTGAGTGGTATTACGATTACCGCCAGTTGAAGGATGGCAAGAAGAAGGATCCTAATGGCAAAAAACTGACTGCTGCTGAGCAGATCAAGTTCCTGGAGGAACTGATTACTAAATATCCTATCGATTCTATAGAGGATGGTCTTGATGAGAACGATTGGGACAACTGGGTGAAGTTGACAGCTGCCATTGGCGACCGTTGCCAGTTGGTAGGTGACGACCTCTTTGTTACCAACGTGAAGTTCCTGGAGAAGGGCATCAAGATGGGCGCAGCCAACTCTATCCTCATCAAGGTAAACCAGATTGGTTCTCTTACCGAGACTCTGGATGCTATCGAGATGGCTCACCGTCATGGTTACACCACCGTTACTTCCCATCGTTCTGGTGAAACCGAGGATACAACAATTGCTGATATTGCCGTAGCAACTAACTCTGGTCAGATTAAGACGGGCTCTATGAGCCGTACCGACCGTATGGCTAAGTACAACCAGCTTATCCGCATCGAAGAGCAGTTGGGCAATAATGCAGCTTACGGTTATACGAAGTTGAAATAGGAATGATGATATGAAATTGGAAAACACCAATTTCACCATAACAAAACATAATTAGTAATAACTGAATAGATCAGATACGAAATAGATGGGCATGGATGACCGTGATGGTTGTCCATGCTTTTTTTCTTCTATGATGTATCTGCATCTTCATGTGTTTAACTGGATAACTTCGATATATTATATTGATTATGACAAACGTATTGATTAGTGCTGCCGGGCTTTGCGGTGCCACGATTATAGGTGCCATTTTGGGATTCTTCGTCAAGGAGTTGCCTCACAAATGGAACGATGCCGTATTGGGATATTGTGCCGGAATTATGCTGGCAGCTTCTACGCTGGGATTGATAGTTCCTGCCTTTGAGCAGACCAGTCTATGGTGGCTGGTAGTAATCGGCGTGATGGCAGGAGCCCTGTTTCTGAATGTGCTAGATCTGGTAACTCCCCATCTTCATCA
>JAIJUV010000504.1 GCA_022732315.1 Prevotella sp.
CAGCCTATGGGTGAGTACAGTGCATGGTGGCCAGCTATCATCATCGGTTTGCTCGGTGCAGGTCATCAGGCATGGTCTGCCAACCTTTATTCTACCATTGGTGATATGTTCCCTAAGTCAACTGTTGCTACCATCACAGGTATTGGTGCGATGGCAGGTGGTATCGGTTCATTCCTGATTAACAAGGGTTCCGGAATGCTCTTCACCTACGCAGAGGGTCAGGGTTCTGCCTTCACCTTCATGGGCTTCGATGGCAAGCCAGGAGCCTACATGATTGTATTCTGCATCTGTAGTGTGGCTTATCTGGTAGGCTGGTGCATCATGAAGGCATTGGTACCAAAGTACAAGCCTATTGTTGTAGAATAGTTTATAGTTAACAGTTAATAGTTTATAGTTATCAGTTAATACGTAAATTAAATATTAAAAGCGCAATAAACAAAAAACAGACCGACATGAACTCTCGTTCACATCGGTCTGTTTTTGTCACAACCACTTACTTCTTTTACGTGTTTTTATCACAATTGGAGTATAAGTAAATCCTTCTTGGGTCATTTTCAAGCCCTCGCCATCAAATTGAGTAATTTGAATCTCCGTATCATCCTTGATGTATTCACTTTCATAAAAGCATGCCAATACAGAAAAATAAGTGAAGTCGTCTGTTCTTCTGCATATCTTGTACCATTGATCAGGCTCACTTTTCTCTATCAGATACGTATTCTTGATAACACAGAGGTTATCATCTGCCACAATTTCCCATTGTCTTAATGGTCTATTCCTAAGTCCAGGAATGTTTCTCACATAGCACCAGTCGTCTTCCCTTAAGATGTTCAGATAGCCACGTTTGAACAGGACTGGTCTTGTATAATGTTTCCTATATGTCACAGGGTCAACCCAATAGCTTTCATTAACTTGTGCATCCTCCACATGCCAAATGCCGTCTTTCTCGATAGTTATCTTATCTTTCGCTGTTCCAAGATGTTTCTTGATAGGATAGAGATTATCAACAGGATAATATTCATAATGTTTATATGAATTCTTAAGTTTTTCTAAACTCTCCTTCCTTTCTTCTTTGTCTCTTTGGGCAAACTCAGCCAACTCCTCACGGGAATCTACTTTCTCCAGTTGGCTGCCGATGTTCTTCTGCACATAATATTGTTCTTTCTCATCAATATACAGTCGCGAGTTGCCTTCTCCTTCTTTGTACAGATACACCTTATTTGGCTCATCCCAAGGAATAAACCTATGCTTCCAACTCAGTCCTGTTCCTACTTGCAGTTCCAAGGTCTTCACCGTCAGATAGGTCTTTTCATCAATATACTTCGATAGGATGCGAGGGTATAGCTTTTTGCCATCCTCTGTACTGAAGTCGATGCCCATCAGCTTCACACTTTGGGGCTTATTGGCAAACCACAACCTGTTCCGCAAGTCAATCCATTCCTT
>JAIJUV010000505.1 GCA_022732315.1 Prevotella sp.
CTGCAAGACTCTCTACGGAAAGTATGAGCGTCCGGATGTGAAGACCAGCGGTATCGTTCGCGATGTAGCTTCTGATACAGATACTTTGGCTGTAAAGGATACTACTACCTTCGCCAATATCCCTTGGCGCAGTGTCTTTACCGACCCTCAGCTCCAGTCAATCATTGAGAAGGGATTGAACAATAATGTCAACCTCCTCAATGCGGCTTTGAACGTGAAGATGGCTGAAGAGCAGTTGAAGTGTGCCAAGTTGGCGTTTGTGCCTTCCTTGTCTTTCTCTCCTCAGGGAACCATCGCTTCCTGGGATGGCAATGCTGCCACCAAGACTTACAGCATGCCTGTAACAGCCAGCTGGATGGTTGACCTCTTCGGCAACCTGCTCTCTCAGAAGCGCAGTGCCCAGATGGCACTGCTCCAGTTGAAGGACTATCAGGTGTCTGTGCAGACCAACCTCATCGCCAACATCGCCAACATGTATTATACACTGTTGATGCTCGACAAGCAGGTGGAGCTGGTTAACAATATGGAAGGCTTGACCAAGGATACTTGGGAGATGATGAAGGTGCTGAAGGATACCAAGCTTGGTTATCGCGGAACTTCCGTGCAGGCTGCCGAGAGCAACTACTATGCTGTGTTGACTCAGAAGACCGACCTGATGCGTCAGATTCGCGAGACAGAGAACTCCCTGAGTCTTCTCATCGGCGACCAGGCACATTCTATTGCCCGTGGCAAGCTGGAGAATCAGAGCCTTCCTACTACTTTCTCTACCGGCGTAGGCATCCAGTTGCTCAACAACCGTGCTGATGTTCACGCAGCCGAGATGAATCTGGCTCAGTGCTTCTATGGCATAGAGACTGCCCGCAGCAAGTTCTATCCATCCATCACCATTTCTGGTACAGGTGCATTCACCAATTCTGCTGGTGCAGGCATCGTGAACCCAGGTAAGTGGTTGCTTTCTGCTGTAGGTTCTTTGGTTCAGCCAATCTTCAGAAATGGTACTATCATTGCCGGATTGAAGGTGGCTAAGATGCAGTATGAGCAGGCTTACAATACCTGGCAGAACACCGTACTGAAGGCTGGTAGCGAGGTGAGCAATGCCCTCGTTCTCTACAACTATTCTGACGAGAAGGGTAAGGTGGAGGCTAAGCGCATCGCTGTACTCGAGCAGAATGTGGAGGATACACGTAAGTTGATGTCAGAGGCTGGCGGTTCTTATCTGGAGGTAATCCAGGCACAGTCTTCTCTGCTCAACGTACAGCTCTCAAAGGTAGCTGATGACTTCTACAAGATGCAGGCAGTAGTTAATCTCTACTATGCATTGGGTGGAGGAGCTAAGTAATTTATAGTTAATAATTAATAGTTTATAGTTATGGCTAGTATAATAAGTCCAAAGGCAGAGGTTTCTCCAAAGGCTAAGATTGGAGACAACTGCAAGATC
>JAIJUV010000109.1 GCA_022732315.1 Prevotella sp.
GACTTGCAATATAATGCTACTACCAAAAGCGTGGACCGTGTTCCCCTGAAGGAATACGAGGGTGCTTCGTATGCCTCAGCCGAGGGCATCGCAGATATTATGAACGAGGTGAAAACGAAAGCCAGTGCGCTGAACTATGCCCTCATCGTGGGAGTACATGGTTGCGGCTGGACTTATGCCAGCGACTGGAGCAGATACCCTTACTACGCTCGTCCAAGCGTAACACGACCAGTCGATAGCGCCCTGAGCGGCTATTCTGCAGCCGACAATTCAGCTACTGGTATTTCCTCTTTCAGCGGCATCCAGTTTGGTCCGGATCCGAACGCTCCCCTCACCCGTTTCTTCGGCAGCGTGAGCCTGGCAGAAAACGCCATGGATATCAGCACCCTCGCCGAAGGCATCAGAGAGAGCGGAATGAAGATGCAGTACATCCTCTTCGATGCCTGCTACATGAGCAATATAGAAACCGCCTACGAGCTGAAAGATGTCACCAACTACATGATAGCCAGCGGAAGCGAGATCATGGCAGCCGGACTGCCATATCGCTCGATGTGGAGCTATCTGAACTCAGCCACCCCCAATTATTCGAGCATCGTTTCAAACAGCGTGAACTTCTATAAGAATAACTCCTCTGCCCCATTCTGCAACCTGGCAGCCATCGACTGCCGACAGGTGGAGAAATTAGCGAGTGTAATGAAGGATATCAATGCAGAGTATCAGCTATCAGCCGACGTGAGCCTCGATTCCATCCAGCATCTGGATGGCTTCCGCCCCAACCTCTTCTACGACCTGGAGACTTATGTGGATAGCCTCCGCCCAAGCGGATATCTGCTCGACCAGTTCAAGAACCAGTTGAAGCTCACCATCAAGGCATCAGACCATACAGAAGAGGCATATACCTGCATCTACAGTTCCGAGAGCTTCAAGATCAAGAATTATTGCGGCATCACCATCTCCGACCCAAGCCAGCACAGCGTGGCTATCAAGGGCAGAGAAAAGACAGGTTGGTGGAAGGCTACGCACTAATGAATAAAATACTGAACTTTAGCATGTGGCATTCTACCGTCCCCGAAGGGGGCGAATGTGAATAACCGCTGGTGGAATGACCGAAGGGAATGAAACCTGCGGATAGCAGATACACTCTCCTATCGTCCCCGAAGGGGGCGAACAGGAGCAAGACATAATGTGGTTCGCCCCCTTTGGGGACGCTTTCTCCCTACCATTGGTTGTCCGCAGGTTCCATGACCTTCGGTCATTCCACCAGCGGTTATTGAAAGTTGGCCCCCTTCGGGGACCGTAAACTACTTGCGAAACTTGAATAAAATATAATAGGCTATGGAATTTTTTATAATTGATAATAATGGACAACAAGCCGGTCCATTCAGTATGGACCAGCTTGTTCAAAAAGGTATCAGCCCCGAAACTCTAGTTTGGAAACAAGGCATGGCTGATTGGACGCCAGCCTGGAAAGTAGAGGATTTAAGAGCCGTATTGGAAGCTGTTGAAGCTGATAAGGTTAATCAGAATTCAAACCAGAACCAGGGGTTCAATCAGAATCAAGGATTTAATCAAAATTCAAATCAGGATTTCAACCAGAACCAAGGCTTTCAGCAGGGATTCCAGCAAGGTTTCCAGCAAGGCGCAAGCATGAATCAGGGCTTTAACACGACTCAGAACACAAATGAAGGGTTCAATCCTAATTCTAATCAGGGATTCAATCAGAACCCGAATTCTGATTCGAAACAGCCTAAAAAGAAGTCGAATCACTTCGCCATGAAGATGATTATCGGCCTCATCATCTTCATCTTCGCCATCTTTGCCGTTACAAACCCAAGCGAAGAAGAGCACAAGGAGAAGGTTCGCACGGAAGTAAGCAAGGCGATAGAGAAAGCTGTAAGCACTACGGATAACAACTTCTTTACCCAAGCCCTCCGTTCAGCAGCTAAGATGATGGCAGACAATATGATGGGCGAAGCCATGAACCAGCTCTTTGAATATCACAACTACATCGTGTGTTCCAAGGGTTCTGTAGAGTTTAACGGCAAGCAGCATACCATCAGTTTCGGTATCCTCGGCAAGGTTTATACCATGAATGCAGATGATATGGTGAAGGCACTGGAAAATACGGATAATCTGCAGATTGAGGAATCTTCCTCAACATCAGACGATAATACCGTCGGAGATAATTCAGCCTCATCGTCATCTGATAGCAATGCAAATCTTGATGAAAACGGAAATTCTGTTGATGAATCTGCCGATGGCAGCATCAGTTCGAGAGTTCAGAAGAAGCTGGAAGACAAGGCCAATGAGGCCATGGATAAGGCTGCCGACAAGGTTCAGCAGAAACTGGAAGAGAAAATCAACCAGAAACTGGATCAAGCCACTGACTCATCAAAGATTGAAAAAATCATAAATACAATTTTAGAGCTCATCTAAAAGAGTTTATAAAAGAGCTATTTAAAAATAAAAGAAAAAGAGAGGGTGTGTCAAAAGTCCAAGACACACCCTCTTTTTATTTATTATTTATTACTTCTTCTCCTCTGGTACCAGGAACTTGTCGCCACTCTGCTTCACAAGCTGCTTGGCATACTTCTCCGGATAACCAGGACGGGCTGGACGAGCACCCAAACCATAAGGGGTCTTCTCGAAATTACCATTCTTATCGGTTGGCTTGATAATCATATCATTATACTTCACCACCATGAACTCGAAAAGCTGGTTCCAGCGAGCCAACATCTGCTGAGCCTTCTCAACACTGTAGTCGTTGAGATACTTCACGGCAGCCTGTGGATTCTGAGCATAAAGCTCCTGAGCCTTCTTCTCAACACCTGCCTGAGCAGCAAAATAGCTGTTGTCCAAGCTATCACGAACCTCCTTCAAGGTTGGGAACATCAGACTGTAACGAGGATAAACCATGTTGCTGGTCATGTTGCAAACCCAGTAAGCATTCTTCTTGCTGAAATGCACCGCATCAACACCAGGAGTATTGTAGCACTCAGGACGCTGAGTCATTGAGCAGTAAACCGGTGTAAACGCTGCCATGTTGGCATCATCATTAGCAAACCAGAACACGCCGCCAATCTCTCTTGGCAACCATGAACGCATCTGACTCACGAATACGAAACCACTCTGCTGGGTGCTTACAGGACGCTCGTTGAAATACTGCTTGCCATCCACCTTGTACATCAATGGTGTAGGACGATATGGCATCTCCCAGATACCACCACCGATATCAGAACCGTCGGCTACAGAAAGAGGAGTACCCTCGTAATGATCGCGCATCACAGCCTCCACATCCTTCACGCTCACCTTCTTGTTAGGAACCACCCAGAGAGGCATATCCTGCGCATCAGGATTCTTGCCGAGTGCCCAATCCAGGTAAGGACTCATGTCATAGAAATGGTTCAGCATCGCCCAGGCACGGGCATCGCAGAAACGACGACCCGAGAAATCAGGCTTCGCATACGCCATCTTCCAAGAGAAATCAGCATCCTTGCCCTTGAACCAGCCCTTGCTGCGGGCAAAGGAAACCACATCCTTGGCATACATCACGTTCTTCTTGTCCTTCATGTTGAACTTGCCGATGCGGCTCTGGTTGGCATGTGCACAGATGGCATCATCCGGAATACGGAGAGCCACCCAGACAGCACCCTTGGAACCGGCACCCTTACCCATCATCTCCATGATCCAAGCCTCTTTAGGATCGCAGATAGTAAAGGTTTCGCCTTCTGAATTATAACCATAGGTATTGGCAAGGGTGGTCATCACCTTGATAGCCTCGCGTGCCGATTTACTGCGCTGCAAAGCCACGTAGATAAGTGAACCATAGTCCATGATACCGGTGGAATCCACCATCTCCTCACGACCGCCATAGGTAGTCTCACCAATGGTAACCTGCCACTCGTTGATGTTGCCGATAACGTTATAAGTTTCGGCTGCCTCTGGAATCTCACCATGATACTTGTTGCTATCCCAGTCGAAAATCTTGCGCATCTCGCCCTTGGCATGCTTAGCCGCAGGATAATGGCAGAGGTACTGGAACATACCGTAGTCGTCGGCACTGTAAGAACACATCACGGAACCATCCACAGATGCCTTCTTGCCCACGATGAAGTTGCTGCAAGCCTCAGCCTCAGAGACGCAGCCCATCATAGCCACAGCCATCAAGGCTGAAGCAAAAATCTTATTCATAATATATACCTTCTTCACTTAAATCACTCTTATTCGCAAGCCTTGAAGCTCATATCCAAGCCCTTCACACTGTGTGTCAAGGCTCCTACAGAGATGAAGTCAACGCCCTGCTCTGCATAGTCGCGGATGGTATCGTAGGTGATACCGCCAGATGACTCAGTCTCATACTTGCCGGCGATGATATCCACAGCCTTCTTGGTATCAGGCACAGAGAAGTTGTCGAGCATGATGCGGTTTACACCACCGTGCTTCAACACCTGGTCGAGCTCGTCGAAGCTGCGAACCTCAATTTCAATCTTCAGATCGAGACCCTTCTCCTTGAGATAAGCATGGCAACGGTCGATAGCATTATCGATGCCGCCAGCGAAATCGATGTGGTTGTCCTTGAGGAGAATCATATCGAAGAGACCGATGCGATGGTTCATACCGCCACCAATCTTCACAGCCTGCTTCTCCAACATGCGGAGACCTGGAGTGGTCTTGCGGGTATCGAGGATGTGAGTCTTGGTACCTTCGAGGCGCTTCACATACTTGGCAGTCATGGTAGCGATACCGCTCATGCGCTGCATGATGTTGAGCATGAGGCGCTCTGTCTGAAGCAGAGAACGGGTCTTACCCTCTACGATCATGGCGATGTCGCCCTTCTTCACGTGGGTACCATCCTGCAACAATACCTCCACCTTCATGGTTGGGTCGAAGCGGGCGAATACCTTCTTAGCCATTTCTACACCAGCCAATACGCCATCTTCCTTGATGAGCAAATGGCTCTTACCCATGGCGTCCTCAGGAATGCAACACAAGGTTGTGTGGTCGCCATCACCGATATCCTCAGCAAATGCCAAGTCTATCAACTTGTCTTCTAATTGATCTACGCTTAACATATTATTAATGTTTTATTATTAAATGTTTTTTCCGTTCCACAGGGCACGGAGGATGCCATCCTCGTCTCGTTCCACCCGGATTTCGCCACCTAACCATTCGGTCATCGGCAACTCCTCACGAAACTCAAAGTAGTTCACCACCCTGCCCTCCTGTATTTCTACCACAGCCTGCTGCAGTATCGAGCCATCGGGCAATATCACCTGATGGGCTCCGCATCTTCTTAAATCTTCCATCACTTTTCTATCGCAGATTGGTTGCCTTCAGCGGTTCGCCCTTCAGCTGCTTAGGTGGAAGCATTCTCGTTGGTCTTCCCGGAGGAAGCGTTCCCGGTTTGCCCGGAAGCGGTTCAGGATGCATCATCTGAGTCTGAGAGGATGATGAAGGAGTGGCAGAGGATGATGAAGGAGCAGAGGATGCTGCTCCCATGCGCTGGGCACTATCCTTCTTCAAACTGTCAGTAGAAGATGTTCCGGCAGAAGAAGCCGGAGTCTGGACAGACTTTGGCTGATGCATGCGAACCAGCTTGATATGCTCTACGAACATCAGTTTGAGCGTGGAAGAAGACGGCATGTCCGAAGCAAAAGAACCATCAGACAGCATAAAGTATCCCTTCACACTCTTGATGCCAAGATTGTCATTATCAGCCACCTGGATAGAGCAATGCTGAGAATTGGAAATCTGGGTAACCTGCTGGGCAATGCTATCATTCTTAAACTGCACGGCGAGCAAAGCCACACCACCACGCATGCCATCCTGGAAGATGAACTGCGTATCGAAATCGAGCATCAGGCGGTCGCCCTTATGAAAGGCGGTATCCACCGGAATATCGAAGCTTACCGCATTAAACGGCTTGGTGGCAGAAAGCACCATGGCTGGTGCCAGATTCCACACGTTGGCAGTATCGCCCGTGGCAGAAAGATTATCAAACTGGCTGGCGTCTGCATTACCACCCAGGGCTACAATCTCGTTGTTCAGGCGGTCGCCCAATTCCTTATATACATCCTCCAGCAGTTCAGTGTGGCGCATGTAATACACCATCGAACTGTCGAATTCAGCCGAGGTAACGTCGTGCTTTCTGAGCACCGCCTCGCGATACGTGATGCTCTGTCCGGTATCCCCTCCATCAGCCGTATGCGCCATTGAGAGCGCCACGTGATAATCGTAGAGGATATCCGCCATCTTGCCCTTCGACAACACATCTCCTGGCAGGGATGGTTTACAGGAAACCACGCACAGAAGCAGGCATATCAATATCGAGAAAAACGCACAAATCTTCTTCATCCCATATTCCTCCTATCTTATGATTTCCGGGCAGATTCTTCAGAAGATTTCCCTGATGAAGATTTCTCTGATGAAGATTTCTCTGATGAAGATGACTTATCAGAAGATTTCTTCTTTCCCTCTCCCAGCTCTTCCAATTCCTTACGGCAGAAGATGAGCATGGCGATGATACCCACGCTGACACATGAATCCGCGAAATTGAACACAGGGTCGAAGAACGTGCCCTTCTGTCCACCCCATATTGGGAACCACTCCGGCCACGTATAGGTGAAGAACGGGAAGCGGAACATATCCACCACCTTGCCCATGAAGAAAGGCGCATAACCTTCACCAAACGGCACCTGGTAAGCCACATAATAAGGCGAGGAAGCCGTGAACATCAAGCCATAGAACATGGAATCTATCATGTTGCCGATGGCGCCGGCGAGCACCAGTGCCACCAGGAAGATATAGACCAGGCGATGCTTGCCCTGCTTGATGATGCGGTGAAGATACCATACCAGGAAGATGATGGCTACCGAGCGCACGAGGCTCAGCCAGAACTTGCCGATGAACGACATGCCCCACGCCATACCGTTGTTCTCAATGAAATCGATAAAGAACCAGTCTGTAACACGAACAGACTCGCCAAGGCAAAAGTGGGTCTTGATGTACAGCTTAATCCATTGGTCGATGATAAGCAGCACAACCACCATTGCCGTGACGAGCCAGCCGATATGTAATTTACTTTTTTTCTCCATTTATTATTTCTTTCTAGCCTCTTTGGAAGCTACACTCAATGTGGCATGAGGTACAGCACGCAAGCGCTCCTTAGGAATCAGCTCGCCAGTCTCGCGGTCGATGCCGTAAGTCTTGTTCTGGATGCGAACCAACGCTGCCTCCAATCCCTTGATAAACTTCTGCTGGCGCTGTGCCATCTGGATAATCTCCTCCTTGCTCTGCGCCTCGCTTCCCTCCTCCAGGGCCTTGTAGGTTGGTGATGTATCTACCACATCATTACTGTCTGAATGGTTCAGCTGAGCCATACACTCGCGGTAAGTCTGCTTTGCCACTTTCAATTTCTCTTCAATAATAGCGCGGAACTCCTCGAGATCCTTGTCGCTATAACGTGCCTTTTCGTTAGCCATAGATGTTTCTTTAAACGTTATAAAGTTATTAATTTTTTAAAAGGTTAAGGAATAGAAGTTAGAAGCAAGTAGCTTCGGATAACTCCTGACTCCTAACTTCTAACTCCTATTTATTTAATTCTTCTCTACGAGAATGTTCAACTTAAAGTCATCAAACTCGGTCTCAACACCTGCGTTGTCACCGATTTCGATGCTGTCTGCCAATACCTGACCCTTGATGTAGTCGCCGAATGCCTCGATGGCTGCGTTGGTCTCCTCGTTGGAAGCCACTGTCACCTTGATGCGGTCGGTAATCTCCAAACCAGTCTCCTTGCGGAGGTTCTGGATACGGTTGATCAGCTCACGAGCCATACCCTCCTTCTTCAATTCAGGAGTCAACTCTACCTCAAGTGCCACGGTCAGATTGCCCTCGTTAGATACGAGCCATCCTGGGATATCCTCTGAGATAATCTCCACGTCGGCTACCTCTACCACGGCTTCCTGTCCGTCAATATTCAATGTGATGTTGCCTGCCTTCTCGAAGGCTGCAATCTGGTCCTGATCCAGTGCTGACATCTGGGCAGCAACACCCTTCATCAGCTTGCCGAACTTCTTACCCATCACTCTGAAGTTACACTTCACCTTCTTTACGAGAATGCCCTGACCC
>JAIJUV010000506.1 GCA_022732315.1 Prevotella sp.
GATTTTATAAGTCTTGCTGCCACGCTTCACGATGTTCAGACCCTTCTGCAGACCATTGGTACGACGACCATTCGCATCATAGTATTCTGCATTGGCATCATTGCTGATAGCGTTGAGGTTGTCAATGGCAGTAGTGCCATCACCCTTTCCAATGCTCAGCATGGCTGCTCTTGCCAGATATTCATAGGCAGGATGGATGTATGCACGCATCGGTTTGATGCCCACGCCATTGCCATCATCCAAGTCAGAGACACGCCAGAACTTATTCTTACCAATGATGTAGTCGTTTTTGTCAAGACCCTTATTGTCTTTGCCGCCAATCTTGGTGAATGAACCTACGAGGTTGACATCTGAGGCAGTTTCTGCTTCTGGCTTAGTAACGTTTGTTCCAGCTACTGGCTCTTTAACGATGCCTGCATTTTGTACAGAAATGCTGAGTGTCTGCTCATCCTTATTCATCTTGAAGAGCACCGGAGTGCCGGCAGGGATTATGCCCTCTTCGCAACTCTCAAGGGTGATGCATTCATTATCATTGTCAATACCTGTGAGACGATAGAATTTACATTCTGTTTCCTTGCTCTGGTCAATGGCGAAAGGCAAGCAGAGCGTTCCCCATTTAGAACCTTCAGGGATATCTCGGCTGTAAGATGCATTCTTGGCTGCGAACGGCTCATAAGCCACGAAGTCCTTGCCGTCTTCAAGAATAAGATTCTCCGTAGCAAGAGTTTCTCCCGCTGCTCCTATCATTTCCTCACCATTCTTACCTACCAGCTTGGTGAAGTAGCCAGTCGTGTAGTTGGCGTAGGTGTTATCGTCCTTGTCTTTGTCTGTGTTACTGATATAATCTATAAAACCTTTGAGATTCTTGCAATCAAAGAACATACCAACACCATAAGAAACCTGGTTCGTAACAAACTTATCGCTGGCGAAGATAGTTTGGAGAGTTGAGCAACCAGAGAACATAGAGGACATATTCTTCACGCGCTCTGTATTGAAATTAGAGAGGTCGAGCAAAGAGAGTTTTCGACATTCTTTAAACATGTCTTCCATATTCTTCACATTCGCTGTATTGAACTTTGAGAGATCGAGCGAAGAGAGAGCTGAGCAGCTCTCGAACATAATGCTCATATCTTCCACATTCTGAGTATTGAAGTTAGAGACGTCGAGCGAGGTAAGCGCAAAGCAACCCGAGAACATAGAGCACATGTTTGTTACTTTCTCTGTATTCAGATTCTCAATACCTTCAATTTCGGTCAGATAAAAGCAATCTGCGAACCACAAACAACAGCTCGTTGGTCTTGCATTGGCAAACGATGCATCGAAGACCACCTTCTTGATATTTGCTCTTTGGGCATTCCACCCCGGATTGTTAGATTTCACATTAAGGTCATAAGCTTCTGCAGGCTTTACTCCCTTGTAGCGGAATGTAAGAGTT
>JAIJUV010000507.1 GCA_022732315.1 Prevotella sp.
GGACTTACCTCCAACGCCCTCCCCGAAGCTCAAAGCACAGTTTCCGCCGAGAGTTCACAAACAGGGGTGTCCACCAGAAATGCCCATATAGCAAGTAAGTCTAAAGCGCAAAAAGAGGAAGAAATTCCTCATTGGTATGCTTTACGCACCACCTATGGTAGAGAGAAAAAAGCATACGACTATATGACCGCCAAAGGCATCACGGCTTTCTATCCTACCACCGAGGTAGTGAAACTTATAAAAGGTAAGCGCAAAATTGTTATCGAGTCACGTTTACCCAACATCTTCTTCGCCTACGGTACCGAAGAACAACTCAAAACCTTTGTTTACGACAACGTAAATCTCCCATTCCTTCGTTTTTACTATCGTCACGTCCACGTTGGGCGCAGAATAGAGAAGGTTCCTATGATAGTTCCAGACTATCAGATGGAAAGTCTCAAAATCATCTGTGCTGCCGATGCGGATAATACAATCGTGTCATTAGTCGAAGTGCCAAAGTTCGAGAAAGGACAGTTGGTAAAGGTTATTGATGGTGTATTCAAAGGGGTGGTTGGAATAGTTGCACGCTGGCAGGGGCAACAGAGAGTAGGCGTGGTAGTAGATGATTTGGTAACAATGGCCACAGCCTATATACCAAGTGCGTTTCTTCAAAAAATATAATAAAACAATTAATAAATATGAAATATGCTTTAGTAACAGGAGCCTCGCGAGGTATAGGACGTGCAGTGGCTTTGCGCTTAGCAAATGAGTATCCTGTCATAATCAATTATCATTCTAATTCCGAAAATGCAGGGCGAGGATTTATCCCAGGCAGGGTGGATATTGATGAGCGTCCCGAGATAGTGGAACTGAAGGAGAGATTTGGTGATTTAGAGATAGATACAATTATTGGTAAGAACCACAAAGGTGCCATTCTTACCATTAACGACAGAGCAACAAGCAGGGTCTGGATACGCAAGTTGTCGGGAAAAGAAGCCATCCCGGTAGCTAAGATTGCAGTATGGGCACTGCGGAAAGTGAAAAACTTAATACACACAATTACGGCTGACAATGGAAAGGAGTTTGCAAAGCACGAGGAAATTGCGCAAAAATTGGAAATAAAATTCTATTTTTGCAAACCATACCACTCATGGGAACGTGGTGCCAATGAAAACACCAACGGGCTTATCAGGCAGTATATCCCAAAGGGTAAGGACTTTAGTGAAGTAACCAACAAACAGATTAAGTGGATTGAAAATAAACTCAATAATCGACCTCGTAAAAGACTTGGATACCTCACGCCAAACGAAAAATTTAAACAAATTATTAATCAGAATTCTGTTGCATTTGCAAGTTGAATTCAGCCCTGTAAGAAGTTACTAATGACAAAAAAGAAATTGCCCGTTCGTTTTACGGGTCAGCACTTTACTATTGATAAAGTGCTAATAA
>JAIJUV010000110.1 GCA_022732315.1 Prevotella sp.
GGGTCCTTACCCTATACCCAAGCCCTAAATCCCTACCATAGGGATTAGGGATGTAACCGCCCTCCGGTGCTCAGAACCGCTACGCTCTAAGGTTGGCGGGGCATCAAAGGTCTCGCCATGGTTGTGCGGGCTGGGACCGCCTGGGGAAAGGTGGTGGCTGCTTAGGGTACTTTCTGTAAGTGTCCGAATTCTGGGCAACAATGATTCGATTGACAGATTTCTGGACCCATTAGTAAATTATCATATTATGTTATGGAAGAGAAAATTCTTAATTTGCATTTCTATCAAGGTAAATCTAACTATCTTGTAGAAAACAATATAAAAGAAAAAGAATACAAACAAGCCGTTAAGGCAAAAATTGCAGAGTTCTTTAATATGAAGAACGTTTGTTTCCTCTTTGGTGCTGGTACAAGTTGTCCTGCGATTCCGAATATGGCAGGGCTTTATGCAAAAGTTGAAAAGGCTTTGAAAGGCAATTATATGGAAAAACGTTTCGGCAAGATTGCCAAGGCTTGTGACAACAAGTTGGAAGAGATTCTCTCTGTGCTATACTCAGGTAGAGCTTACTATCAAGGTTTTGGTGATGGTTATAAATATAGGGAAGAGAAATGTTCTGACCTTATCAAGTTCATAGAAGAAATAATCTTTAAAAGTATCAATATTGATTTCGCCAAGGGTAAAGCTCCTGAAGTCCTTGAAACTTATAAATCCTTCTATCAAAAGATAGCTTTCCGCAACAAAGATTTATCTCGTATCTGTGTCTTTACCACCAACAATGACCTCTTTAATGAAAGGGCAATGGATAATCTGAATATCCATTATGTGAACGGGTTTAGTGGGGGAATAAAGAAACATTTCAATCCTGCCATGTTCAATTACACCTATTCAAAGCGTATGGATGTCAGTATTGACAAGTATGAGCCTGTGGAGAATATGGTGTACTTCTACAAGATTCATGGTTCTGTGAATTGGATTGATGATGATAAGGATGACTCCAACTTCTTTAGTATCATGGAGGACACAAATCCTAAATGGAAAGAAGACAAGAACATCCTGATTTATCCTACTCCTACCAAGCAAAATAAAAGTCTCGGTGCTCCATATGTTGATTTGTTTAGAGAGTTTCAGCATCGCTTATTAGAGCCTAATACCGTTCTCTTTGTGATGGGGTATGGCTTTAACGATGAACATGTGAACGACGTTATTTATCGAGCATTGGCTACCAATACGACTTTCAACCTTGTGGTAATCGACCATATAGCCGAGGATAAGCCAATATGCAAAATAGATGATAAACGTATATTCCGACTTTGGGGTGAAGTGGAAAATCCAGATCCTAAAAAAGATAATATTCAAATGCATTACTTTGATTATACTGTAAGAGAATGGATGCCAAACTTGAATGCTTTTGCTCAGGAAGAGAAGATAGTTAAGGACTTTGTCAAAGGTCTCAAAGAAATGAGCAAGAAGGTTTAATAGCACACTAGTTTGTAACCTTTAAAAAGTAAAGCTATGAAGATAGGAAAAATTGTGTCTGTAGAATATGATAAGTTTCGGGTTCGGTTGTTTGCTACAACCAAGCATTCTACTGTATCTATCAATGGACAGGTTTACTACTTTGGTAACATTGGTAGTTATTTGAAGGCGAACAATGCTACAGGCGACCAAATCTTGTGTGAAGTCAGTGCTATCTTGGATTACAATCAAGAAGGGAAGCAGTTTTCTTCATTTAATCTGGATAGCTCTCGTGAGTTCATCGTCAAACCAATAGGAACGATAACTACTTCTGGGAAGTTTGCTATGGGTGTAGGAATATTCCCTTCCTTGTATAGTGATGTGGAGATTGTTACGTTCCAAGATCTGCAGCAAATTCTGTCTTCTCAGATTGAAGAAGATGATGATGATAAAATCCATCATTCGATAGATATTGGCTATAGCAAGAGTTTGATAAACTACAAAATATCATTAAGTATCAATAGACTTTTCAATATTCATACTGCCGTTTTAGGTAATAGTGGTAGCGGAAAATCTAATACAATTGCTCGCATTTTGCAGGAGGTCTTCCGTAAAGAGAATAACCATGCATATGGCTCCAAGGTTATCTTGTTTGATTCCAATGGCGAATACCCAAAGGCTTTTAACAGAGAATTGAACGATGATATTCATGCGATATTCTATAAGCCTAATGCGGGTGATGTCGATGAGGGTATGGTTAAGTTTACTCTGCCATATTATCTGATGAATCTTGATGAATGGTTGGCATTTTTGATGGCTTCAGAACGAACTCAAAAGCCTTTTTGGGATAACGTTCTGCAAGAGTGTTATAAGTTCTATCGAATGTTCAACACCAAGGAAGAGAATGTGGTTAAGCAATTTGCTAATTACATTAAATGGAAGACTTGGAAGATATTATCTGAAATTATAGCAAAAGCTGATTCTGATAGTTCAAAGATGACAATTGCTAAGGGGGCAATTCAGAAGATGAAAGATATTTATTCGTTGGTTCCTAAGCATGAAGTGCCTGACCAAGTAGTTGATGATTTGGACAACTTCTTTTCTGTATGTATAAAATTGTGTGTTGTATATTATGGTAATAACAATAATTCCCTTTCTGAAGCTTTGCCTAAATTCATAAAGGATGAAGAAAATGCTCGGTATGTAAGTGTCGATTTGAAAGCTGGGGCAAATGCTCACTATGTGACATCAACTCATCGTGATAATAATGGTGAAGCATTCGAGCAAATAGATGAAGGTTCTGCCATGAAGATAGACGAAGAGAAATTGAAATCTGGAGATTACTTCGATTACCGTTTTTTGAAAACTGCAGCTGAATTGGTTTTGTTGGAAGAGGAGGCTAAGGGTAATCTGCGTGTCAGAGAGTTCACTTCTACATTAATGACGCGTCTGGATGTTTTTCTCTACAACGCAGAATGTAAGTTTATGAAAGAAACGAATTGTCGTTATGAAAATGAAGATGACTATTTGGCTAAGGTCTTCGGAATTTCAGAAGAATCAAATGAAACTCAACTTATATGCATAGATTCAAGTGAGGTTGGAACAGATGTTCTTGAATTGATGACAAGTGTGGTAAGTCGTATTCTTTTTGATTATCGAAAGAAGCAAAAGGGAGAAAAACGTAGAAAACATCCTGTTCATTTGATATTGGATGAAGCTCATAGGTATATTAGAAAGGATACGGAATATATCATGAGAGAGAACATTTTTGAGAAGATTGCCAGAGAGGGTAGAAAGTATTCTTTGTTCTTGATGATTTCATCTCAACGACCATCTGAGTTATCGCAGACTGTTTTATCACAATGTGGAAATTATATTGTGCATAGAATACAGAATGAAATAGACATGAATTATATTTATTCGGTTCTTCCATATTTTTCTTCTGATTAT
The DNA here is from genome assembly GCA_022732315.1 of Prevotella sp. The sequence goes on from JAIJUV010000110.1 coordinate 3,406, forward strand.
GTCAATAAGATAAAACAGGCTGTGCCTGGTGAAGCTTTGATATTTGGCAACTGTGTACCCATGCCATTAATGGTAAAAGTAGAGCAAGCTTCGCCTGATCCAAATAGTGAAAATTGTAAAGTGGATGAAGAATGGTTTATGAAGTATCAATAGGTTGCTTAATAAGAAATTTTTAAAAAACTAAGATAGATGAAAATGTATAGTTATATTGTGGCTTATGATCTTTGTAAGCCAGATCGTGATTATCAATCTTTATATGAAATGTTGCGCTCTTTCCCTAATTGGGGTAAAATGACCGAATCTGTGTGGTGTATAGTTTCGCCATTGAGTCATAAGGAAGTACGTGATAACTTAATGGGTTGTTTAGATTCTAATGATAGACTTTTAGTTGTAGAAACTGGTCACCGTGCAGCATGGACTAATGTGATAGCTGATAATGAGTGGGTGAGAAAATATATAATACAAGATGAAGGAATCGTTTAAAGGTTTATGTAATCTAAATGAAGATGAGTTAAAAGCTCTTTTGGAAAATTCTAAGACTTCTATTGTCATAGACACAGAAGTTCTTTTGATGCTTTTCCAAATGGAGGAGAAAAATTCTTCGGAATTACTGGATATACTAGAAAGTGAATGGCTGTCAGACAAACTTTGGATGCCACATGATGTTGGTTTTTCTTTTATGTGCAATGTAAATTCTTATATCGTAAGAGAAAGGCAATTGATTAATAATGCTAGAAAGCAATTAGAGAACTTTCATGATAATGTGATTAATATGAAATCGAATCCTTATCTCAAGGATGATGTACTGGCAAATTTTAAGGATACATTTGATAAAATCAAAACCAGTTTTGATTCTGATATCAATGCTCTTGATTTAGAACTTGAGAAGAATACCAAGAAGGAAAGGATTGATAAAATATTTACACAGGATAAAGTTGGTGTAAATTACACTGATGCCCAGTTGAGTGAGTTGTTCAGAAGAGGTGGTGAACGATATGGGAAGGAGATGCCACCTGGTAGGGACAATGGTAGTACTAGTGAACGAGAAAGATATAGAGACTATATTATTTGGAAGGAAATGCAAGGTTTTGCATCCTACTATAAAAGAAATATTGTCATGGTAAGGGGAAGTAAAACCAAGGACTGGTTTAATATGGATGATAATAATCGTATATTAGGTCCTAATCCCTCTATAGTTTCTGAATTTGCTATTAAAACAAAAGAAATTTCAGGTATTGCAGCTGATTTCTATTGTCTAGATCTTGTTTCATTTTTGAAGAAATGCCATAGATTCCAGTTTTTGCAGCAACCATCTGATAGCTTGTTGTCACAACTTAAAGATATGATAGTAGTGGCCAATTCCGATAAAAATGAAGTGTCTTCACAAAATAGAGTATTATCAACCAATTCAATGAGTGTAGGAAACATTGGTGAAGTTAAAAAATAACATACGATGGAAGAGAAAAATCCATTTTCCTTATTTGATTTTCTTGGCTATTTCTTTCCAGGAGCGTTTGCCCTCTTGATAATATGGAGTTCATATATCGTTTGGACGAAAGAAGATATATTGCCAATTTCATATTTGTATGATAGCATTTGTTATTATTCTAATGGTAAGTCTCTTGATCTTGTAAAGATTGCTGTTCCTTTTATTCTATGTGCATATATCTTAGGGCATCTTATTTCTTACTTGTCTGCGATAACTATCGAATTTTTCACGAATAAAGCTTTTGGTTATCCAAGTTTATATCTATTGAGCAACCAGAAAAAGAATGTTCACCATAATTTCTGGTATGCAGATTTTGAGTACGAACCAATAAATAAGTGGCATGTTAATTTGGGAATTTGGGAATATTCATTTGAAGGGAAACTCCTAGTTATCAATTTCTTTAGGAATTTAATTTTGAACTTTGATTTGCGATTAATATATCGTATCTTTCTCTGGATAATTATGTTCCCTGTATCAATCGTTGTGATGGGTATAAATTTTATTTCAACCCCGATTGTTAATTTCGTGACAAGACCTCAGGAGCGATATATCGTAAATTGTATAGAGGAGAAATTGTTTGCTTTGGCCGATGAACTCGGGGTAAAAAGACCCCCGATTAATCTTCAGTGTGATTTCCATAGGATAGTTATGCACTATGTTTATGTAAATTGTAAAGAGTGTCAAAGTAAGGTTGATAATTATGTAGCATTATATGGTTTTCTGAGAGCAATTACGCTAATTCTTTGTCTATTTACCGATTTTATAATTGCACAAACTTTGGTAATCCTAGCCAAACTAATTGGTAAAGAGGGATTTTGCGGCTTTATACAAAACTATAATATTTCATGGGCGAGCGTGATGATAGTGATTGTTTTGTGGTTTAGTACTATTATTGCTTATTTTGGCTATATAAAGTTTTTGAGAAGGTTTACATTAGAGAACTATATGACTTTGCTTTCATATAAAAAATATGATAGAAAGTGACTTGAAACTAGTATTAATGGGTGGTATGATGAAGCCTTATAAAGATTTGTTGGATATTTTCGCTTTTCTGAGATGTTGTCTTGGTTGTAAGGTGAATATGAGCAGGGTGATTGCTGGTATGGACTGGCAGGAGCTGTATTCCTTTGCTTCTAAGCAGGCGTTGCTGGGGCTATGCTTTGAGGGTATAGAGCGATTGGGGATGGAGTATCCTGAGGAGTTGAAGCAGAACCCGATAGGGAGGGAACTGCTGATGCCCTGGATGGGTAAGGCGCAACAGATTCGCAGGCAGAACATGAAGGTGAATGCTGTGGCGAGCAAGCTCTTCTCAATGCTGAGAGAGGATGGGATGAGGTGCTGCATTCTGAAAGGGCAGGGGAATGCCTTGATGTATCCGAATCCTTTTTCCCGCACTCCTGGAGATATTGATGTTTGGATTGATGCTAGTAGGGAGAGGATTATGGAATATGCTCAAAAGAAGTTTGAACTGGGGGATAATATCAGACTGCAGCATCTGGAGACTTCCTTGGATGGTGTGCCTGTAGAGTTGCATTTTTTTCCTTGCTCCATGAATAATCCTATCTATCATGCCAGGTTGCAGAAATGGTTTCGAAGGAATGCGGATCTGCAATGCTCAAATGTTGTTAGCCTGCCCGATGGGGCAGGGGATATTGCTGTGCCGACGACGGCATTTAATGTTGTTTATCAGCTGACGCATCTGTATCACCATTTCTTTGATGAAGGGATTGGAATGAGGCAAATCATTGACTATTACTATGTAGTGAATAATGATGAGTTATTAGTGATTAGAGATACTTTGCAGAGAGAATTGAAACATCTTGGATTGTGGAAGTTTGCAAGGGCGGTGATGTATGTGCTGCATGAGGCATTGGGACTATCTGGGGAGAAGATGATAGCTCCGATGGATGAGAAGCGAGGAAAGTTGTTGTTAGCAGAAATACTGAATGGTGGCAATTTCGGACAGCATTTCACCAAGTATGGGCATTTTACACAACAAGGAATGGCTAAGAAATATTTCCTGAAGATTTGGAGAAATATGCACTTCGTGCGATATTATCCTGCTGAGGCATTGAGTGAGCCAATCTTCAGAACTTGGCATTTCTTTTGGAGGATGAAGAATAAAAAATAACGATATATCGGGCGAATGGCTCCTTATCTCCTTTTTAATGAAGCTACTTTTTTGTGAAAGAATTTAGTAGCCGATTCTTAGAAAAAGAAACTTTAAAATAATATACGTATGACAGCATTAGTATCAGTAATGAATAAGCACGCTGTTGTAATAGCGGCAGATAGTGCAATAACTGTAACAACTCCCTATGGGCATAAGGTTATAAATAGTGCAAACAAAGTTTTTGCTCTATCTAAGTATCACCCTGTTGGAATCATGTTTTGTGGTAATGCTAATTTTATGAGTACTCCTATAGAGGTTATTGTAAAATTGTATAGAAAGCAATTGAAAGATAGATGTTTTGCAACGATTTCTGAATATTTATCTGATTTTCTAGGGTTTATTAAGAATAACCATTATTTTTGTTCTGCAGAAATGCAAAATGCAAATATGGAGAACGAGATAGAAAATTTCTATATGCTGATCCTTAAGATAGCAGCAAATACTGCAAATGAAAAGAAAAGTTTATTTCTAAACGAATTTATTCTGCAGCTAAATAGTATTGTTGTTAATTCTTGTGAGAATTGTACTTCATTTCAGAATTTTCCAGAAAAAGACTTCGTTCAATCCATCAAGGGACATTGCGCAAAAATAATAGCTAAACATGAAGATGTATTTGGAGATAATGCTCCTCTGAAAAGACTCTTTATTAAGGCTTTTGCTAAATTTGTAGCTCATGGAAATAGTAATTTCGCTAATGAAACACAGATTGTAGTTGTAGGGTATGGGGATAAAGAAATATTTCCTTCTCTTCGTTCTGTGTGTTTATATTGGGGATTTTATGAATATTTTCGTTATAACAGTTATATTTCTGCTGGTATTACAGAAGATAATTCTGCGTCAATTTGTAGATTTGGGCAAACTGATATAATCAATACTTTCATAAATGGAAACTACAAGTTTTTTATAAGTGATTGAGAATGAGATAAGTTTTTATCTCATAAAAAGAAGAGGTTACGAATTAGAAATAAACAGAATGTAGCATCCTGCTGTGATTTG
>JAIJUV010000508.1 GCA_022732315.1 Prevotella sp.
ATGGAACAGAAAAGCGGGTATCTCCGCCTTCAGTTTCTCCAAGAAGTCGGTATCGTCAGATTGCAACGATGAAATCTTCCTCACCCAATATCGGGTCTCTCCCTCGTCAATGATGACAGGCAGGGATTCGTTGTTGGAGCACAGCACAAACTTGGCAAAGAAAGAAATCTCGTTTCTGTCCTTGCCCTTGGCTTCCACCTTGTAGGAGAGTGTGGTGCTGAGATTCTTTAAACGCTCAGAATCCTCCCTGCGACTGAGTAGCACCTCATCCACGACTATGAGCAGCTTGCCAGCCCAATCTGCATTGAACTGACTGCGGAAGTCCTCGTTGGTATTGAACGTAACGTTGTCTTGGAACAACGCTTTCAGAAAGTTCAAGAACGTGGTCTTGCCTGTGTTCCTCTCCTCAGACACAAGCAAAAGAATTGGAAGTTTCTGCACAGGTCTGAGATAGAGCAGTTGCAGATAGTCCATGCCAAGCTCGTATTGCTCACCGAAGATGTGAAAAAGCAATTTCTTGATGTTCGGAAAATCCCCTTTCATTGGCTTGTGGCTTATCGGCTCGTAGAGATTGAGAAAACCGTCTATTACAGTTCGGTGGTTCACATGTTCGGGAACGGTACAGAATCCGTCATACTTGTGGACATACTTGATGAACTCCTTGCCGTAGTCCTGACGCAAGGTTTCCATGTTCCAAGGGATGCGCTTTCTTACCTTCCCTCCATTGATAGTAGGTTGGTCAACCACCTTGTATAAGGTTGTGCCAACACGGATGAACACCTCGTTTGGTGGAGGTGGTGCCTGTGGCTGCATGTTTTCCACAGCTACAGGTTGTTTGTTGTCGTTTGTCTTGCTCATAATCTAACCTTTGTGAGTTGATAAAATTAAAGTTGCAAAGGTAAGGGCGGAAAATCAAAACGCAAAACACAAACTTGCGCAGAATGGAGAAGTTTGCGCCGACAGTGTTAAAAGATTGGAAATTAAGGTGCTTGATGTAGCCTTTCGGGATAAGATAGAACGAAAAATCCCGAAGAAAGGCTTGCTGGTAAACCTTTCCTCGGGATGAACAAAAATGTATTCCTGCATGTCATACGTTTTATATGTCATACGATAAATATGTAAAACGTTTGACATCGGCAGCTCCGCATTCTTCATAGAAATGCTTGATACGACAGTGAATCAGTACGTAGGCAAGTCAATACGACAGTGAATAACCGAAGCGTTAAAGATGCGACCATTCTTAGCTAAAGGCATTTGTCCCTCCGTAGATTTGCAGGACAATGGCTATTTTCTCTTTTGCTCCGTACAGCCTCTTGGTGATGTCATCACGAAGTTGCGCTGCACCATTGGAGTTTAGACGGAAGCAAATGGCAACAACCATAGGGAATCCATACAATGTTTGCCAAATGCCTTTGGAGGTTT
>JAIJUV010000111.1 GCA_022732315.1 Prevotella sp.
GTGCTGGCTTCGGATGTTACCAATCCGCTCTGTGGCGAAAACGGGGCGGCTTATGTCTTTGCGCCTCAGAAGGGAGCTGATGCTAAGATGGTGCAGATGCTGGATGATAGGGCGAGGAAGTTTGCCGAGGTAAGCGCCAAGCATTTCGGATATGATAGAAGTATGGTTTCCGGGGCTGGTGCTGCCGGCGGACTGGGCTATGCTTTCCTGCAATATTTCAATGCTGAGGCTCGTCCTGGGGCTGAACTTCTCTTGGATGAGATAGAGTTTGATGCGCTCATTCAGGATGCAGATCTCGTGATTACGGGCGAGGGACATAGCGACCGTCAGACCTTGATGGGGAAACTGCCGCAAAGGATTCTGGAGCATGGTGCCAATCAGAAAATCTGGCTCGTCTCGGGTGGCGTAAGCGACAGGCAGGTGATGCTGGATGCAGGCTTTGATAGAGTGATTCAGATTACTCCTGATTCTATGCCTTTAGAAGAAGCGATGAAGCCGGGTGTGGCCCGTAACAATATCATCAAGGCGATTCGTAGGCAATTTGCTTTGTAGTTTCAGTTATTATCCGTATCTTTGCGCCAGATTATCAAAACAGGGTAAAAAGAATAAGAAATAATGAAGTATATAATTTTTGATTTTGATGGAACCATCGGCGATTCGCAGAGTCTCATCGTGAAGACCCTGCAGGATACGATGCGTGCAAGAAAACTGGAGGTGAAATCGGAGGAGGCTTGTGCCAAGACCATCGGTTTAAGACTGGATGAGGCTTTCGTCTCGCTCTTCGGAATGAGTGCTGAGGAGGGACTGGCGTGTGCGGCAACCTATCGCGAAATCTTCTTGGAGAACAAGAAGACGATGATCGTGCAGCCCTTCCCTCATGTGATAGAAACCCTGAGAGCATTGCACCGTCAGGGCTATGTTCTGGGAATGGCCAGCAGCCGCAACCATTGCTCGCTGGATGGATATGTGAAGCAGATGCAGCTGGAAGATATTTTCTCTTCTATCGTGGCAGGCGATGATGTGGAGCATGTAAAACCGGCTCCCGATATGGTTTTCAAGGCTTTGGGAGAAATGAAGGGAACTATTGATGAAACCCTCGTGGTGGGCGATATGAACTTTGATGTGGATATGGCGCATCATGCCGGCTGCAAGGCCTGTGCCGTGACTTATGGCAACGGAACCCGCCAGCAGCTCGCTTCTGCCGAATGGATTATAGATGATTTCGCAGAACTTCTGAAAATCGTAAAAGAATAAAAAGGAAATGAGTAAAAAGATAAATTTATCGCTGATGCAATAAAAAAGCTGATAAAATTATCTTTTTATTCATTTTTTTATAGTACCTTTGCACTCGCAATTGGTTCGCTGCCACCTTCTGCCGCCCTAGGCAGGACTGGTGCGTAGTGATTAAAAGGGAATCGGGTGAGAAGCCCGGACAGTCCCGCTGCTGTAAGCGTCTTATTGCGGCAAGCAACATGGTCACTGACAATTTTTCGGGAAGACCGCTTGCCATGAGTTTTGCATCTTTTTATGGTTACATAGAGTGAGATGCTGGGAGGACGCAAGTCAGAAGACCTGCCGTTGCCATCGGAAAGAAATTCCCAAAGAATATCTCTGGGATATAAAAAGGAAACAATTCCGATGATTCTATCCAACCCCGTGGGATGGGTTCGTGATGGAGACATACAGATATTTACTTATTATATTAAGGTTTAAGGTATAAGGAGATTAAATGAGAATAGGAAAATTACTGCTGTGCGTCGGGGGATGCATGGCAGCAAATGCTGTATCGTATGGGCAGAGTTTTCGAACCGATTCGGTGCAGGCCTTGGACGAGGTGGTGGTGAAGGCAATGCAGGAGGTTACTCCCCACCAATCCATCAACTATCAACAGTTGCAGAACCTGCCTTCCAATAATGTGGCAGATGCGCTGAAATATATGGCGGGCGTGCAAATCAAGGACTATGGCGGATTGGGTGGACAGAAGACCGTGAACGTGCGGTCGCTCGGATCTCAGCATGTGGGCGTTTATCTGGATGGAGTACGCATCACCAATGCACAGAACGGTACGGTGGATTTGGGCAAATACTCGCTCTCTACACTGGAATCGGTTTCGCTCTTCAATGCCAACAAGACGGAGATGCTGATGACGGCTTCGGAATATGCTTCCGCCTCCACAGTTTATCTCAAGACCCATCGCCCCGACAGCACTCAGCTCAAGGCTTCCTACCAGTTGGGCTCCTTTGGAACCCACAAGTTGGCAGCCACTTACAGTTATCGGAATTGGGGCTTCATAGATGCTGCCTTTACCCATAGCAAGGGCAACTATCCGTTTGAATATCATACGGAATACGAGGACACCACGGGAACCCGTCGCAACTCCGACATCACGATGTTCCGCATCGAAAGCTGCGCCTTCTACAAGGGATTGCAATGGCACACGTATTACTTCAATTCCCGACGGGGATTGCCGGGCGGAATCGTGCGCCGACTCTCGGATACCTACACCGATGTGGGCAGGGAATGGGACCGCAACTTTTTCTCGCAACTGTCGTATCGCACGCAGATTCCATTCGGAAAGCATCAGCCTTCATCGGAAAATCAGCATTCGATAGGCATCAGGGCGATATTGAAATACGCCAACGATTTCCTGCACTACCGTTCGGATTATCCGGAGAATATCTCGGTTCACGCCAACAACAGGTATCATCAGCAGGATGTGTATGCGGCGCTGTCGGCTTCCTGTCAGATTCGCGATTTCGGCTTCTCGGCTTCCAGCGACCTGCGATGGAGTGACCTCACCACCGATGTGAAGAATTTCCACTACGTCTATCGCCTGGACAGCAAAAACTCGCTCTCGGCGTTCTATCAGCATGGGGGATTGAAGGCTAGCGTAAGCGGACTCTATACGCATCTCGCCGACCATACCCAGGGCAAGGCAAAACCTCTGCATAAGATGACGTGGAATGCGCTGGCTTCCTATACGTTGGGCGACTGGACCCTCCGCTCGTTCTACAAAACCGTGTTCCGGGCGCCAACCCTCAACGACCTCTATTATACGATGGTGGGCAACCGCAACCTGAAGCCGGAATTTACCAAACAGGTGGATGTGGGAATCACCTTCAGTAAGCCTTTCGTGGATGTGCAGGCAGACTGGTATTACAGCCGGGTGGAAGACCGCATCGTCTGTTTGCCGCTGAAGGGTTCGTATCAGTGGACGATGCTCAACTATGGCTACACCCGCTGCATGGGTGTGGATGTGAGCGTGAATGCGCATTATCGCCAGCATTCCCTGCTCCTTACGGGCTCGTATCAGGATGACCGGAACCGCACCAACCCGAAGGAGGATGCCTACAATGATTTCATCGCCTATTCGCCTAGGTGGTCGATGACGGCGGTCTATACCTTATTATATAAGGGGTGGACGGCTTCCGTCTCCCACATGTTTGTGGATAAGCGATATTGGACGGCGGAGAATGCCATCGAAGACCCCCTGTCGGCGTACAACTGCACCGACCTGAAGATAGGCTACCGATTTCTGCGCCACTATACGGTGGAGGCAGAGTGCCAGGACATCTTTGATGAGCGTTACGAGATGATTCAGCGCTGGCCGATGCCGGGAAGGAGATTTGGCGTAACCTTTAGGGTTGAGAGTTTATAGTTGAGAGTTTATAGTTGATAATTTATAGTTAATAGTTTATAGATGATAGATTTTCTGAAAATGAGAATAAAATTTGGAAATAAGATATTAGGAATGCTGGCGATGATGGGATTATCGCTCTTCTTTGTTGCCTGTTCAAACGAGAATGGAGGAGAGGATATTACCCCGGAGATTCCGAAGCCGGAAATCATTGGCGAGAATCTCATCGTCTGCAACGAGGGAAATTGGCAGTCGGATAACGGGCAGCTTTCCTATTACGATGGAACGGCGGGCGTGCTCACCAACAAGTGGTTCCGACAGGTGAACGGCAGCAAACTTGGGGATACGCCCAACGACATCATCCAGGTGAATGATACGCTGATAGCCATCGCCGTAAACTGGTCGAACATCATCCAGTATATTCATCCCGACGGAACGGCTTGCGGGGCTACCGAGAACGTGCCCAACAATCGCCGAATGTGCGCAGACGGCAACTATCTCTACATCACATCCTACGCCCACCAATGTGGCAACCAGACCTTCGAAAAAGGGTATGTGGCTAAGATTGATGTGAAGACCAAGCAGGTGGTTGCCACTTGCGAGGTGGGCTGGGAGCCAGAAGGAGTGCGTCTTTATGAGGGCAAACTCTATGTGGCAAATACCGGAGGCTACGCTTTCTCCGAGGGACATGAGTATGAAACCACCGTGCAGGTGGTGGATGCGGAGACGATGAAATCCATCAAGACCATCGATACGGGCTGCATCAATCTCTATGGCGAAATGTCGCAGGCAGGACAGTATCTCTGCATCAATTCCTGCGGTGATTATCATAATGTGAAGCCTAAGACGGTGATAGTGGATTGCAAGACAGATAAGGTTTCTACTTTCGGTTTCCCTTGTACCTATAATACCACCGATGGCAAACTGTTTTATACCGTAGGTTCTGAATTCTCCTATAATACGGGTGAGTATGTCTATTCCATCAAGACCATCAATCCTAAGACACAGGAGGTGAAAGATGGTATCTTCTGTGAAGCCATCACCCAGAAAATCAAGGAGATAACTTCGCCATACGAGCTTTACATCTCGCCTTATACCCAAAACGTGTATTTCACGGATGCGGGCAGTTATGGCTCAGCGGGTTATCTTTATGGCTACACCAAGGAGGGACAGCCGGTGTTTGTGCCGCAGAAAACGTATGTGAATCCGGCGCATATCCTGGCTTTGCCGATTTATGAAAACAAGTAAGATGAAAGATATGAATAGAATTTTAATGAGCACTTTGCTGAGCCTTTCCATGGGAGTGGCTTCGGCACAGACACAGAATGTGGAAGTTGTGGAGTTGCATCCAGCTCCAGGACAGTTTGTCAACACCATGCCTCAGGCTGAGGAGGGAACCACCCACGAGGAGGTTTGCAAGGAGGCTACCGAAGCCTTGAATGATGGTCAGATTGTGCATCTGGGTACTTACGGCGGATACGTAACCGTGAAGTTCGACCACCCTGTGCAGAACAAGCGAGGTTCCGACCTCCGCATCAAGGGCAACGGCTTCTATAGCAGTGGTGACCCGAAATATGGCAAGGAAACCATCGGCGGTTCTTTTGAGCCTGGTATTGTTTATGTGGGTGTGGGCGATGATGTGAACACCTGCAAGTGGTATGAACTGGCTGGTTCTGAGTATTATACAGATGAGATTCACGATTTCTCCATCACCTATCACAAGCCAGTGGCAGAGGAAGGAGAGCATTCGCAGATGTTCTCTTCGTTTGATAACTACATCAAGTGGGAGGCTTCATGGACTGATAAGAACGGTGAACGCCGGGATTCTACGGGCTATCACATGAAGATTTCATTCCATAGGCAGTCGTTCTGGCCTTTGTGGGAGAAAGGAGAAACCTTGACCTTCAAGGGAGGTAAATTGCCGAACAATGCCGTGAATTATGGCACCGAGACTTCGCAAAGTTGGGTGCTCTATCGCTACGCCAAGGATGCGTATGGCTATGTGGATGCTTCGCTCAATACAGATGATTACTCCACCTTCGATATCGACTGGGCGGTGGATGAACAGGGCAATCATGTGGATTTGGAGGAAATCAACTTCGTGAAAGTGGTCTGCGGAACCTTCCAGTATTGTGGCTGGCTGGGCGAGACTTCTACCGAGGTAACAGGCTTCCAGGATCTTCATCTGGTAGAAGGTTATGATGAGAATCCTATCATCATCACCCCTCGTACCTCTACAGGCCTTTCTGTCATCAAGATCGACAGTAAGTTTGCCGCCAAGGATGATAGCTATTACGACCTGATGGGTCGCCGTGTGGCTACTCTGCAGAAGGGAATCTATATCAGAAATGGCAAGAAGATAATCTTCAAGTAAAGTTCTCTTCCGGGGCGAATCATCCATCAAACAGAAAATTCAATTATTAATAATAAATAAGGTAAAGTATGAAAAAGATTTACTCGTATTCTTTGTCGGCTGCTTTCGTTGCAGCCTTGTTGAGTGTTTCATCTGTAGCGAATGCACAGGATAACAGTGAGGTAAAAGTAGAGGATGCTGCTGTGGCTACCTTCGAGGATTTGACCTTGGAGCCTGAGAGCCACTGGGCTGGTCCTGCTGATAATGCTGTAGAAGTAGAAGGCGAATGGAGCAAGAATATGGTAGGTACCTTTAAAAGTGGTTCTTATGAGTTTGTGAACTCATTCACACCAAAATGGAGTTCTTGGACAGGTTGCTCTTACAGCAACATGACCGCAACATCTTTTGCTGATTACACAACTGACCAGTGGAATTCAGCAGCAGGTCATGGTGCTGCTGGTTCAGCCAATTATGGCGTCATCTATGGTAGCAGTACTCCGATGGAGATTATCAAGGTTCTCGATGGTGATGCTGAAGGCAGAATTATCAAGGGTATGAACATCACCAACTCTGCTTGGGTTGTAGAATGCGTGAAGAATGGAAATGGAGTTGCTCAGAAGTTTGCGCAGGGTTCTTGGTTCAAGGTTACCTTCACCGGTGTGAAGGCTGACAAGTCAACTGCTTCTGTAGATTATTATCTGGCTGATTACCGTTCTGAAAATGAGTCTGAGTGGAATTGCCTGACAGACTGGGATTGGATTGACCTTTCTTCTTTGGGCAAGGTGGTTTCTTTGAACGTCAGCTTTGACGGTACAGATAAAGGTTCTTACGGATTGAACACTTCTTGCTATGTCTGCATCGATAATGTAGGTTGCGAGAAGAATACTTCTACTGGTATTGCTGCCAACAAGTGGAACAGCGTAGAGCTTCGCGAGGTGGCTCGTTTCTCTGCTGACGGCAAGCGCATCTCTGCTCCTCAGAAGGGTCTCAACATCATCCGCATGAGCGATGGTTCTACCCGCAAGGTAGTAGTAAAGTAAATATTTACCCTTAAGGCAAAAAAAAATTAGCCTTAAGGGAAAATATTTTTTCCCTTAAGGCTAAATATTTAATTGCTTCTAGAAATCTATTATTGCTTCCAGGAATCTTTAATTCCTTTCCCAGAAATCTATCATTTCTTCCTTTTTCGAAGCTTTATTCCTCCATCAACTTGCGGTAGCGACCCTTCTTGATTTCTGTATCGCCAAGACGGCGCGCCTTGTTGATTTCATACTCAGAATAGCTGCCCTCGAAGAAGAAGACCTCACCATTGCCCTCGAAGGCAAGGATGTGGGTACAGATTCGGTCGAGGAACCAGCGGTCGTGGCTGATAACCACCGCACAACCGGCAAATGCCTCCAAACCTTCCTCCAAGGCACGCAGCGTGTTCACGTCGATATCGTTGGTAGGCTCATCGAGAAGCAAAACATTACCTTCCTGCTTCAATGCCAAAGCCAACTGCAGACGGTTGCGCTCACCACCCGAGAGAACACTGCAGAGCTTGCTCTGGTCGGTGCCCGAGAAGTTGAAGCGGCTGATGTAAGCACGTGCATTCACATCTCTTCCACCCAGACGCAAGGTCTCGTTGCCCTGGGAAATTACCTCGTAAACAGTCTTCTGAGGGTCGATGTCCTTGTGCTGCTGGTCAACATAAGCCAGCTTCACGGTCTCACCCACCTCGAATGTGCCGCCATCTGCCTGATCCAAGCCCATGATGAGGCGGAAGAGGGTAGTCTTGCCGGCACCGTTAGGACCGATGACGCCTACGATGCCGTTAGGAGGAAGCATGAAGTTGAGGTCGTTGAAGAGAACCTTCTCACCGAACGCCTTCTTTACATGCTGAGCCTCAATCACCTTGTTGCCCAGACGAGGACCGTTAGGGATGAAGATTTCCAGCTTTTCCTCGCGCTCCTTCTGCTCCTGGTTGAGCATCTGCTCGTAAGAGTTCAGACGAGCCTTACCCTTAGCCTGACGGGCCTTAGGTGCCATGCGAACCCAT
>JAIJUV010000509.1 GCA_022732315.1 Prevotella sp.
ATGCGCTCATCGGTGGTGTTGGTCTGACGCTTCAGGCTCTGGATATAGCGGTAGGTGATATAGTGACGGGCAATGTCGTGGGCTTTGATGTCCATGAGCTGGTTCTCCACCATATCCTGAACCTCTTCCACACTGACGGCACGGTTCAGTGCCTGACACTGGTCAGTCACATCTGCCGCGATCTGGGTGATCTGATCCTTGGTCAGACGGCTCTGGCCGCCGACCGAATCGCTGGCCTTGGTAACAGCGGTAATGATCTTGGTGATATCAAAGGGGACCTCTGCACCGTTGCGTTTGATGATCTTCATCGGCTCTCCTCCTTGTAAATAAAAGCACAGTGTGAACGGGTACCTCTTACAATAAGAGATACCCGTCTGCGCGCACGATATCCAACAAACTGAATGTAGCTCTATTCTATCACTATCTAGTGGCAAGTCAAGAAAAATACCACTACATTTTGCGTTTTGGAGTTTTAGCCAAAATTCATGGATAATTTTCAGGATAAAATCTGAGCTAAGACCTCTTGACAACGCACACCCATTTCCATGGTGTAATATCGCAAAATATTATACGGAGAAAGCCTTATAATACATTATATAAATAAAAAGAGACACTGAGCTGCGGCGCAGTTTTTCCTGCGGTTTGCTGCTGTTTTGGGGTGAACGCAAAAAAGAATAAAAAATCTGTCAAAAAGTGTTGACAAGGAGGCGGGGGTGTGGTATTATACTTGAGCGCCAAGCGCTGAGGCAAAAGAATGACTTCCGAAGTCTCAGCAGGAAGCCCTTGAAAAGAACCAATAGACGCTGAAAAAGTTCCAGTTTGTTCTGAGAAACTTCTTGAGTGTCCAAGTTCAGAAAGTTCAAAAGCTTCTAAAAAATAAGGCTTGACAAAAAACCACTTCGGTGGTAAAATAAACAGGTCGTCAGCCGCAAGGCTGAGGCGCACAGGACCTTGAAAATTGAACAATATCGAAAAACTTGTAAGGAACCTTTATGTGTTTGGAAAAACACTTAAAACAATTCCAAAAGTAATTCACACAGGACGCAAGCGATTGCGTGCTGAGCGAACAAGATTTAACACTTTTAAGTGATAAATATCATTTATAAAGAGTTTGATCCTGGCTCAGGACGAACGCTGGCGGCGCGCCTAACACATGCAAGTCGAACGAGCGAGAGAGAGCTTGCTTTCTCGAGCGAGTGGCGAACGGGTGAGTAACGCGTGAGGAACCTGCCTCAAAGAGGGGGACAACAGTTGGAAACGACTGCTAATACCGCATAAGCCCACGACCCGGCATCGGGTAGAGGGAAAAGGAGCAATCCGCTTTGAGATGGCCTCGCGTCCGATTAGCTAGTTGGTGAGGTAACGGCCCACCAAGGCGACGATCGGTAGCCGGACTGAGAGGTTGAACGGCCAC
>JAIJUV010000112.1 GCA_022732315.1 Prevotella sp.
AGGCGAAAAGGCCGAAACTGATGATACAAACCAGTATCACGCCTCTTTTTCTAATTGTTCCTAATGCTGCCATTACGTTTTAATTATTATTATTATTTTATTTTTTCCATGTTTGAATATAGCTACTTTTGCAGCGAGTAGCCAATTGACTGCAAAAATACAAAAATAATACGAGAAAAGGGAATTTTTCCGTATCTTTTTTGGCTATAAGCCTAAAAAAGTCGAAAAATTCCCTTTTCTCATTCAACTATTTGATGATGTGGAGTTTCACAAGCTCTATCTTACGCGATGTTGACTTGATTATCTTGAACTCAAAGTTGTTAATTTTAATCACTTCATTGAGCTTTGGGAAACTCTGATATTCATGCAGAATCAAGCCACCCAAAGTCATATACTCATCGCTCTCAGGAAGATCCAGATCAAACATATCGTTTATCTTATCTATCTCTAATCGGGCCGACAAGAGGTAATCACCATCATCGGTCTTCTTTGCCACATACTTAGCCGAATCGTGCTCGTCCTCGATGTCGCCAAAGATCTCTTCCACAATATCTTCGAGACTTACCAAACCGCTGGTTCCGCCAAACTCATCCACCACGACACCCAGCGACTTCTTCTGCTGCAGGAAGGTCTGCATCAGTTTTTGTGCCTGCATGGTTTCCGGCACGAAAGGCATGGTGCGGATATGATCCTGCCATCGCTTGGGATTATGGAAAAGTTCAGAACTGTGGATGTATCCCACAATGTGGTCGATATCCTCTTCATAAACGATAATCTTGGAATTACCGCTCTCGATGAATTTCTGGCGCAGTTCCTCCAAGGATGTCTCCATCTCCACTGCCTGTATCTCGGTTCTAGGAACCATACAGTCGCGCACCTTGGTATCTGAGAAATCCAAGGCATTCTGGAAAATCTTCACCTCATCATTAATCTCGTCATCATTGGTAGCATTGTCGATGCTCGACTGCACCAGATAATCCAAATCCACCTTCGAGAATCCTTCATCTCCCTCTTCACTCTCCATCTTCATACCTACAAGACGGAGCAGACACTTGCTCAGAAAAGTACTGAACTTGCTGATAGGCCACAAGATGACATAGCACAGATACGCTATCGGACTGAAGATGGTCAACAGGCGGTTAGGGTTCGCCTTGAACAGCGTCTTAGGCAAGAACTCGCCGGTGAACAACACGACAAGCGTAGACAGGATGGTATCGGCAGTCACCCTACCCCCATCATCCAAACCCGCAAAAAGGGTATTGTCAAACAAACGGGCAAACAGGATACCATATACTACGAGGGCGATGTTGTTGCCCACCAGCATGGTACTCACGAATCCGTTCGGATGATTATAAAACCGCGACAAGAGTCGCTGGCAAAGTCCGTTCTTCTCCTTATCCATCTCCGCCAACATACGGTTGGAGGAAACGAAGGCTATCTCCATTCCGCTGAAGAATGCAGAGAACACCATCGTGACCAGGATGCCGACAATCAGACTTATATCAACTTCTTCCATGATAATTAATCAATTAGAAATCAGAATATTATCTATAAACAAACAGACGACCACCCCTATCAGTGCATGATAGGGATAGTCGTATTAGCTCTTTGAGGAGTAGCCTGCTGACGGATTGGCGCAGCCGTAGAATCAGAAGACGATGCAGAAGATGCACCACCCTCGCTACTGCCACCACCAAAGTCTTCCTTCACGAAACTACCCTTGGTATTACTTACAAAATAACGGGTCATCTTCTCGTCACTCCAGAAATGTGAACCCTGAAGGGTACGCTCTGGTGTAACAAGTTTACTGAACACGTTGCTGGAAAGTTCGTGTTTGTTCTCATCCCAAGTAAGCTGTTCACTGGTAAATCGAAGGCCATCCTTGGTCAGGATTCGCACGCGTCCATACAACTTCCAAACCCGCTGCTGGTCAAAGTAGTAGGCTGTATCACACTGGATATAGCTATTGATATGGAACTTCTCGTCAAACTGTTCGAGCAACATACCCTTATCGAAAATCCATCTGGACGGATTGCGGTTGGTATTCACCTCCCAGCGTTCCGTCACGATGCGATATTTAATGACTCCCGAATCGCTGATGAGCGTATTCACACCATAGGAAGTCATCATAGCCACCGAGTCCTTGGCATAAATAGCAGGCGCAGTATGCTCTACCTGATCCTGGCAAGCCGCCAAGACCAAGGACAGAAATGCGCCTATTACTATGAAATTTTTAATCTTATACATTATTATATATATAGGAGACTGCAGAATCCTCTCTATTTGGAGAGAAAGATTACTGCATCTTCCACTTCTTAAACCAATCCTCGTTGAATGTGAAACCAATGTTGATGCGGAAAGAATTCTCCTTGATGAGATCCTTGGCAGAACTCTTCACCCACTGACCACTGATATTGAGCTGCGAACGGTTGTTGTAGCCATTCATGATAGGAATACCGAAACCGGCACTCACAGAAATCTCCTTCGGTCCATCCACACCATTCACCTTATAATAAGGAGTAGCGTAGCTTACACCCGCACGATAATGAACTCGCTTCAGGAAAGAAGCGCGGCCATTCTCGGCATAGCAATACTGGAAACCGAGGTTGAACTTGCTGCGGTCCATATAAATGCCATCGCGCAAAGCCCAAGGCTCATTGTTCTTGGCATCGTAGGTAGGATAACCCAGGCTACCCCACTTCTGCAAGGTATAGTCAAAGCCCACCTTCCACTGGTGATTGTGATTCCACATCAAACCGGCACCCATCATGGTTGGCAACTCATACGCATTGTTGATGCTGAATGCCAAGGTATCAGAAGTACTGGTCTGCGCATTGGAAGAGATGATGTTCATATCGGCATCAGCATGCAGATTATGACCAGGCGTATAAGTAAGACCCAGGGTCAACTCATCCTTCTTTGAAATCTTCTGGGTATACTGAACACCCAAGTCGAGCTTGTAGTTATGAACACTGGTGCCATAAGTGCGATAGAGCGACTTATAATAGCTGTTACTATAAGCGTTCTGCACCGTCTTGTTGATGCTACCCCAGAGATAACCGATGTTGGCACCCACAGCCAAGCCCTTGACAGGCGACCAGCCCGCACCCAGATAAACCTGATGCAAGCCACCCTCACCGCTATAGGTATTGCTATAGGTTACATCCTTATCTTCCTTGTTCACATAACCACTGGTAGAATAATCATAGCCCACATTGGTAAAAGGGATGATTCCGAAACTCATACCCACATGACGCAGCAAGCGGAATCCACCTACCACATACTCCAGGTTAGAGTTATTGGCATTCTTCTTCACACCATTCTCGTTGAAGTTGGTAACCTGACCCGAAATGCCAGCATCCAGGATGAACGTCATGGAGTCGATGGCAGAGTAGGAAGCAGGGTTGAGGTAGTTCACCTGGTTGTGCTCATGAAAACCAAGACCAACACCATTCATACCACGGTTGAAGCCCGAAGTCTGGTCAGACAACACGCCTAGACCATACTGGCTGTATGGAGAATTAGTACCACTTTGGGCATTAACCATAAGAGTCGAACCCAACATAAGGGCTGCTAAGATAATCTTTCTCATTTATATATAAATCAGTAAAAAATACATTCAGAGTGCAAAAGTATTAAAAAAAATCTAGAAAAAAGAAGGATAATTGAAAATAATAAGTTATTTTTGCATCGTGAAACGTTTTAAGCATATATTTCGGGTCATTTTAGCAGTTATTTTAACCAATTTAACTACTATTGTGACAGCACAGGATTTTTCAGGCTACAATGCTCCTGATATTTCTGTGCAGAACAGTCGTGTCAATGAGGAAGCCACCGCATGGCTCGACTCTGTGGATATTTCGCTCCTTACCTGCGGACCAGGTGAGGAGGTGTGGTCGTACTATGGGCATTCGGCTCTGCGCATCCAGGACAAGGCGCATGGCAGCGACGTGGCCGTGAACTGGGGCATGTTCAGCTTCAGGCAGAGCTTCTTCGTACTCCGCTTCGTCTTCGGACTCACCGATTACCAGATTGGCATCTATCCGATGACCGACTTCATGGCTGAGTACAGTGCCGAGGGAAGATGGGTGCGCCAGCAGCGCCTCCATCTGTCGAGAGAGGAGAAGCTGAAGGTGCTCCATGCCATCGAAGAGAATGCACAGCCGGAAAACCGTACCTACCGCTACAATTTCTTCTTCGACAACTGTACCACCCGTGCCCGCGAAATGGTGATTACCAACATCGGTTACTGCAACACCAACTTCAAGGACACCGATGCACAGGCAACTTACCGCGAGGAAATCCACAAGCTCAACGGCAACCACCGCTGGGCAAGATTCGGCAACGACCTGCTGCTGGGCTACCTGTCGGACAGAGACCTCACCCAGCGCGAATGGGAGTTCCTGCCAGATAATCTGAGCAAAGACTTCGCCACCGAAGGAAGAAAAGACTTCATCAACGACACGGCGGGCAATGCTGAGGTAAACCACCTCATCAGAAAAGACGGATACCTCATGCTAGTGGATTCCACCTGCTATCTGATACCTCCTACCCAGAAAGTGGCAGAAGCAGAAGTCATCACCCCTACCCTAGTATTCATCACGCTGGCGGTCATCATCATCGCACTCAGCGTTTTCGAATGGAAAAGGAAGAAGAACTTCTGGGCGCTGGATGCCTTCCTGCTCATCCTTACCGGATTGCCGGGACTCATCCTCTTTGCCATGCTGTTCTCTCAGCACCCTACCGTGCAGGTGAACTTCCAGATGCTGATATTGAACCCATTCAACCTCATCTTCGTATGGAAGACCATCCAGAAGATGCGCCAGGGCAAGCTCTATTGGTATTATGAAGTATGGGGAATCTGCCTTGTCGTGTCACTTTTCATGCAGATATGGCAGACCTACGCAGAGGGCATGGTGACTTTGGCACTCTCTTTGCTCGTGAGATACGCAATCAAGTCAACCATGTTGGACTTAAGTGCCAATAACTTGAAGATACAGCATCGTATCATCACGAAATTCAGAAAGAAGAAAAAGAATCAAGAATAAGATTAATAAATAAAGAATAAGATAATGTTAGTAAACAGATATATCACAGCCCTTTTGGTTGTCCTGGCGGCAACCGGCATGGAGGCGCAGACTTATCAGCAGGCGCTGAAGTTTGCGCTCACGGATATATCCTACGATGAATTCATCCAGCAACCGGAGGCGAAGGCATTGGAGGAGGACATCCTCTATGTCCTGAAGGTAATCAAGCAAGCCGCCGAGGATGAAAGCATCGCAGAACGCCATCATTATCTGCAGTCGGCTACCCTTCCAGCCGTTCAGACTGACATTCTGACAGAATCACATCCACATATTTGTTTTTATCCCGTGGTGGCGCATAAGTACAAGGCACCATACGGGAGCATTGTTATTCGAGGTCCTAATTGCCGGCAAATGCGCCTTTTGTAAGCATTTCCCCAAAGAAATGCGGCAGGAAAAGGCATTTATTGGCAAAACATTGCAGATTTACAGATATTTTTTGTATTTTTGCAAAATATTTAAGATTAGACAACATTACATCGAATAATAATAAAAAATAAATATAACAATGAACTTCAACAAAATTCTTCAGTCATTGTTTGGCAACAAGTCAACTCGCGATATGAAGTTGATCCAGCCAATCGTAGAGAAAGTCAAGGCAGAATATCCTAAGATGAATGCCTTGAGCAATGACGAACTCCGTGCAAAAACAAAGGAAATCCAGAAGTACGTACAAGAGTACGCTAAAGAGGAAAAGGCTAAGATTGCCGAACTCAAGGCTAAGATCGAGGACACTCCTATCGATGAGCGTGAAGGTATCTTCAACCAGATTGACAAGTTGGAGCAGGAAGCTCTCGACAAGTATGAAATCGCCCTCAACGAGGTGTTGCCTCAGGTTTTCGCTATCGTAAAGGATACAGCCCGCCGTTTCGCAGAGAACGAGGAGACTGTAGTTACTGCTACAGACTTCGACCGCGAGTTGGCTTCTGATCCAAAGAACGATTTCGTTACCATCGATGGCGACAAGGCTATCTATCACAACCACTGGACAGCCGGCGGTAACGATATGAAGTGGGAAATGATCCACTACGACGTTCAGCTCTTCGGTGGTGTCGTTCTGCATCAGGGTAAGATTGCCGAGATGGCTACCGGTGAGGGTAAGACTCTCGTAGGCACAACCCCTATCTTCCTGAACGCCCTGACAGGCAATGGTGTTCACGTCGTAACCGTGAACGACTACCTGGCAAAGCGTGACTCTGAGTGGATGGGCCCTCTCTATATGTTCCACGGTCTCTCAGTAGATTGCATCGACAAGCATCGTCCTAACTCTGATGCACGTCGCAAGGCATACATGGCAGATATCACCTTCGGTACCAACAACGAGTTCGGTTTCGACTACTTGCGTGACAACATGGCTACCAACCCTAGCGACCTGGTACAGCGCCAGCACAACTACGCCATCGTCGATGAGGTTGACTCCGTGTTGATTGATGATGCCCGTACACCATTGATTATCTCTGGTCCTATTCCAAAGGGCGACGACCAGATGTTCGAGCAGTACCAGCCATTGGTAGAGAAACTCTACGAGGTACAGCGCAAGCAGGCTACCGAGTTGCTCGCCGAGGCTAAGCAGAAGATTACAGAGGGAACAAAGAACAAGAACCAGCAGATGCTTGAGGAAGGTTTCCTCTCTCTCTACCGTTCATACAAGGCGCTGCCTAAGAACAAGCCATTGATCAAGTACCTCTCTGAGGAGGGTATCAAGGCTGGTCTGTTGAAGACAGAGGAGTTCTACATGGCAAACAACAATCGTGAGATGCCTAAGGCAGTGGAGCCTCTGTACTTCGTAGTAGATGAGAAGTTGAACTCAGCCGACCTTACCGATAAGGGTACAGAGTGGTTGGCTAAGCAGGTGAACGATAAGAAACTCTTCGTTTTGCCTGATATCACAACAGAAATGAGTGCCCTGGAGGCCCGCACCGACATTACAGACCAGGAGCGTCTGGATATGAAGGACGAGATGATGGCTTACTATGGCGTACAGAGCGAGCGTGTTCACACCTTGCAGCAGCTCTTGAAGGCTTACACCATGTTTAATAAGGACGACGAGTATGTTGTCATGGACGGTCAGGTTAAGATCGTGGATGAGCAGACAGGTCGTATCATGGAGGGTCGCCGCTGGAGCGATGGCTTGCACCAGGCTGTTGAGGCCAAGGAGCATGTAAAGGTGGAGGCTGCTACCCAGACCTTCGCAACCATCACACTGCAGAACTACTTCCGTATGTATCACAAGCTCGCCGGTATGACCGGTACAGCAAGCACAGAGGCAGGTGAGTTCTGGGACATCTACAAACTGGATGTAGTGGAGATTCCTACCAACCGTCCTATCCTGCGTAAGGACTTGGATGACCGTGTATACAAGACAGCCCGCGAGAAGTATCGTGCCGTTATCGACGAAATCGAGGAGACACGTAATGCAGGCCGCCCAGTATTGGTAGGTACCACATCTGTAGAGATTTCTGAGTTGTTGAGCAAGATGTTGAAGATGCGCAACATTCCTCATAATGTATTGAACGCCAAGTTGCACCAGCAGGAGGCTCAGATCGTAGCCGAGGCAGGTCGCTCAGTAAATGGCAAGGGTGCCGTAACCATCGCTACCAACATGGCAGGTCGTGGTACTGATATCAAGCTGACTCCTGAGGTGAAGGCTGCAGGTGGTCTCGCCATCATCGGTACAGAGCGTCATGAGAGCCGTCGTGTTGACCGTCAGCTCCGTGGTCGTGCCGGTCGTCAAGGTGACCCGGGTTCTTCAGTATTCTACGTATCATTGGAGGATAAGCTGATGCGTCTGTTCGCTTCAGAGCGTATCGCCAAGGT
>JAIJUV010000510.1 GCA_022732315.1 Prevotella sp.
CTACATCGGAGCCTTCGATGGCAGCAACAACTGGATGAGCGGTTGGACCAACTTTGATCCTCAGAATGCGAAGTACTAGAAATCGCTAAGTACTAGAATAAGTATTAGTACTGGAATAAGTACTAGAAATCGCTAATTTCTATTTTGACTATAAGGTTTTCTTTTATTGGAGCATGGCGCAGCGATTTGCGCCATGCTTTTTTTGTTGTGTTATTCTATCTTCAAGGGTTGATGTCCCGAAATAGGACATCAACCCTTGCTTATACTTTGTAAATATTAAGAAACACTTTTTATATGAATATGATATCCTGTTTCATCCTTCAGAATCAGTTGTTCCGTATTCAGTTATTCAGTTATTCAGTTTTTTTTTGGATAGGTACTCAAAATAGTGATAGAAAACTCAGATAACCAAAAACACGGAAAATGTAAATTTTTAAATACTATTATTATATTAATTATTATATTATTTTATTATATATATTATATTATATATAAGTTAATAAACTTTATTTTTCTATGGGCAAAGGTAATAGGCAGAAAAAAAACTGAATAACTGAATAACTGAATACGGACGGGGTGTTCTGAAGAAAACTATGAGTTACGACCCGGAAAGCTATGAGTTACGACCCAGAAAACTATAAGTTAGTTTTTTTAACTAAAAAACGGAGAATCCGGATTCTAAAATCGAGGCTTATCACAGGGCAAAATTTGGTGGTATCGAAGTTTTTTCGTATCTTTACCGCAAAATATGCGGCGTTTTTGTTAAATAATGCCGCAAGAGTATAAAAACTTCAATTCCCCAAAAAGGCAAACTCTTCTTTGATGCACGACTTCCTTACTGCTACATCGGATAACGACCTTATCCATACTGATTTATAACCATACATGATAAAAAACATAAGCATTTATTTGCTGCGCAAAAGAATATTGATTAATTTTGCAACCAAACAAACAGAATGATTATGATAGAATTAGATGATAAATTGATCAAGAAGTTCCATCAACAAAAAGATGGAGTATATGCACAAGACGAAGAGCAACGCCTTTGTCTTGCTGCACAGGGATATTCTATCTGTGAAAACTCCATTGCCGTATTCAGCAATCTGCGTACTGATAAAAGTTATATTTTCTTCGGAAAGTCGTGCGAAGTATTGGGACTAGGTCAATCAAATTCAATACAGACGCTTGATTCCGTATGGGAAGAAGAAATTTTCAGTAGGATTCATCCTGATGACTGGAAGAAGCGTTGCCTGCAAGAACTTACCTTTTTCCGCATGATATCATCATCCCATTCCAAAGATATGTTTTCTTTTACCTTTGCACCCAGGAATCAAGTTAGGATATTTGGTTAATGGGTGTTAAGGTGAACTATCTTTCTTTCAAGGTATGCCCTTTCTCATGTCA
>JAIJUV010000511.1 GCA_022732315.1 Prevotella sp.
GCTATTCGCTTAGAACGGTTTTGTATGTCTTTGCAATTTGCATACATATTTAATCGATTTCTCCAAGTATAACTTTTCTAATAGAAAAAAATGTAATAATCATGAAGGTCAAAAAAGTCATTCCAATTACAAACAACATTCTTTTTGGACCTGCGGGTTTTAAAGGTACGGAGGCACTTTGTAGCGTTGTAAAAGCTGGTGTTTGAAGTGTTAATTTTGCACGAGCTTGCTGAACTTGAGTTTGTAATGCAGTATAATTATTATAGAGTAACTGCATTTCATTTTCCAAGTCATTTTCTTTCAATTTATAGGATTCCAATATGATGTCATTGTTGGCATCAGCATAGCTACCATATGTCTGTCTAACCTTTTCATATTTGCTTTTTGCTTCAGAGCAGAGTTTTTGATAGTACTCTAAATCTTTGCGTGCTTTACTTGTACGGTAATCTGTGATGAACTGTTGTAATCTGTTTTGTACTGTATCTGTTAATGTTGCGCAAATAAGTGGATCTTGTGCTTCTACAGAAATAGAAATCACATAGTTTTTTTTATCTACGGTACATGATACATTATCAGCAATGGTCTTGGCTATTTGATCCTGTCTTTTGGTTAGTCTGAAAGGATTTACTTTGCTGCTAGTCCTGTTTGTTGTATCTTTTGTTGCAAACAATAAGTTTATACTATAAAACGCTTTGGTCCACCATGGATATTTTTGTTTGGTAGCAAGGTAATCATAGTAGGTTGTATTGATGCTTCCATCTAATGATTTTACTTTCACATCAAATAGACTTGTAAGGAAATCATTAGATTCAATCAAGTCTGGATACAATTCAGGGAAAATGGCATCTTCGTTAGAAGAAGAAGCACCGATGTCGAAACCAAAAGAAGAGGCAAGTTCCCCCAAGGAACCAGTACTAAAACTTGATAACTCAGGAGCAAGTTTAGCTGTGCTTTTGTAATGTCTAGGCACGCACATGATAATTAGGATAGATAAAATGAATGAGACAGGTAAGCCTATAAAATAAGCTTTCCTGTTTTTTATCATTGCTTTTATGATGGCTGTTACATCGATTTGTTTAACTGAATTATTATTATCCATTTTCTTCGTTATTCTTTTGTTTACTTACTCATATTAGCAATCGTAGCAATCATGGCGATGCTGCTAACTTATCTCTGCTTCCAACTCTCAACTCCTCTTGTCTTGCTGGAGAAGTTGATGCCAAGCTTGACAACTGTTCGCTTATCCATAGCGAAAGGAGCTGCATAGTTTTTGACTTCAATCTGTTGCAGAGCTTCTTCGGCGCTTCCATCTAATTTGCATTCGATGATGTAGATGTAGTCGGAAGTTTGAATGAGAACGTCCATCCTGCCATCACTTGTCGGTATTTCTACCTGTGTG
>JAIJUV010000113.1 GCA_022732315.1 Prevotella sp.
CACCAAAGACCTCTTCACTTCTTTCGAGGAGAAGAGCATCGTGGCTCAGGGCGAGATGATGAGCACCAACATGGTTGTAAACTACTTGAAGGAACAGGGCGTAAAGGCTGTATTACTCAGCGCTTTAGACTTCATGCGCACAGATAAGAACGCAGAGCCAGACCCACAGTATATCAAGGAGAAGTTGGCTGCCATCATGGAGCAGAACGAGGGCTACCAGATTTATATCACCCAGGGCTTCATCTGCCGCAACGCTTACGGCGAGATCGACAACCTGCAGCGTGGTGGTAGCGACTACACCGCATCTCTTATCGGTGCAGCCCTGCCAGCTGACGAGATTCAGATCTGGACCGACATCGACGGTATGCACAACAACGACCCTCGTGTCGTAGAGCACACAGAGGCAGTTCGCCAGCTGAACTTCGAGGAGGCTGCCGAGTTGGCTTACTTCGGTGCCAAGATTCTCCACCCTACCTGCGTTCAGCCAGCCAAGTATGCCGGCATCCCAGTTCGCCTGAAGAACACCATGGATCCTAAGGCAGACGGTACCATCATCGACAACGTTATCGTACGTGGCAAGATCAAGGCAGTAGCTGCCAAGGACAACATCACAGCCATCAAGATCAAGAGTAGCCGCATGTTGCTCGCCACAGGTTTCCTGCGCAAGGTATTCGAGATTTTCGAGAGCTACCAGACTCCAATCGACATGATTGCAACATCTGAGGTAGGTGTGAGCATGAGTATCGATAACGACGCTCACCTCAACGACATCGTGAACGAGCTGAAGAAGTATGGTACAGTGACCGTAGATTCAGACATGTGTATCATCTGCGTGGTAGGTGACCTGGATTGGAGCAACGTAGGCTTCGAGACCATCGCTACCGATGCCATGAAGAACATCCCAGTTCGCATGATTTCTTATGGTGGTTCTAACTACAACATCTCATTCCTCATCAAGGAGAAGGATAAGAAGCAGGCATTGCAGAACTTGAGCAACGTATTGTTCGAGAAGTAATCACATATTCAATATCTCCGCCCCATCGGGGGGCGGAGATATATTCTGATTTAACTATAAATAAGATATTAATTTAAGAATAAGCGAAATGAAAGGAACATTTCCGATAGATAAGTTTCAGGAGATACAGACTCCGTTCTACTACTACGACACCAACGTGTTGCGCCAGACCTTGAAGGTCATCAACCAGGAGGCAGGCAAGCACGAGGGCTTTGAGGTTCACTATGCCGTGAAGGCAAACGCTAACCCTAAGGTGCTCAACGTCATCTGCCAGGCTGGTTTGGGTGCTGACTGTGTGAGCGGAGGAGAGATTCAGGCAGCCATCAATGCAGGATTCCCTGCCAACAAGATTGTATATGCAGGCGTAGGCAAGAGTGATTGGGAAATCAACCTCGGTTTGGACAAGGGCATCTTCTGCTTCAACGTAGAGAGCATCCCTGAGTTGGAAATCATCAACGAACTCGCCGAGAAGAAGAACAAGATTGCCCAGGTGTGCTTCCGCATCAACCCGGATGTAGGTGCGCATACACATGCCAATATCACTACGGGCTTGGCAGAAAACAAGTTTGGTATCGCCATGCGCGACATGGAGAGCGTCATCGAGGAGGCTTCCAAAATGAAGAACATCAAGTTTCTGGGTCTTCATTTTCACATTGGTAGTCAGATACTTGATATGGGTGACTTCGAGGCTCTCTGCAACCGAATCAACGAGCTGCAAGACCAGTTGGAGGCTCATCACATCGAGGTGAAGAACATCAACGTGGGCGGTGGCTTGGGCATCGACTACAACCATCCAAACCGTGTGCCTATCCCTGATTTCAAGGATTACTTTGATACATACGCCAAGAAACTGAAGCTGCGCGATGGCCAGAAGTTACACTTCGAGCTGGGTCGTGCCGTGGTAGGTCAGATGGGTTCACTCATCACCAAGACCCTCTATATCAAGCAGGGCACAGCCAAGCAGTTTGCCATCGTTGATGCGGGTATGACCGATCTGATTCGCCCTGCCCTCTATCAGGCATATCATAAGATTGAGAACATCTCAAGCGACGAACCTGTTGAGACATACGATGTGGTAGGTCCTATCTGCGAGTCGAGCGATGTATTCGCCAAGGCAATTGATTTGAACAAGACCCATCGTGGCGACCTCATCGCCCTCCGTTCAGCCGGAGCCTACGGTGAGATCATGGCGAGCCAGTACAACTGCCGCCAGTTGCCAAAGGGCTATATCACAGAAGACTTTTAATTCAGCTAAGAGTTAAGAGTTTACAGTTAAGAGATATTTCTTGATTACGAGAAAAAAGAAATGATGACAATTAGTTTAACTACTATCATAGCAGGCGCAGTGGTGGTTTTATTGGCAATCCTCGGATCGCTGATAAATCCATTTCTGCGCTCGTTGCGCTTTCCGGAAGATGTAGAAAGCGGTGCGAATGTACCCGTTTCCGTATTGATTACTGCCCACGACAACCTGCCGGAACTGGAGCGTAACCTTCCGATGTTCCTGAACCAGAAGCATGCTGCCGATTACCAGGTAATCGTGGTTTGCCAGAGCACGGATGGCGAGACGCAGGACTATCTGAAGCGCATGGCTGCCGAGAACCCTCACCTCTACTATACGTATATCCCTGAGAGTTCCCGCTATATGAGCCGCAAGAAACTGCAGATTACGCTGGGCGTAAAGGCGGCTAAGTATGAGTGGATTATCCTCACCGAGCCTACCTGCAAGCCGGAGAACGACAAGTGGCTGGCCACCATGGCACGCAACTGCCAGGACCCTAACCATCTGGTTCTGGGATACGTAAGTCTGGACAACGAGACCAAGAGCGTTCGCCGCTTCGACAGCATCCGCAAGGCATTCTATCTGCTTCGCCGTGCCCAGCACAGTTATGGCTACCGCAGTCACATGCCAAACGTGGCGTTCCGCAAGAGCGACTTCATGCGCGAGCAGGGCTACCAGGGCAACCTGGAGTATGTGCGTGGCGAATACGACTTCCTGGTAAACAAGTATGCCGCATTCGGAGATACCGCCGTAGAACTGGACTGCGATGCCTGGCTCACCCGCGATGAGCCTACCAACAAGGCTTGGCACAATGCCCACCTCTATCACCAGGCGTCCCTGAAGAGTCTGGAGCGTGCAGCCAGCATGCGCACCCTGATGTTCTTCGACCATCTGATGCCTCATCTCAGTCTGCTGGCATCGATAGCCGTATTGGCATACGCCATCTTCATGCAGAATTGGATTCTGACCGGCATCGCAGGTTTCGCCCTGCTGCTGCTCTTCGTCCTCCGCATGATCATCGCCAACAAGGCCATCAAGCACTTCGACGACGACATTGCCATCTTCAAGTTGCCATTCCTGGAGTATGGCATCATCTGGCGCAATCTCGCCAACAAGATGAGATACTGGCGAGCAGACAAGAATGACTTTACAAGTCATAAGTTATAAAACATTATTAAAGAGAAAAAAACGATGAGAATCTATTTGTTCATTTCCAAGGAGAAGAAAATGCTTCAGATGTATCTACCTTACATCGAAGCATTGAACCAGAAGTTTGACATCTGCCAGAACCTGGCAGATGCCGACATAGTGTTGATATTCGGAGCATGGACAAGAAAGGGTGCCCAACTTGCCAGCAAATCGCGCAAGATGGGTATCCCATACATCGTTTGCCCGCTGGGCGACATCTCTGAGCGCAATCGCCAGAATCCGCATCTGAAGCGCATGATGCAGACCCTGATGTACCAGAAGAGCATGTACAAGCATGCCAACCTGCTGGTGGCGAGCACGCCGATGGAGAGAAACTATCTGATGAAACTGGGCTGGAACAACCGCGTCATCCTGACCCGATACTTCGGCTACAGTCATCTCACCACCCTCGACGGCATGATGCACGACTGGAACGACACCAGTCTCACTACCCTCTCCGACTACGAGCAGCGCAAGGCAGAAGCCATCGCCAAGCAGACGGAGCAGCCCATTATTGCCCAAATTATGCAAATACAGAGCCGCATGCCGCATCAGAACATTCCGCAAAGCTATCTCGACGACCTGCATACCTTATTATATGCAGACAATTATGACGAGGATGCCATCAACGAGGAACTCAGAAAGCTGAAACTGGAAGATTATGCCGCCGCCGTGTTCCAGGCAATGACCGACAAGACGGGACTTACTGAGGGATTCATGCCGCTGCCTGCCAGGAAAAGCAGGAAGAGCAAGGAGATTCTGAAGTACGTGAAGTAGAGGAACTGACAGTAGTTGACCTGCATCAAGCCCCCAGCTGCCACTTCTTGACGTGAGTCAAAAAAAGGCCGTTTTTCATCATTTTGTCATGCCATTGTTGCTGATATTCAAAAAAAAGGCATTACCTTTGCACTCGAAAAGAAGAAACAACAAGTTCTGAGCAATCGGGACGGAAGGTTTCAGGTAAGAGAGATTGTTACAGGATAATATGTGAAACAGGAGTCCGAAACACGACGGCTCCACAAAAAAACAGAGAAAGGAAAAAATTATGATGACAACAGTAATGGCACTTGCAGTAGTAGCAGTGATGATTGCAAAGGCAATCAATGTAAACAACCACATCGAGATGGGTAAGTAATTACTCCATCACCTTGTTGAAGTTGTTGAAAAAAGAAAAAAGGGCTAACAGAAGCCCAAGTATTAACATGATTAAAGAGAAAGGATAACAGTTATGAAAAATTTGATGAACACTATCAAGAAGGCTTTGAAGGCTTTCATTGATAACTACATGAACGCCATGACATTATATGGCGAGGCTATCAGTAAAGGTCGTGGTTGCGCTTGCGCATAACCCCCTCCTCGAAGAGAGTTAGAAAAGTAGTAAACTCGAAAAGAGTTAGAAAAGTGGTTAAGATGCACCAAGTTAAAGCATCTTCTTAAATGAATGTAATTACGTTACGATATACCGGAAGCGTGCAGGAACCAGTTTCTTGCACGCTTTTTTTGTGTCTTTTCCAAACCTCATGCCTCCATCTGCCATAACGTCTTTAAAAACTCATCACTTTCAGTTAATATAGATTAAATTTCTGTCAATTTATCGTCTATCTCAGATTTTCTCTTTACTTTTGCATTCAGTTATCACGGGGTGCTGATAGATTCGGCTGAGATTATACCCATTGAACCTGATGCAGGTAATGCTGACGCAGGAAAACTGATTTTACGTACAATCCCAACTGCTTCTTTCTGGCAAGAAGCGAAGAATCTTTCAGAAAATGTACCCGTGTTTACAAAGTTGAAGTATATAAATGTAAATATAGGAAAATTATGAAAGTAATGATCAACAACAAAGAGACTGAGACTCAGGCAAAGACCGTAAAGGAACTTGCACAGGAGCTCGACCTTCCAGCCACAGGCTGCGCTGTAGCCATCAGCAACGAGATGGTGCCACGTGATGAATGGGAAAACCGTCTTATCCAGGAGGGTGCCGACATCGTGATCGTCAAGGCATTCTGCGGAGGATAAGGTATAGTTTTTAGTTTATAGTTAACAGTTTATAGTTTATAGGGCTATGGCAAAAATACCTTTAGACAGTTTTCAACTGCAGTTCATCTCTCACCAGAATGAGAAGATGACTTATCTGGATGGCATCCACGAGGCGATAACGGGACTCTGCAGATGGGTTCAGCTCCGCATGAAAGATGCCACTGATAACGAAGTGCGCCCCATCGCCTACAAGGTGAAGGAATGGTGCAAGATTATGAATGTTACCTTCATCATCGATGACCGTGTGGAACTGGTGAAAGAGGTGGGCGCCGACGGCGTGCATCTTGGCAAGAACGATATGCCGATTGCCGAGGCCCGCAAGATTCTGGGCGACGACTTCATCATCGGCGGTACGGCAAATACCTTCGAGGATATAAAGGCTCACTATGAGGCTGGTGCCGATTACATCGGTTGCGGTCCGTTCCGCTTCACCACCACCAAGGAGAAGCTCTCTCCTATCCTCGGTCTTGAAGGATATAAGGAAATCATCCAGAAGATGAAGGCAGAAAATATCGATATCCCAATCGTTGCCATAGGTGGCATCACCAAGGAGGATATTCCCGAAATCATGAAGACGGGAGTTAACGGCATCGCCCTCAGCGGCTGCATCCTCAATGCCAAGGATCCGGCATCAGAAACCCATGACATCATGGAAATGATGAGGGAATTCAGATATACAAACATCTGATGGAGGAATCAAAATAAGCAAATATTTAAAAATAACAATACAAAAAATGGAAAAATTAGTAATTGCAGGACGAGAGTTCAACTCCCGCCTCTTCCTCGGAACAGGAAAGTTCAACAACAACCAGCTCATGGCAGAAGCCATCAAGGCTTCTGAAACAGAAATGGTAACCGTTGCCATGAAGCGTATCGAACTCGAAGACAAGCAGGACGACCTGCTCTCTCATATCGTGCAGAACCCAAATATCCAGCTCCTTCCTAACACCAGTGGCGTGCGCAACGCCGAGGAGGCTGTATTCGCAGCACAGATGGCTCGCGAGGCTTTCGGAACCAACTGGCTCAAGCTCGAAATCCACCCAGACCCTCGCTATCTTCTTCCAGACTCTATCGAGACACTGAAGGCTACCGAGAAACTGGTAAAGCTCGGTTTCGTGGTATTGCCATATTGCCAGGCAGACCCTACCCTCTGCAAGCACCTCGAAGAGGCTGGTGCTGCTACCGTGATGCCACTCGCTGCACCTATCGGTACCAACAAGGGTTTGAGAATGAAGGACTTCCTGCAGATCATCATCGAGCAGGCTACTGTTCCTGTGGTAGTAGATGCAGGTATCGGTGCGCCTAGCCACGCTGCCGAGGCCATGGAGATGGGTGCCAGCGCTTGTCTGGTCAACACAGCCATCGCCGTTGCAGGTGATCCTGTAGAAATGGCTAAGGCATTCAAGGAGGCAGTGGTATGCGGTCGCCGTGCTTACGAGGCTGGTCTCGGAGCCATCAGCGATTGTGCCGAGGCAAGTTCTCCACTCACCGCATTCCTCAACGACTAATTACACATTATTATATTATATACATTATTACATATATAATACATAGTCTAGTATAACAACATTAAATATAACAACGACATTATAATGCCAAACGATAAGAAAGCTTACGCCCAGAGAGAAAAGGCGTATATGCAGGGAAAACTTTTCCCACAGATCAAGGTTGGAATGACCAAGGTAAACCTCACTCCTACTGTTGTGAAGGATGAGCGCGGCATTCCTCATACAGAGCCAAACGCTCCGGTTTACATCTACGATACCAGCGGTCCTTACAGCGACCCTAACTATCAGGTAGACTTGAAGAAGGGCTTGCCAAGAATGCGCGAGCAGTGGATTATCGACCGCAACGATACCGAGCAGCTCAAGGAGGTTACCAGCGAGTATGGCAAGCAGCGTCTTGCTGACCACAGCCTCGACCACCTCCGCTTCGAGCACATCCAGTTGCCTCGCCGTGCTCAGACTGGCAAGCATATCACACAGATGGCTTATGCCAAGGCGGGCATCATCACTCCAGAGATGGAGTATGTGGCTATCCGTGAGAACATGAACTGCCAGGAGTTGGGCATCGACACCCATATCACCCCTGAGTATGTGCGTGATGAGATTGCACGCGGACGTGCCGTGCTTCCTGCCAACATCAACCACCCGGAGAGCGAACCGATGATCATCGGCCGCAACTTCCTCGTGAAGATCAATACCAACATCGGTAACTCTGCCACTACCTCCAGCATCGAGGAAGAGGTAGATAAGGCTGTATGGTCTTGCAAGTGGGGAGGCGATACCTTGATGGACCTCTCTACCGGCGACAACATCCACGAAACCCGTGAATGGATTGTGCGCAACTG
>JAIJUV010000512.1 GCA_022732315.1 Prevotella sp.
GTATTCTGCTGGATATTAGGATTCAATTCTCTTTCCTTCAAAGGAATAGGAAGCAACATGTGCTTGTCTTGGAATCCGAAAGTAGAATTGGTGAAATCCCAACTTACGCCCTTGGAAGAGTAGTTAGGAATTTCCTT
Source organism: Prevotella sp. (assembly GCA_022732315.1). The sequence continues at coordinate 138 of JAIJUV010000512.1, forward strand.
ACCCTGTGAAGCCAAGGCATTCTTGGCATCACCCCAACGTACCAAGTCCTGGAATCGGGTACTTTCCAAGCAGAGCTCCAAACGCTTCTCCGTCTTGATATCGTCCAAGGTAACGCTAGTCAATGGAGCTTCCTTGGCACGAAGACGAATCTCATTGATATCTTTCAGTGCTATGTCTTTGTTGCCAGCCTCCAGGTTTGCCTCGGCAGCCAGGAGGAGAACTTCGGCATAACGCATAATCTTTCGGTCGGTATATTGAAGTCCCTGGAAGTAGGAGGCATCCATGATGTTGTCACTCTTCAATATACGGTTCTTGAAGAAGAGGTATCCTTCACATCCATAGATGTTCTGACCAGGATTCAACTTCACGCCGTATGCTGTCATCTGATTACTGTTGAGCAGAGTCTTCTGCAAACGATATCCATTCTCGCCCTCTGCTTTTACAAATGCTTCATAGAGAGACTTGCGAGGATTCAAAAAACCGTAGGTTCCCTGAGCCACTTCATCGGCAGCCTTGCCTTCGAGCTTCATATTGCCGGTACGCCATCCTTGCATCAGGAAGGTCATATCAAACTGACTCCAAGCCTGCTCCTGGTCGTTACGCCATTGCAATTCGAGCATAGACTCACAGTTGTTGTTGTTGACAGCATGAAACTGCATGTCATAGTCGCCACGGAAGAGGTCGTACTTCTTGGAATCCACCACCTCATTGAGTGCGGAAGCAGCCTCCTGATACTTTTTCTGGAAGAGATAAGCCTTGCCCAGATAAGCCTTTGCCACTTCCTGGGTAACGCGCATACCCGTCTCCTGATCGTCCTTGTTTTTCTTGGAAGGCAAGGCATTCATGCCGATAGCCTTTTTCAAGTCTGACTCCACAACAGCCCAAAGTACCTCTGGAGTACTGTTTGGCTGACGATACTCATCTGAAGCCAAGAGATGATCTACCAATGGAGCTGTACCCCAAAGGGTAACCAGCTCGAAGTTAGCCCAGGCACGGAAGAAATAAGCCTCGGCTATGGCACGCTTCTTGACTTCCGTATCATCAGCCACCTTCTCAATAATGAGGTTTGACTGATAGATGACACCATAGAGCCCCGAGAACAGGCCCTCGACATTACCGTTGCTGGAATCGAAGGTAAATTCATTCAACTGCTCGAGTGAGTTGTTGTCGCCGCGACTACCACCGCCACACCAGGCATCATCCGAAAGCATATTCTTGGTGAAGAACCAAGTAAAATACAATCCCTTCACACGGCTATAC
>JAIJUV010000114.1 GCA_022732315.1 Prevotella sp.
TGTTGACTAAGGTTGACAACCTGATTCTCTGCGGTGGTATGACTTATACATTCTCTAAGGCTCTCGGTGGCAAGATCGGTATGTCTATCTGCGAGGATGACAAGCTCGACGTTGCTCTCGACGTAATCAAGAAGGCTAAGGAGAACGGTGTAAACCTCGTACTCGGCACAGACTCTATCTGCGGTGACGACTTCAAGAACGACTGCAACACCCAGGTTTGCCCATCTAACAACATCCCTGACGGTTGGGAGGGTATGGACGCAGGTCCTGAGACTCGCAAGGCATTCGCTGCAGCTATCAAGGGCGCTAAGACTATCCTCTGGAACGGTCCTGCAGGTGTATTCGAGTTTGACAACTTCGCTGGTGGTTCTAAGGCTATCGCTGACGCAATCGCTGAGGCTACTAAGGAGGGTGCATTCTCACTCATCGGTGGTGGTGACTCTGTAGCTTGCATCAACAAGTTCGGCTTGGCAGACCAGGTATCTTATATCTCTACAGGTGGTGGTGCTCTCCTCGAGGCTATCGAGGGCAAGGTATTGCCAGGTGTAGCTGCTATTGAGAAGTAATCAATAGGTAATCTATATAAAGCGGTTCGGGGGCATCCCATAGTGGATGTCCTCGAATTTTTCAGTATATAAGATACCCCCACCCCTAACAATCTAACGATACTCCCTTTATTAAAAATTATTCATATTAAAAACCATTTAACGCAATTTAATGGATTGGATTATTAATCTTTTCACCAACACAGAGTCGGTGGCGCACATCGCCCTGCTCTACGCAATAGTCATTGCGATTGGTGTTTACCTGGGAAAGATCAAGATTGGTGGCATCTCGCTGGGTGTTACCTTCGTGCTCTTCGCAGGTATCTTAGCCGGACACGTGGGCTTTACAGGTCCTAAGGAAATCCTTACCTTCGTGCAAGACTTCGGATTGATCCTCTTTGTCTTCATGATTGGTATGCAGGTGGGTCCTGGCTTCTTCGAGAGTTTCAAGAAAGGTGGCGTGACACTGAACTTGCTTTCTGCCACAGCCATCCTGCTCAACATCCTCGTGATGTTCGGATGCTACTACCTCTTCTTCGACACCAGCAACCCGCATAACCTGCCTATGATGGTGGGTACCCTGTATGGTGCGGTTACCAACACCCCGGGTCTTGGTGCTGCCAACGAGGCGTTGCTCAGCGTTTTCCCTAACGGTGCTCCTAGCATCGCCAACGGTTACGCCTGCGCTTACCCTCTGGGTGTGGTTGGTATCATCGGTGCTACCATCCTCATCAAGTACATCACCCGTGTTGACTTGACAGAGGAAGAAGCCCAGCTCAACGAGGAGGAGGCTGCCAACCCTCATGCCAAACCTCACAACATGCACTTGCGTGTGGAGAATGCCTACATCGCAGGCAGAACCCTGAGAGAGGTTTCTGAGTTTCTGAACCGCGACATTGTCTGCTCAAGACTGCTCCACGACGGAGAGGTGAGCATTCCTAACAGCAAGACCACCTTCGAGGTAGGCGACGAGCTGCTCGTGGTTTGCGCAGAAGCTGACGCCGAGGCCATCAAGGCTTTCATCGGTCCGGAAATCGAGGCAGAGTGGGACCGCGAGAAGGATGAGGTACAGCACTTCGTATCAAGACGAATCATCATTACCCGTCCTGAGATGAACGGTAAGACTTTGGGCAAGATGCACTTCTCCAGTGTGTATGGCGTAAACGTAACCCGCATTTCCCGTCAGGGCATGGATCTCTTCGCAAGCCGTAACCACCACTTCCACGTGGGCGACCGCGTGATGGTAGTAGGTCCTGAGGAGAACGTAAACCGTGTGGCTGAGATTATGGGTAACTCTGTGAAGCGCCTCGATGCGCCTAACATCGCTACCATCTTCATCGGTATCATGGTGGGTATCATCTTCGGTTCCCTCCCATTCGCTATCCCAGGCATGCCAGTGCCTCTGAAGCTGGGTATCGCCGGTGGTCCGCTCATCATCGCCATCCTCATCGGCCGTTTCGGTTATCGCATGAAGCTGGTTACCTACACCACTACCTCCGCCAACATGATGCTGCGAGAGATAGGACTGGTACTCTTCCTGGCGAGTGTGGGAATCAAGGCGGGTGCCGGATTCTGGGACACAGTGGTCCAGGGCGACGGATTGAAATATGTGGGATGCGGTTTCCTCATCACCATCATTCCTATCCTCATCGTGGGTACCATCGCACGACTGAAGTTCAAGTTCAACTACTTCACCATCATGGGTATGCTTGCCGGTACTTATACCGACCCTCCTGCCCTGGCTTATGCCAACGCATCATGCTCTAAGGAGGCTCCAGCCGTAGGTTATTCTACCGTATACCCACTGAGTATGTTCCTGCGTATCTTTACAGCCCAGATTGTGGTGCTGTTCTTCTGCGGAGCATAAACGCTTATAAATGTTAACAAAACAACAGGAAATAGTTATAAATTATAAAAGAGGTGCACAAAGATAAAAATTTGTGCACCTCTTTTGTTTTCTTTTCAGAATTTATTCGTACCTTTGAGCACAAGAAACAAACAACCCTAAAAACGTTAGATGCGTATGAATAAATTAGGATTTCTGATAACCATGCTGGTCATCGCATCCTTGCCCGCTTGGGGACAAGGTGCCAGGAGCATCCGTATTACGGAAGTGATGACCGACAACCGCACGAGTCTCATTGATGAGTACGGTCAGCACAAGCCATGGGTGGAATTGAGCAATTCCTCCTTTACCACGTACAACGTGCGTGGTATGTTCCTAACCACCGACCGACGAGTTCTCAACAAGAACCTCTCGCCCGAAGTACGTCGGCAAATGATGTATCCATTGCCGAACAATGAACCCCGAACCATGCTGGGCGGCAAGAAGAGCATCGTCATCTTCGACAGCAGTAGCTGGTACAAGGACGATTGGAACGGGCAGCATTGGAAGGCAAAGGATTCTTCCAACACCGGACCTTTTCATCTCAATCTTCTTCTGCAGGAAAAGAAACCCAATTGGATAGCGCTTTATGACGGAAACGCCGTAGACCTGATAGACTCCGTGAGCGTGCCAGTATTGGAACCCGACGAGAGCTATGCACTGAGCAGTGATTTCAAGACATGGGATAAAGCCATTGCCGGATTCATCACCCCGGGCTATCTGCCACAGAATGTGGGCTTGAGCAAGGCACAGCTTCTGAAGAAGCAGGACCCATACGGCATCGGAATCTCCGTGCTTTCGATGGGCATCGTGTTCTCGTGTCTCACCCTCCTTTTCTTGGTATTCTGGGCATTCGGAGCCTACATGAAGCACAAGCAGCGCATCGCCCGTGCCACCGAGAAGCACGCCTCCTTATTATATAAGACGGGTAAGAAGACCATCGAGGTAACGCAAGACCTGAGTCATAAGACCAACGTAATCTTGAAAGATGGTCTGAAAACCAAGGGAATCGACAAGGAGATTTACATGGCTGTGATTTCACTCGCCCTCAAAGAATATCTGGAGGATGTGCACGATGTGGAATCCGGCATCATCACCATCAAGCCTAAACAGACCAGATGGAATGCCCCGAAATTCAATAATATCAACAACTCTAAATAACAGAAACTATGGCTAAGTATCAATATACAGTGAAAGGAGTCGATTATGAAGTCGAAATCCAGGATATAGAAGGCAACATCGCCAACGTAACCGTGAATGGCATCCCATTCGAAGTGGAAATGAAGCAGCCAGTGAAGGCTGGCAAGCAGAAAGTGAAATTAAGTGAAGAGCGAAGAGTGAAGAGTGAAGAATTCAACAGTTCTTCAGCCCCTCAGAGCGCGAAGGCATCTGCGGATTTGCAATCCGCAGCAAGCAGCGGGCAAACAATAAATGCAGGAGACGCAGGAAAGACAGCCTCTGGCAAGCCAGTGGTAGCCCCTCTGCCTGGTACCATCAACGAAATCAAGGTAAAAGTGGGCGACAAGGTGAACGCAGGCGATACCGTCGTCATTCTCGAAGCCATGAAGATGCAGAACAACATCGAGGCTGAGACTTCTGGAACCATCACCAGCATCAACGTGAATAAAGGCGATGCCGTGATGGAAGGAGATACGTTAGTAACCATTAAATAGATAGCTTATGGATTTCATCATACAAAACTTCAATGAGTTCCTGACCTATACGGGCTTCGCAAATGCCACGGCAGGAAACCTCGCCATGATAGTAATAGGAGTCGTCTGCATCTGGCTTGCCATCAAGAAGGATTTCGAACCGCTCCTCCTGGTGCCCATCGGATTGGGTATCATCCTGGGCAACATCCCCTTCCGTGCCGATGCCGGACTCGAAATCGGTCTGTACGAAGATAACTCGGTGTTGAACATCTTCTATCAGGGCGTAAAACAGGGCTGGTATCCCCCACTCGTATTCCTGGGTATCGGAGCGATGACCGATTTCTCGGCATTGATTTCCAATCCGAAGCTGATTCTGATTGGAGCCGCCGCCCAGTTTGGCATCTTCGGTGCCTACATGATAGCCCTGGCGCTGGGCTTCGAACCGAACCAGGCTGCTGGTATCGCCATCATAGGTGGTGCCGACGGACCTACCGCCATCTTCCTGAGCAGCAAGCTGAGTCCTAACCTGATGGGTGCCATCGCCGTTTGCGCCTACTCCTATATGGCATTGGTACCAGTGATCCAGCCACCATTGATGCGCCTGCTCACTACCAAGAAAGAGCGCGTCATCAAGATGAAGCCAGCCCGCCAGGTATCTCAGACCGAGAAGATTCTCTTCCCTATCGTCGGTCTGCTGCTCACCACCTTCATCGTACCATCAGGTCTGCCATTGCTCGGCATGCTCTTCTTCGGAAATCTTCTGAAGGAAAGCGGAAAGACTACCCGACTTGCCAAGACGGCAGGCAGCAGCCTGAATGATATCGTGGTGATGCTGCTCGGACTCACCGTGGGCTGCTCTACCCAGGCATCGGAGTTCCTCACCCTGAACACCATCAAGATCTTCGCCCTCGGTGCTCTGGCATTCATCATCGCTTCAGCCAGCGGTATCCTCTTCGTGAAACTGATGAACCTCTTCCTGCCAAAGGGCAAGAAACTGAACCCACTCATCGGAAACGCCGGCGTGAGTGCCGTGCCAATGAGTGCCCGCATCAGCAACAACCTGGGTTTGGAGTACGACCGCCACAATTTCCTTCTCATGCATGCCATGGGTCCGAATGTAGCAGGCGTCATCGGTTCCGCCGTAGCAGCAGGTGCCCTGCTGGGATTCTTCAATTAATCAATTAGAATTCTTCAATAAACAACATTAAAAAAGGGAACTTGCATCTGAGCAAGTTCCCTTTTTTAATATCTTCTTTTTTCTAGAAGAACTAGGTTTTAAAAACAAAAGCTAGCCCCTCTTAATCGTCATTTTACCCTCAAGCGAGATGATAACCTCCACTTGATAGCTCATGCTGCTATCCGGCATCGCCAGCACCACCTTGTAATGAACACCATCGGCATCCACCTTCTTGAACACGATATCGCTCAATATCGACTGCTTCAGGAACTCATGAGGCACCTGCTCCTTGAAATCTTCCTTGCGGAAATCGCGGCCGAAAATCTTGCGCGAACCATGATAAATGTTCACATTCACGATGTTGTCGTGGTAAACATTGTCCACCTCCACGCCATCGTCGTTGTAACTGCTCTTAAACACCTTGTATGTGGTAGGATTCACCTGCACATAGAGGTGCAACTTCTCCTCGCCCGCATTCACCACCGTATCACGCTTCACCAGTTTATTCTGATTCAGCGTCACAGGCTGTGCATGCTGGAATTGCTCCAGATACATCGGATCGGAACTCTTGATGAGCTTCACCACATCCCCATTGGCTACCTTGAACTGAAAGATGTGTGCCGCCTGCTTCACAATCGGATATTTCGCAGTATTCGCGCCCTTCATCACCAGCGTATCGCCAATGATGCAGAAATAAACCGGGCGGCTGGTAGAATCGGGATAATAGATGGTATCGCCCTTCACGCGAAAGGCAACATCATCCTCGTCGTCGCTGTCAATCCAGACACCCTGAAGCATCTTCTTGGCAGCGACGTCCTCCTGCTGTTCGGCTTTCTGGGCGGACTGCTTCTGTCCGCAACCCACCATAGCCGCCATGAGGCAAGCACCTAACAATATGTTGTTCGATTGTTTCATATACCTAAATTTAGTCGCAAAGGTACTACTTTTTGGCGGAATAGCAAAATAAATTAAACTTTTTATCATTTCAGCTGAAAATTTCACAAAAAATAGTTGTCTATTTCCTAAAAAAGCCGTACCTTTGCAAGGTGAAATGTACCTGAAATGTAGAATTCAGGTTTCACGAACAAGAATAACAGATAAAACGAAAGGTAAGAAGTGATAGAAATTAACAGACATATTGAGATTCTGCTCTTGAGCAACGACTGCGTGATTGTGCCAGGCTTCGGCGGCTTCATGGCTCATCATGTAGATGCAAGATACGATGGCACCGACAACATGTTCCTGCCACCGCTTCGCACCGTGGGCTTCAATCCGCAGCTCACGATGAACGACTCGTTGCTTGTACTTTCGTATGTGGAGACCTACGACATGAGCTACCCGGAAGCTTTGCGACGCATAGAAGATGAGGTGGCAGAGATTCGCCAGACCCTTGAAAACGAGGGACAATATGAGGTGGACAACGTGGGAATACTCTCGCTCAATGAGGATGGAAACATCGAGTTTGAGCCATACGAGGCAGGAATCCTCACCCCTGATTTCTATGGATTGGGCGGATTTGACATGATGCCTGTGGCGCAGCTCACTGCTTGCGAAGAGGCGAATGCCAACAAGGCAGCAACAAGCAAGACGACAACTCCTGCAGCAGAAAGCAAGCCAAATGCAAACCTTGTAGAGATGCCTGTCAAGCCTATGCAGAAAGAGAAAGAGGCAGCGGTCAACAACTCCGTGTTCATCAACGACGATGAGGAAGAGGAGACCAGCGCTGAATTCATCAGCATCAGAAAAAGCTGGCTCAGAAATCTGGCAGCTGCCTGTATCGCCATCATCGCCTTCTTCACCATCTCTACCCCATTGGGTGCTCCTACCATGCAGAAGAGTCAGATTGACACTGGCATGCTGAACCGCATCATGCCGAAGGAAATCGACCAGATGAAGAAAGCCAAGGAACTGGTAATCAATGGAGACGGAACCAAACTGATGGAGACATCTGAGAATGCTGCGCAGAATACAGGAAATGCTGCGCAATCTGCAGGAAGCTCTTCACAGATAGCAGGAAATGCTGCGCAGACTGCGGGAAGCACAGCACAGAATGCCAACCAGGACGCCGAGCTATCCCTCCCTTCCACTTATTACAGCATCGTTCTGGCTAGCCGTGTCACCAAGCACAACGCAGCCAACTATGCCGAGCGCCTGCAAGGCAAGGGATTCAAGCAAGCCCGTGTGCTCATCACCGAAAACAACGTCAAGGTGATTTACGGCACATACAACTCTGAAAGCGAGGCTCACGCTGCCCTGAAGAACCTGAGAGGCAACGAGGCTTTCGCCGATGGTTGGATAACAAAGGTTAAGGAATAGTTTTTAGAGTTAAAAGAAATTTCACAAGTGACATCCAGCCGTCCCCGAAGGGGGCGAATGTGAATAACCTCGGGTGGAATGACCGAAGGGAATGGAACCTGCGGATAAGTCGATACACACTTTTATCGTCCCCGAAGGGGGCGAACAGGAGCAAAACCGAATGTGGTTCGCCCCCTTTGGGGACGCTTTCTCCCTACTATTGGTTGTCCGCAGGTTCCATGACCTTCGGTCATTCCACCAGCGGTTATTGAAAGTTGGC
>JAIJUV010000513.1 GCA_022732315.1 Prevotella sp.
ACAGAGAAAAGAGAAATCTGCGTAAACTTGGTAATACCGGTAATGAAAACAAACTTCTCGTATTTATCATCAGCTTTGAGAATGGCAAAAACCTCTCTATAGATATCCGTACATGCTTCATGATGTGGAGTCTTCCAGGAATGCTGCAATGGAGAGTCGTATTCATCGATGAGGATGGCAACCTGTTGTCCAGTTTGCTCATATGACGTTTGGATAATGCCGTCAAAACGGTCGGCAAGTTTGGCGGTTGGCTTAGGTGTAATGTCATATTCCTTCTCTAATCTGTCGAAAGTGATGTCGAGATAAGAGCGTAAAGTTTCCGGCTCTGCGCCAGCACGACTCATATCGAGCCTGATGACAGGTCGCTTCACCCATTCCTTCTCCATCTGCATAATCTTCAACCCTTCGAAGAGTTCCTTCTTACCCAGAAAGTAGGCTTCGAGCGTATCTACCAACAGAGATTTACCAAAGCGGCGTGGGCGGCTCAGGTAATTATACGTTTTATTTCTATTGGCAAGTTGCCAGATAATATCTGTCTTGTCAACATAAAGATATCCACCCTTTCTGATTTTTTCAAAAGACTGGATGCCTACTGGTAATTTTCTATCGTTCATATCTACTATAATTGCTTGTCTAATTACAAAAAACAAAATTATCGTGACTTGCTAAGTTCACCTATATATGCCCCTTGCATATCAGGTACTTGCCATACGTATATTTCATTTTAATCATGGTGCAAAGGTACGAAAAAACAAAATAACTACCAAGCTTTTAGAATTTTTTCTATATAATTTATTCAAGATTCGCAAGTTCAGGATACTATCTTACGGCAATCTTCTGACCCTTAGCCTGAGCACAGGAGTGGGTAGATGCCTTCACGATGTAAATGCCGGATGGAACTCGCAGAATCATTCTCTGCTGTCCCGTTTAGTCTGGACGATTATTATATAAGTTATTAATATCCAATATTTTATGTTCTAGAAGTTGCGTATTCGATTTGATTTTGTACCTTTGCACTCATATGGTATCCTAGCCTATTTAAACCGATGATTTCTAAACGGGACAGCAGTGATCTGGTTTAAAAACAATATGATTTTGCCCCAGTTCTTTATGACCTGATGCAGTCAGAAAAGATTAGACAGCATCTTCATCATGATTAAAGTTCTCATAGAACTTCATTCGCTTCTTTTCTAATTCCGCAATTTCTTGATACATGAACTTACATGTAAAATCATAAATCGGCATTGCAGCACTATGCTCGTCTGCTTTCTTAAATTTCAACTTTTGGCTATAATAGTTCACAAGATGCTCATCAGGGTCACAATCAGCAGCAAATAAGAAAAGATATTCACAACCAACAATCTTTCTCAACTCAAAAATCA
>JAIJUV010000514.1 GCA_022732315.1 Prevotella sp.
CTTGATGCGGGTAATGAAACTGTTTGGTACCAACTCTCTCATGTAGATAGTAGCATCTACGTTGTAGCCCATGTTGTTGAGCTTTCCGATGTTCATTACATGATACTTGCTGTCGTTCTGTTCAGTCACGGAAGTCTGAACCCAGTCAATCATGTTGGTGCCGTGTGCGTAGAATCCGCTTACGGTTGCGGCAAAACCAGTCTGGCGATATTGAGTTCCCACCTTGAAGGTTGAGTTCTTCTCCGGGTTTAGGTTGATGTCGCCCTGCTGCACCACATTACTTATATATAAGTCGGTGTAGGTAGGCATTCTCAGAGCCTTGTTCCAGGAAGCGTAGAACTTCCAGTTGTCGTTAGGACGATAACTCATATCTACACCCGGATAGAAGCGGAAGTCGTTGTCAAGACCTGTATTCTTGTTTGCCAAGACACCAGCCGACAAGGTGAAGCCGCCGAAGATGAAGTTGTGCTCCAGCATGATGTTGGTGTTGGTGCGCTCACCCTTTCGGGTATATTGACGGTCGGAACCCGAGATGTCCTTATAGTCTTTCTCTGCGAGTTCCTCGCCCAATGCAGTAGAGTAGATGCACTCCTTACTGATGTCGAAACCCACTGCGGTCTTACCCAAAGCCCAAGCCACGTTGGCATTCAGACCTCCACCATAAACATCGAGGTCATGATAGTTCTCGCCCGCCTTGGCTCCAGCCATACCACGAATCAACTGATAGTGATCCTTGAATTTGTTATAATAGAATTGAGGCGCAATCTCCCAGGTCTTCTCCTGGTTGTGCAGACTCAGATTGAGAGAAGCCATACCGTGGTCTGTCTTCTCATATTGGTTGTTGTATTTGGCACTGTAGAAAGTGTTGGCACCATAGCTCTGGGTAGCAATACCCAGCTGGGCGATGATGTCGAAACGCTGGTCGTAAGAGAGCGAGAGATTGCCGTAGCCCTGTCCCTTCTCGAAGTCGCTGTTCTCCGTGCCGCCATCCGAGCGCTTGTAGCCTCCGCTTACGGAATAAGCCTGAGTCCACTTGCCCGTTTCAAAAGCCGTCTGCACACGTCCCTGTGCTCCGAAACTTCCAAAGCTTCCGCCTTCTACATTTGCAGATACTCCATCATTCTTTGCCTTTTTGGTCACGATATTGATGGCACCATTGAAGGCTGAAGTTCCGAATACGCGCGATGCTGCCCCCTCAAGCACTTCGATGTGGTCGATGTCGGCAAGAGCTACAGGAAAATCAGAAGCATTGTGACCAGTTTGTGGATTGGAAATATTGACACCATTCAGGAGAATGGTAATCTGGTCGAAGGTTCCACCATTGATGGAGATATCCGTCTGAACACCAAAGCCACCACGCTGACGGACATCCACGCCGGTA
>JAIJUV010000115.1 GCA_022732315.1 Prevotella sp.
TGAATAATCAGCTTCTTACTCCAGAGGAACTGGCAGGCTTCAGTTACGAAGGTTTTGAATATGAGCCAGAATTAGGAGAAGCTGCTTTTCCTCATTTCGTTCGTTGAAACAGAACAAAAGCAAACGAACGTTATAAAAAGAAAGATGCTGTATGTTTGGATTGAATGAGAGCACCCAATATATCTCATAGAAGTATCATCATTTTACGATTGTACAACTAAAAAGTGTATAGTTGTACAACTAAAGAGGTTATGGTTGTACGACTAAAGGGTATACAGTTGTACAACTAAACAGGTTATAGCTGTACGACTAAAAAGTGTTGTCACTAGGCTCAGCAGAGGTGCTGACTGCAGTCAGCAGACCTGCTGACTAGGCTCGGCAGAGCTGCTGAGCCTAGTGGCAATGTCTGAGAAGGTATATGCTTGTACTCTAAAAGACGCTTGTTCTGACTCCTGGAAACGCTTCTTTTAACTCTCGGAGACGCATTCTTCAACGAGAAGAGACGCTTCATTCAAGTTAAGGAACCGATTCCGTCAACCTAAAGAGCCGTTTCAACAACTACGTCTTAGTTACTCCTTCTTCCACAAACGATAGAGCGTAACAGGACCTTCCTTGGTAGCATACATTCTGGCAGCCGGTTCCTCACAGAGATCATTCAACACCTTATTGGCATGATAGCGGGTAACACCGAATTCACGAATCATATCCTTCACCGTGATATAACCCTGCTGCTGACAAATCTCTACAATATCAGCAAACTCCTTATCCGCCTCTTTTGGAGTAGATTTCACACTCCAATACTGTCGGCTGCAACCATTAGAGTGGCGCTTCAGCCTCTCCAGAAACTCCTTCGTGGGCTGAATTTCCAAGCCGCAGATATCCACCTCATTGGCTGGAATCAGATCCCCCTCATGATAGGTCCTTTTCCATTCGATTCCATTCTTGTCCTTATGCTTCACCATCCCCAGCTTAGGCTTGACGATAAACATATCGCCTACCCTCACCTCGTTGCCATCCGCCAGGGCATAAAGCGTCTCATCCTCCAGCGTTTCCAATGCGGAGATAAAGGACGAAACGTTCATCGCACAATGATCGCGAACACGCTTCTCCATCTTCTCCCTGTCAACGACATCCTGTTTCACGAACATCGGATGTATCTGATACTTACCGCTTTCGTCCTTCAAGGGCGTGCGATGCTCCAAATAATTGATTGAACCTGTTGCTCTAGCCATATTCTTGTTTTTTTTGATTCTTTAAAAGATTATGCGCAAAAATACTGATTATTAGTGAGATAAGCAATTATTTTATGTTAACTTTGCTAAATCTGACTCATACGAGCCATTATAATCAAGATTATCTGTGTTAAAATTCACAAGAACACCTCATTTCTCATTATTTTTTATTACCTTTGCCCCAAATAACAATTTAAAACAAAGGATATGAGCACATCAACATTACGTGTACCTACTTCATTTAGGTTACCAGCAGAGCTTCTTGAGGAGCTCAAGGAGTGTGCTAAGGCTACCAATCGTAGCCTTAACAATTATGTAGAATCCATTCTTATGGATTTTATGAGTAAGAACAAGACCATGGAGGAAAATGCGATTACTCCCGATTTGCAAGCGAAGCTTGACAAGGCGAGAGAAGAAATTCATAGTGGACAATGTATCACATTGAAGTCGCATGATGATATTGACAATTATTTTGCGAGTTTATGATTTATACAATCATTACTTCCAGGAGTGCTGAAGATGTCATCAAGAAATGGAAGAAATCCAATCCAAAGCTATTCAAAAAATACCAAAAAATCTATCATGAACTGGTAGATCACCCTAGAACTGGTATCGGTCATCCAGAGGCTTTAGTTGGTGGAAACTCCATTTTGTATTCAAGACATATCACAGCCCATGACAGAATCATTTACGAAATTCATGATGATGTCATAACCGTCCTGATATTAGATGTAGAAGGACATTACAATGACAAATAACCGAGTCCATATATAAATGGAATCGGTAACTTATAGAATATATAACAATTAAAAAAGGAAGAAATATAAGAAACAGAAAAGAAAGATATAACATAGTAAGATTATAAACTTGCGTTTACTAATTTGTTCGGAAACACTTAAATTTTGCCAGAATATAAGTATAGCATAAACGAATGAATAAGTTCTGTAAACGCCTGCGCTATAGCGTGGGCGGAACTTATCGTTTATGCGGGCCCGGCAAAAGCCTAAGTGTTGATAAGGGAAGCTCACGCTTTTTCTTTGTCTTCACTTCATCAAGGCTTTCCTTGGATGGCTTTCCAGCCAATCCTTCTGTCCGCTGCCCGTTTTACTCCGATAATGATTTAGTTCCAAACGCACCCATCAGCTATAGCAAAAGACGTTGGAGTTCGCTTCAATGTTTGTTGCTATACCTTATTATATATAGTGACTAACAATGAAAAGAGCTACGAATGGACAAATTAAGAATGCAGAGTAGTAATGGTGTCGAGGACAACATTATGAAAATTGCGCAGTTGTTTCCCGACTGCGTTACGGAGACCGTGGACGAAAGAAACAGTCAGCCAAAGCACCTCATAGATTTCGAGAAACTCAAGCAGAATCTTTCTGATAGTGTGATATCAGAAAGAGCAGAACGCTACCAGTTTACCTGGCCCGACAAGAGCAAGGCGATTCTCCTTGCCAACTCTCCTATCAATGCCACACTTCGCCCTTGCCGTGAAGATAGTGTTGATTTCGACAACACCCAGAACCTTTATATCGAGGGCGACAACCTCGATGTTCTCAAGTGTCTGAAGGAGACTTATCTCCACAAGGTGAAAATGATCTATATAGACCCGCCTTACAATACCGGAAACGATTTTGTTTATGAAGATGATTTCGCTCAGTCTTCAGAAGAATATCTCGCCAACTCAGGACAGTTTGACGAGCAGGGCAACCGTATGTTTACCAATGCCGAAAGCAATGGTAGATTCCATACAGATTGGCTCAATATGATTTATCCTAGATTGAAAGTTGCAAGAGATTTACTGACAGATGATGGTGTGATATTTATTTCTATTGACGATAATGAGGTAGAGAACCTCAGAAAAGTTTGCGATGAAGTATTTGGAGAAAGTAACTTTGTTGCTCAATTCATTTGGAGAGGAGGAAGAAGAAATGCAGCAAAATTCATTTCAACATCACATGAGTATATAATCTGTTTTGCTAAAAATCTTACTTTTTGCAATGAACACAACATCAGTTGGCATGAAAAGAAAAAGGGATTAAACGAAATATACAAAAAAGCAGAAGAACTAAAAAAAATCAATGGAACAGATTACGAGAAATCATCTGCACAATTAAAATTATGGTATAAATCCTTACCTGATGATTCTGAGAGTAGAAATCATTCTCACTATAGTTGGATTGATGAGAATGGAGTATACTTTGCTTCTGATATATCTAGAGGAGGAGGTGGTGGTCCCAAATGGGATATTGTAAATCCCTATACTCACAATATCGTTAAAACGCCTCAACGAGGTTGGGCTTATTCAAGCAAAGAGGACTTATTGAAAGACATTAAAAATGGTTTAATTCATTTTAATGGCGATGGAGTTCCATGCAAAAAAAGATACCTAAAAGATAATGAAACGCAACTGAAAGAAACCGTATTTTATAAAGATAGAAGAGGTAGCAGTAAGAGATTACGTTCCCTCATGGGAAATGATTGTTTTTCATTTCCTAAAGATGAAGAAATATTAAGTAGTTTCATCGACTCTTTTACTGACAAAAATTCTCTCATCCTCGACTTCTTCAGTGGCTCCGCCACAACTGCCCATGCTGTCATGCAGCTCAACTCAGAAGATGGCGGCAACCGCAAGTTCATTATGGTGCAGCTCCCAGAAAAGACCGATGAGAAGAGCGAAGCTTTCAAGGCAGGCTATAAGAACATCTGCGAAATCGGTAAGGAAAGAATCCGCCGTGCCGGCAAGAAAATCAAGGAGGAATCTCCTTTAACCACCCAAGACCTCGATACTGGCTTCCGTGTGCTGAAACTCGATTCCACCAATATGCAGGACATTTACTATTCTCCAAAGGATATTTCGCAAGCCGACCTCTTCTCGCAGGTTGATAATGTGAAACCGGATAGAACCGGCGAAGACCTGCTCTTCCAGGTGATGCTCGAACTCGGTGCAACCCTGGATTCGAAGATAGAAACGACAACGGTAGCTGGCAAGACCATCTATAACGTTGCCGAAGGATACCTCGTGGCTTGTTTCGACCCGAATGTAACAGACGATGTGGTAAAATCCATCGCTCAGATGCAGCCAGCCTATGCCGTGCTCCGTGACACCAGCATGAAGGACGATTCTACCGCCACCAACTTCGAGCAGATCTTTAAAACATATTCGCCTGACACGGTAACAAGGATTCTATGAAACTGAAGTTTAAGATACAACAATATCAGACCGATGCCGTGGAGAGCGTCATCAACGTCTTCAAGGGACAGCCCAACCAAGCCAACCTGGAATACAGGATGGATAAGGGAAAACTGTATGTGGTTGATAGCAAGAAGCATGACATCAAATTCGTTCAAACCAATGTTTTTGCTGATAGCGATGATGCGGGCAATAGCCTGGGCTATAAGAACAACCGCCTTGCCATGGACAAAGTGGCTCTCTTTGACAACATCCGACAGATTCAGACCGAGAACAACATCCATCAGGATGAAGAACTCTGTCAGAAGCTCGGTGCCTGCCAGCTCGACGTGGAGATGGAAACCGGTACGGGAAAGACATACGTCTATATCAAGACCATGTTCGAACTGAACAAGCAGTATGGCTGGACCAAGTTTATCGTGGTGGTTCCAAGCATCGCTATCCGAGAGGGTGTAAAGAAAAGCTTCGACATCACGGTAGATCACTTCATGGAGCAATACGGCAAGAAGGCTCGCTACTTCATCTACGACAGCAGCAGCCTCAACGACATCGACACCTTCTCGCAGAGCAACGACATCAGCGTGATGATCATCAACACCCAAGCCTTCAACACCATGAAGGAGGGAGCCAAGAACAAGGCGGCACGCATCATCAACTCCGAACGTGATGAGTTCGGTTCCCGAAAGCCTATCGCCGTTCTTGCAGCCAACAACCCTATCATCATCCTGGATGAACCGCAGAAGATGGGAGGTGCCGCTACACAGACGGCACTCAAAGCCTTCAATCCGCTCTTCACCCTGAACTACTCAGCTACCCACAAGGAGCACCACAATACGGTGTATGTACTCGATGCACTTGATGCCTACAACCACAAACTGGTGAAGAAGATAGAGGTAGTAGGCTTCGAACTGAAGAACCTGAAAGGTACCGACAGCTATATCTATTTCGCAGAGCTGTTGCTCTCGAAAGACAAGGCACCACAGGTTAGGCTGGAGATAGAACAGCAGAGCACTACGGGAGCCATCAAGCGAATCTACAAGAAGTTGGGCGAAGGCGACGACCTCTATAGTGCCTCCAGAAACATGCTGCAATACAAGGGGTTCATGATTACCGACATCGTGGTGGATGCCCGTCAGCCAAGCCGAAGCCAGGTGAAGTTCAGCAATGGCGAGAGTCTGATGCTGAAGGAGGTAATCGGCAACGTAACTGCCGACCACAAGGCTCGCATCCAAATAAGGGAAACCATCAAGGCGCACTTCCGCAAAGAGAGTGCGCTCTTCCATCGTGGCATCAAGTGCCTCTCCCTTTTCTTTATCGACGAGGTTGCCAAGTATCGCCAGTATGATGAAGACGGCAATGCGCTGCTGGGACGCTATGGAGAAATATTCGAACAGGAATACCGGGCAGAACTACTGGAGAATCAGAATATGTATGACCCTGAGTATATGCAGTATCTCAGCTGCATCCCTGTCAACAAGACCCATGAGGGTTATTTTTCCATCGACCCCAAGACCAAGCGCATCAAGGACAGCGATGAGAAGAAGGGAGCTGGAAGCGACGACGTATCGGCTTACGACCTGATTATGAAAGATAAAGAACGACTACTGAGTCTCGACCCAACTTACTCGCCTGTTCGCTTCATCTTCTCTCACTCAGCCTTGCGAGAAGGTTGGGACAATCCGAACATCTTCCAGATCTGTTCGCTCAGACAGGCAAACAGCATCTCGCAGAAGCGTCAGGAAGTGGGACGAGGTTTGCGACTCTGCGTTGACAACAAGGGAGTGCGACAGGATGCCGATACCCTGCAGGGACAGGTGCAGCAGATTAACCGTCTTACCGTGATTGCCTCTGAGGGCTATGCTGATTTCGTAAACGACCTGCAGAAGAATATTTCGGAAGATCTCTACGACCGTCCGAAGGTTGCCGACATCGATTACTTCGATGGAAAAACCTTCACGATTGAGGATGGCAGCAAGCATAGTATCACGACGTCAGAAGCCAAGAAGATATATTTCTATCTGGTAAAGAACGGTTATGTGGATGACGAAAATCATGTAACCGATGCTTACCGCTCTGCCGCTACATCGGGAACACTCGCAACATTGCCAGATGAAGTAAAGCCATACGGCAAATGGATTCACAAACTGATAGAAGGCGTATGGAATCCTTCTGCCCTTGACGGTATGATAGAAAACGGAAGTACGCCACAGACTCCGGAGAACAGACTGAATGAGAACTTCACGAAGAAGGAGTTCCAGGAACTCTGGAATCGCATCAACCACAAATACGCCTATACGGTGAACTTCGAAAGCAAGGAACTGATAGAGAAAGCCATTGCTGCCATCAACAAGGAACTGGTAGTTTCGAGACTGAGCTACGTGGTAACCCGAGGAGTGCAGAAGACGGAACTGAAGCATGACGACATGAAGGCGGGCAGCATGATGGTGCAGGAAGAAATGCAACATGATGACCTGAGAACGGATGTGGTAAGCACCGTAAAGTACGACCTGCTGGGCAAGATAGCCGCCAACACCCGATTGACCCGCAAGACCATCGCCGGGATTCTGAGTCAGATTAAGCCAGAAAAGTTTAATATGTACAAGATGAATCCGGAAGAGTTTATCCGTAGGGTAAGCCGCCTGATACTGGAGCAGAAAGCCACCATCATCGTAGATCATATCAGTTACAACGAGATAGAGGGGAGCTACGATTCCGCCATCTTTACGGAGGAGAAGCATACCTCGCTCGACAAGGCTTACCAGGGAAGGAAGAGCATCGTGGATTATGTGTTTACCGATGGTACGGCAAAGCAGAGTGTGGAACGCAAGTTCGTGGAAGACCTCGATACGAGCACCGACGTTGCCGTATATGCCAAGTTGCCAAAAGGTTTCCACATTCCTACCCCTGTGGGCAATTATTCTCCCGACTGGGCGATAGCCTTCAAGGATGGTGCCGTGAAGCATGTTTATTTCGTAGCCGAAACCAAGGGCAGCATGTCAACCCTCGACTTGCGAGGCATAGAAGATGGCAAGATAGCCTGTGCCGACAGGCTCTTCGAGCAACTCTCTGGTTCGGGCATCTACTATCATAAGGTAACCAATTATGACGACTTGATGGAATGGGTGAAATAATTCTTAATGTTAAATGTTATCGCCTCCTCTTTCACCATCTACGCCTTCGAAGCCATGAAGGCGGAACTGGAGAAAGAGGAGGAAGTTAATGATTTCAACACCACCCAACTGAATTGATAGAGGGGCATTTTATGATAAAAGATAGAGTTATAAACCCTATCTTTTACTCTATTTCCTCTATCCTTGCCAACTCCCAGCCCTTGAACTGCATGATAATCTTATGAAGCGTTGT
>JAIJUV010000515.1 GCA_022732315.1 Prevotella sp.
CAGCACATCGCCGGTATGCAGGATTCAGGCATCATCATCTCTGTGAACAACGACCCAGATGCTCCAATCAACAAGATTGCCGACTACGTTATCAATGGTAATGTTGAGGATGTAGTTCCTAAGCTCATCAAGTACTACAAGCAGAATTCTAAGTAAGCTTCACAGGCAAATGAAACAGGCTTCGATAGCATTTGAAACAGGCTTCAGTTGCCTTTGAAGCCTATTTCATAAAACTTCGTAGCGCATTACATATTTTATTTAAATAAGAAAAGTAAAAATGGCTAATTATTATACAGACCATCCTGAAATAGAGTTCCACTTGAATCATCCGCTCATGAAGCGTGTTGTGGACTTGAAGGAAAGAAATTATGTAGAAAAAGACCAGTTTGAAGATGCTCCAGTAAACTACGAGGATGCCATCGAGAACTACAAGCGATTGCTGGATATTACTGGCGATGTAGCTGCTAACATCATCGAACCAAACTCTGAGGATGTTGACCTCGAAGGTCCACACTTGGAAAACGGTCGCATGATTTATGCCAGCAAGACATTCGAGAACCTCGATGCTACCCGCAAGGCTGGCCTCTGGGGCTTGTCAATGCCTCGTCGTTATGGCGGCTTGAACCTGCCTAACGCCATCTTCTCTATGGCTTCTGAGATTATCGCAGCTGCTGATGCCGGTTTCCAGAACATCTGGTCTCTCCAGAGCTGTATCGATACACTCTATGAGTTCGGTTCTGAGGAGCAACGCCAAAAGTACATTCCTCGCATCTGTGCTGGCGAGACCATGAGTATGGACTTGACTGAGCCTGATGCAGGTTCTGACTTGCAGCGCGTGATGTTGAAGGCTACACAGGATGAGGACGGCACATGGCGTCTGAATGGTGTGAAGCGTTTCATCACCAATGGTGACTCAGACATCCACTTGGTTCTGGCTCGTTCTGAGGAAGGAACCAAGGATGGTCGTGGCCTTTCTATGTTCATCTACGACAAACGTGATGGTGGCGTAACTGTTCGTCACATCGAGCACAAGTTGGGTATTCATGGTTCTCCAACCTGCGAGTTGGTTTACAAGAATGCCAAGGCAGAACTTTGCGGTAACACCCGTCTCGGATTGATTAAGTACGTGATGGCTTTGATGAACGGTGCCCGTCTGGGTATTGCAGCTCAGAGTGTTGGTGTTGAGCAGGAGGCTTACAACGAGGGCCTGGCTTATGCCAAGGAGCGTGCTCAGTTTGGTGAGAAGATCATCAACTTCCCTGCTGTATATGACATGCTTTCAAGAATGAAGGCTAAGTTGGATGCAGGTCGTTCACTCCTCTACTGCTGCGCTCGCTACGTAGATATCTACAAGGCTTTGGAAGACATCGCCCGCGACAC
>JAIJUV010000516.1 GCA_022732315.1 Prevotella sp.
TACCGGCGTGGATGTCCGTCAGCGTGGTGGCTTTGGTGTTCAGACGGATATCTCCATCAATGGTGGAACCTTCGACCAGATTACCATTCTCCTGAATGGCGTCAACATTTCTAATCCTCAGACTGGTCATAATGCTTCTGATTTTCCTGTAGCTCTTGCCGACATCGATCACATCGAAGTGCTCGAGGGGGCAGCATCGCGCTTATTCGGAACTTCAGCCTTCAATGGTGCCATCAATATCGTGACCAAGAAGGCACAGAATGATGGAATATCTGCGAGTGTAGAAGGCGGAAGCTTTGGAAGTTTCGGAGCACAGGGACGTGTGCAGACGGCTTTTGAAACGGGCAAGTGGACTCATGCTTATTCTGTAAGCGGAGGTTACAAGCGCTCGGATGGTGGCACAGACAACAGCGACTTCGAGAAAGGACAGGGCTACGGCAATCTCTCTTTCTCTTACGACCAGCGTTTTGACATCAACGCCCAGTTGGGTATCGCTACCCAAAGCTATGGTGCTAATACTTTCTACAGCGCCAAATACAACAACCAATATGAGAAGACAGATCACGGTCTGGCTTCGCTCAATCTGAGTCTGCACAACCAGGAGAAGACCTGGGAGATTGCGCCTCAATTCTATTATAACAAATTCAAGGACCACTATCAGTTGATTCGTGGAACTCAGATAGGCGAAAACTATCACGACCTCGATGTTTATGGTGGTGGACTGAATGCCAACGTAGCTTGGGCTTTGGGTAAGACTGCTGTAGGTTTCGACATCAGCAAGGAGTGCATCTACTCTACTGCATTGGGTGAGGAACTCGCAGAGAAAGACTACAAGGACATCTCGGGTTCTGACCGTCAATATACCCGAAAGGGTGAGCGCACCAATACCAACATCATGCTGGAGCACAACTTCATCTTCGGCGGCTTCACCTTGTCGGCAGGTGTCTTGGCCAACAAGAATACCGGTTTGGACAACGACTTCCGTTTCTATCCTGGTGTGGATATGAGTTATCGTCCTAACGACAACTGGAAGTTCTACGCTTCCTGGAACAAGGCTTTGAGAATGCCTACCTATACCGACTTATACATGAGTAATGCGGTGCAGCAGGGCGACCTCACCCTGAACCCGGAGAAGAACTCCACCTTCAAGGTAGGAACCCAGTATCGCCAGGCTGGTTTTGCCGCAACCGTAAGCGGATTCTACGCACACGGCACCAACATGATTGACTGGGTTCAGACATCCGTGACCGAGCAGAATGACAGCAAGTATCACGTAATGAACATCGGAAAGCTCAACAACATGGGCTACAACGTAGATGCTACTATCTACATGAGAGAGTTGGTACCAAACAGTTTCATTACCCGCATCAAG
>JAIJUV010000116.1 GCA_022732315.1 Prevotella sp.
GCACCGCCTGTATAATCAGGGTGCATCAACTGGAGATACTGCATTGGATCCATCATGTAGAGGGTCCAACAACCTACCAACATCAACAGGGCTATCGCAGCCTTGTTTACCTTTGTCAAGCTTTCGGTGGCAATGAGTGCATAGCCGAGCACGAAAACGACAATAATAGAAATTGTAAGTGTAGTCATTACTTTTTATTTATTATTAGATATTCTTTTTTCCTTTAGATATGATTTGGCACGTATGTTAACCAAACGGCTGCAAAGATACAAAAAGAAAAGCAATAACCACACGATTCCTTATTATAATTGTATGAAATCGTTTACTTAATTACGGTTTTAACCTGATAATAACCGATTTCGACCAGTATGGTTGAGGCATTTCGTTGTTTAGAACATGCTTGTTGAATTTTGGGAACCCAAAAATGACATCAGTATAACTAGTAAAAAGTTAATTAGTAATAAAGTTCTTACTAAGACACTTCTTACTTTAAAAATTATCACTATCTTTGCATTCAACATTAAATAATGAAGAAGGAAACGATTATGATAGAAAATCCATTTGAATTCGGTAGAGCTGTGGAAGATGAATATTTCACCGACCGCATAGACGACGCTAAGCGCCTGGAAGCCAATCTTACACATGGCATCAATACCATCCTCATCTCTCCTAGAAGATGGGGAAAGACTTCGCTTGTCAAGAAAGTAATAAGCCAGTCAAAACGGAAAGATGTGAAGTTCATCTTTGTTGATATATTCTCATGTAAGTCCGACTATGAGTTTTGTAAGATGTTGGCAACCGAAACCATTTGCCAAACGTCTTCCAAATGGGACGAGTGGATTCAGATGGGAAAGACCTTTCTTTCCAACATCACCCCGAAGTTCTCCTTCGGTACTGATCCCATGAACGACTTTTCTCTGTCTTTTGCCTGGGATTCCAAGGATAACCCTGAAAGGGAAATCTTGCAGCTTCCTGAGAAAATTGCAGAGAAGAAAGGCATTAAAATAGTCGTGTGTTTTGACGAGTTTCAGCAGATAGCAGACTTCAAGGACTCGCTTACCTTCCAGAAGAAGTTGAGAACAGTATGGCAACATCAGAAGTTGACAACTTACTGTATGTTCGGAAGCAAGAAGCATCTGATGACTAAACTGTTCCACACCACAGAATGTCCATTCTACAAGTTTGGCGACATCATGTTTCTCGACAAGATACCGGAAACTGAGTGGATTCCTTTCATCTGCGAGAAGTTCAAGAATACAGGGAAGCATATAGAGGAAAAGCAGGCTCTTAAAATTTGCAATGTATCGGAAAACCTGTCTTCGCTCGTCCAACACCTGGCCTGGCTCACCTGGTACAAGGCTAGTCCGAAAGTTACAGATCAGATGATAGAGCAAGCTATCGATGAACTTTTGGATCAAAATCGCCTGTTCTATCAGCGTGATATGGAAACCATGACGGTTTACCAGAAGAATTTCCTCATAGCAGTGGCGAATGGCATCAATACCGGACTTTCCCACCGGGAGGTATTGAATGAATATCGCCTGGAAAGCTCTGCAAATGTGCAAAGCGTCAAAAAGGCGTTGATAGCTAGAGATTTCATAGATGTAGATGGGGATTTCGTATCGTTTAACGACCCGTTCTTCAAGTTGTGGATTAGAAGAAACATTACGCAGCTTTAATGGTATTCGCAACGACTCAGCCCCCAAACACGAAGTTAGCTTCATTAGGCAACGAAAGTAGTTTCGGTGTCTGATGAAACTACTTTCGATGCTTGATGAAGCTAATATACTTACGGAGGGAATTCTTCCTTCATCAACGTTTTCTTTTATTGCTCTGAAGATATAGAAGCAAACAAAGTTACTTTTTGCGGAGTTGCTTCTCTGAATGTCCAGTAGAGGCTGCTCTCTTCAGGGAAAGTATCCATGTATTCATTGAGAGAAGCCAAATGCTTGGATAGAGTCTTCTCATCATACTTACCTACTGTAAACGACAGAAGATATTTGCCATTGTCTTTTAGATTAACAGACTTTAGGTGGCTGATAGCCTCAGCTATGTCGTCTTGATATTCATAAGAGTAGATAGATACCACATTCTTTCCTCTGATGATATCGGAGAAACTTCTGAAATCAAAGCCTACCATACCATGAATCTCCACATTCTCATGGTACACTTGCAAGAAGTGCTTCAATTCCATGTATGGATTACAGCCTGGATTTTGCTGAAAAGACAAGATAGAGTCGATATCGGATTCATCCTTGATGCTGAGTTCCGGAGTCATTTTTACGACTACATTCTTTCTGGCACGTTCGTAGTTCTCCAATACCTGATGAACATGTTCTGCTCCTTTGGCAGTAGATACCACTACCATATTGATAAGTGTGCAAGAACGGTTCTCAATGGAATATATTCCATCTGAGCGAAGCTGATTGATAGCTTGCTGACTAACATCGTCAGCAGCTATCAGCAGCAAAGAATCAAATGCGATTTCTTTCATGAGATTGATGCTTGTTTTTTATAAACTACAGCTTATCTATGATACCATACTTTTTCAGAATTTCAAAACGGCTTTCCATAAACTTAAGCATCTTGCCATTGTGCATATCTTCCAAAGTCTGAAGGTCATCCCAATCAAACCAGTTTTTCTTCCACGCTCTATTTTCATCATACAAAAATGAATATCCTAAAGGAAAATCGTTCTTTATATTTCCTTTATTTTCGGGAATTTGATGATAATCTTTCTCATCACGGACCAAAGGTTGCTCATCAGGATTATCTGACTCAATCTTAAAGACCTTTTGCAACTTTTCTAAATTTGAATAGTCCTCATTAATGACAGACAATCCATACAACATTCCGCCATATTCAGGATTTGTACGTGAATAATTTCCAATCACAAATCCAATTTGTGATTGACGCTTCTTTTTTGCCACGAAAATCATCCAACCATTATCTTTATTCCATGTAATAATATTGTCATCATATTGATATTGTCCTCGGAGTTCAAGACCATATTCACCTGCCAATTTCACTAGCTGATCACAGAAGTCTCTTCTAATTTTCTCTTTTATCATTTGCTCATCACGTAAAATACGAAGTGTTACATCTAAATTATCTTTCGAAAGTAACAAATTCAATAATTCTTTTTGATAATTTTCTTCCATAATATGTCTTGTATCTTTTATAAAAGTTATATATTGCTTAATCACTTCATGAATGCGAGGGCATCCTTTTGATATATCCAAACACGCATCAAGCCAAGATAAGATATTTGGCTTATTATCAGATAGGTCATAACTCATCGGATAATAGGTTATTTTATTGGGACCCGTAGAATTCTCCGAAGCATCTTGACCTGAAGGAGTGAGATATATCAAGATAAATTTATCCTTATATTCTTTTTTTCCAAAATTATGATATCGCTCAAGTTGTCTTGG
This sequence comes from Prevotella sp., assembly GCA_022732315.1. Next base: position 3,435 of record JAIJUV010000116.1, read on the forward strand.
TTGCTCTTGAGCAGGATTGCCATATCTATCAAACTTGTTTTCAATGATGATAGCATGCCCTTTCTCATCATATAGAAAAATGTCAATCTCTCCACCTGTAGACTCTCCATCTTTTTCTGATATTTTTACTTCACCAATATATTTGTCTTTATATTCAATATGACTCGAATTGATATCATATTGAAAATCAAGCTTCAACTCTTTCTTAACCATTTTTAGGAAAGCCTCCAAAAAGCCTTTCCCCACTCCATGATTAGCATCCTTATCAAGCAGCATACGAAGAAAAGGGGTATGCAGATGTTCCTCAGGGCGTGTAAAATGCAAATTTTCAAAAATATTGAAATATTCGCCTTTTGCCTCACGCTCTTTCTTCTCAGCCTTACTTTTCTGTAAGATAGGCTGAGCTTCTTGCAGCAATTGCTGTATAGCTTTTAAATCCATATTACTAAAATTTTAATTTCATTCTTTTTCTTATACTTATTCCACATTCTTATAATGTCTATATCAGAAAACGGAAAAGTCGGGAAGATATTATATAAATTTCATTTTTTTATTTCCAGTGCAAAAGTACAGAAGACATGGGTAAATTAGCTGCACAGGTTCGTTTTATTTTCAAAAAACGATGAAATAATAGAAACCTGCATGAAATAAATCTATCTTGTGCAACATATTTTCCTACTTTTCCGTTATCTTTGTACCAAATTAAAGAAACAGAATATGGCTATCAATCAATTGAACAAATATGTCTGGCTGGTGGAAACCATCCATCGGGCTAGAAAAAGAGGCGGCATCACCTTAAAGGAAATCCAAAGCAGATGGAAGGATTCTGATCTCAGCGAAGGAACGGAACTCTCTCGACGTACCTTCATCAACAACCTCCATTCCATCGAGGAACTGTTTGAAATCAGCATCTGCTGTGGCAGCGGATACCGCTATTACATTGAGTATGGTGACTGCTTTGAGGAAGGAAGTGCCAGAAGCTGGATGCTCAATGCTTTCTCCCTCAATGCTATGGTTGGCAACAGTCGCAAGCTCAAGGAGCGTGTACTCCTGGAAGATATGCCTTCTGGCAGAAACTATCTGGAAGACATCATCAAGGCAATGCGTGACAACCGCGTCATCTCCATATCCTACTATAGCTTCAATACAGAGGAGTATCATGAATTTGATATTCATCCCTATTTCGTAAAGACTTTCAAGAAGCGTTGGTATGTAGTGGCTTACAGTCCTGGCACAGATGACATCCGATGCTATGCGCTCGACCGTATGGAGAATGTCACCATCTCTGAAGAAACATTCAAATTGCCAGAGAATCTGGATCCTGCTGAATATTTCAAGGATTGCTTCGGCATCATCAACAACGAGAATTCAGAGGTGCAAAAGGTGGTACTCAAGGTGGATGCATTCCAAAGCAACTATATCCGCAACCTTCCTCTCCATACCTCACAAAAGGAAACGGAGCGCACAGATGAATATTCTATCTTTGAATACCATCTGAAGCCTGAATTCGATTTTGAACAGGAGATATTCTCCAACATGGATACCATGGAAGTATTGGAACCTCAATGGCTAAGGGAGGATATTACCGAAAAATTGAGAAATCTTGCAAAGAAATACCAGGTTTAATCAAACAAGAAATAACTGGTTTTATCAAACAAGAAATATCAGATACAATCATCTGAAACTAGGAGAAAAAGGCGGCAAATACATTTTTCGTATTTACCGCCTTTTCTTTATGGATGATGCATCAGAACCCTACCTTTCTTTTGGTGTTTCTTCCTTCTAACCTTTCACTATCGCAATACCCGACAAGAGATTTGAGCATATCCGCCGGTTTGCCATGCAAAATGGATTGGATGGTATAATGGCGGGCAATGTTCTCAATCTCTCCACCACTGAAATCATATCTGGCGGCAAGGAAAGAAGCATCAGCATCATTCAAAGATGGTATCATCGTTTGCCAAATCTGTAAACGCCCATGCAAATCAGGCTTTTCAAACTTCACTTTATAGAGGAAACGACGCTCGAAGGCCTTGTCCATATTCTCGGCAAGATTGGTTGTGGCAATAAGAATGCCCTCAAGCTGCTCCATCTCCTGAAGAATGATGTTCTGGATATTGTTCTCCAGTTTATCCACAGCCTTCTCCGCACCCACCATACGCTTGCCGATGATGGCATCTGCCTCATTGAATAGCAGAATAGGAGTCTTTGCCGATTGTTTCACCATCTTTCTGTAATCATCAAAGATACCCTTGATGTTCTTTTCGCTCTCCCCTACCCACATACTCTTGATTTCCGAGATGTTAACCTGAATAAGGTCACGACCCGTTCTTCTGGCTATCTGAAGAACCGTCTCCGTCTTTCCGGTACCTGGTGCACCATAGAAAAGGCAGGCAAAGCCACTTCTGAAATTGGTATCCTTCAAGCGGTCTCGGATACGCTGGAAATTCTTTTCATCCAAGAGTGCAGCGAGTTCTTCTACCAGTTTGCGTTCCTTATCGTTGTAAAACAGCTGTTTAGGCTTGATACTCTCAAAGGATAACATGCCACCTTTAGGACGGGAGCCTCGCATAGCAGAAAGGTTCATCTCCGAAAAGAGCAGCTTCTTTGCATTGTCTGTAATCTTAAAGGATTCCCTGTCGGCAAAGCCGTCATCGTTGGTATATTCTATGAACTTTTTCTGCAAGAAACGATGATTGCCTTGGCTAAGGTCTCGCTTAGCCCATCGCCAGACCGACTCACCTTCCTCATAGATGAAATCCAAGTCATGGCAACGGATGTCATCATCGCCATCAATAACAAAGAGTGTACACAGCAAGATGAAAAGCGGAAAATCTTTATCCTCCACATCTATATCATACAATGCCATTGCCTTGACAAATGCCAGGTTGCTATTCTTGATAATCAGCGCTCTGAGTTTCTTTCTCAAAACCAGTTTGTTCAGTTTTTCGCAGCGGCATTTCGAGAAAAGTTCATCAAACTTATCAAACAGTTCTCTGGCTGTGAATTCATCCACATCCGAAGGAATATATCGCTGATTATGCTGGAATGCCTCCATCACCTCCATCGGGATGCTATAGCTGAGTCCTTCAATCCGATTCTGACAAACATATTCCTTATCGATAAGTTCCTGAGTTTCGTTGGAATATCTGAGCAATGTCAGGATTCTGCAATCCAGGTATTCCGTCAAATCTGAAAACCGGATTTGGGTATCATAGCACCGGTCGGCAAAGAGGGCCATGATAACACTTGCCCGCTTGGAGATACACAGTTTATCTGAAACAAAACCAAGATACGGTTCTGCTTTCTGATAAAACTCTTCTCCGAGAGAAGACCCTTTTGCCTTTTCTACGATTATCTCGAAGGCCTGGAGCAAATCTATCTGCTCCACATCTTTTTTATCTGATATTTGCTTAACCATCATCATACAACATTAATACATTCATTTTTGGATGCAAAATTAAGATGTACCTATGAAAGTTGGTTTCACAGATTGAGATTTATTTCTTCTGCGCAGTAATTTTGATGGATAAGCACTGTCAAAATGCAAGTTTTAAAAATTATTAGGAAAAGAAGTGGCGATAGTTACATAAAAAGTAGTATCTTTGCATTTCATAAAATATGTAACATAAAACATGGAATAGATATAAAACATTATGGAACAGCTGAATAACCCATTTGTTATCTACGGATATAAGGGAGCAGAATACTTCTGCGACCGCAAAAAAGAGACGGAAGTCATCATGAAGGCTTTGCAGAATGAGCGTAACATCGTGCTCATCTCTCCTCGACGCATCGGAAAGACGGGACTCATACACCATGTCTTTGAGAACATCAGCAAGCAGGAGCCAGAGACGCATTGTTTCTATCTCGACATCAATGCCACGAGAAATCTGAGCCAATTCATCCAATTATTGGCAAAAACGGTTATCGGGAAGGTTGATACTTTCTCGCAAACTGCCATGCGCAAGATTACCACTTTCTTTGCCGGCTACAAGCCTACGATGTCGTTTGATGAGATGACGGGAATCCCTACGTTCTCGATTACGGTTTCACCAAGCCAGAGCGAGGATTCTCTCAAACATATCTTCGAGTATCTGAAACAATCGGAGAAACGAATCTATATTGCCATCGACGAGTTCCAGCAGATAGCCGAATATCCCGAAGATGGCACAGAGGCCCTGCTGCGCTCCTACATCCAGTTCTTGCCGAATGTATATTTCATCTTTGCAGGCAGTAAGCAGCACATGATGACCGACATGTTCCTGTCGGCAAA
>JAIJUV010000517.1 GCA_022732315.1 Prevotella sp.
CCTTCTCCCTTGGCTGAACCCTTGTCGCCGAAGTAACCACCCATAGATACATCGCTGTTGTTTGGATAAGGATACTTTCCGTAGTGGGTCTCTGTGGCGGTTGTAATCTCACCTGTTGCATGATCGATGATTGGTGCTCCCTTTGGTATGTAGTAATCCAACTTCATGTGGGCATTACCACGGTCGCTATACTTCATATACTTCTCATGGAAGTAGCTGCGTGACCAGAATCCGCTCTTGGTATAGAACATGATGGAGAAGTCGAAGCCCTTGAAGTAAACATTGGTAGAGAAACTACCTGTCCAGCGAGGATCGGTACAACCATAAATCTGCTTATCGTTGTCGTCAATCTTACCGTCATCGTTCCAGTCGTTTACTGCTATCTGACCTTCATACCACTTATACTTACTGCCATATCTGTCGTACAGCTCCTTCAAGGTATAGTGCTTGTCACCATTCATGGTGTGCATGGTTACACCCTTGTCGGTGATGACATCGGTGTGGGTATAGTCACGGAGTACATTCAGTGGCTCGCCGATAAACCAGTTGTTGGCAACCTCATCAACCTTACCATTACTCAACTCCTTAATCTTGTTCCAGTTGCGGGCGAAGTTTACATTCGCACTCCAGGAGAAGTCTTTCTTGTTGATGATGTTAAAGTTCAAACCGAGTTCAATACCTCTGTTCTGGACAGAACCTACGTTGAAGGTTGAAGTCTTCTCACCAGTTTCGATAGGCACTGAACGAGACATAATCTGACCATCAGAAAGACGGTTGTAGAAGTCGGCTGTTACATTGATGCGGTTCTTCAGGAAACTCAGGTCGAGACCGAGGTCAAACTCCTTTACTTTCTCCCAGATGAGTTCTGTATTTATCAATCCGTTAGGATGATAACCCTGTACCTCTTTGCCATCTATGGTTACATAAGATGGACCTGTAGCAGAAGCGATAGTTACATAGTCACCCACATTGTTGTTACCGGTAACACCGTATGAAAGACGGAGTTTAGCATTATCAAGCCAGTTGTTGAACTGCTTCATCCAAGCTTCATCTGAGATACGCCATGCTGCAGCTACAGAAGGGAACCAGCCCCATCGGTTGCCGTCTGCGAAGCGTGAACTGCCATCGGTACGGAGTGTAGCTGTAGCCATGTAACGACCCTTGTAGGAATAGTTGGCACGGAAAGCAAATGACTCCAATGATGACTCAGTATAAGAAGAGGAGAGCGTCTTGTCGCCGCTGGCTGTTCCCAGGTTGTGGAATGTAGTTTGGTCGCTGGCGATACCCTTGCCTTCTTCGTACTGATATTCTGTGTTACTCTTGTAGAGTGAGAACAGTGCCATGGCACCAACGGTGTGGTCGCCAA
>JAIJUV010000518.1 GCA_022732315.1 Prevotella sp.
TTTGGCTCATGCACAAAAGCAAGTTCCTGCAGAACGGAAAGATTCCATTGACAATGGAAGTAATATTATAAAGATAGTTGGAAATCATTCCAACAAGGGGGCGGCCAACAACGCCCTCGACGTGTTGAGTGGTCAGGCTGCTGGTGTCAACGTGACATCCAACGGTCTTGATCGCATGGCTATGCTCAATAGTGTGCGAGTACGTGGTACAACCTCCATCATCGGAGGCAATGACCCTTTAGTGTTGATTGATGGGGTTACTTCTGACGTACTTACCCTATCAACCATCTATCCTGCAGACATCGAGAGTTTTCGTATATTGAAGAATGCTGCGGAGACCGCCATGTATGGTTCACGTGGAGCATCAGGTGTGATTGAAGTTAAAACGAAAAAAGGCACAGGACGAGGGTTTCAAATATCCTATGAAGGAAATGTGGGGTTCGAGCAGATGTACAAACACCTGGAGATGCTCAATGCTGCTGAATATGTTGCAACGGCAAAGTCATTGGGTATCTATTGCAACAACGGAGGTTTCAATACCGATAACTACAAGGTGATAACACGCACGGGTATGGTGAACAATCATTACCTTGCATTCAGCGGAGGTACGCCACAGTCAAACTATCGTGCATCTTTCGGAGTAATGGATCACAACACCATCATCAAGAAGATGGACTATAACGTTTTTGTTGCCAAAGTTGATGTAACCCAGAAAGCCTTCAATGACAGACTAACCGGAGAATTCGGAGTTTTCGGCTCTTCATTCAAGAACCATGACATCTTTGATACGCAGATGCTGTTCTATTCCGCAGCATGCCAGAACCCAACTTTCCCTGCTGGTACTGACGAGCATGGAAACTGGCTGAAAAACGAAACGGCAACGCGTGTCAACCCACCTGGAATATTGCTTGAAGAGAAAAACGACTCCAAGGATTTGAACTTTGACGCACACATAAAGCTGAGCTACGATTTCAATAAGAACTGGCGTGTATCCACCTTCGGCTCTTACCTGTATGGCTCAACCGAGAACGGACAATTCTGTCCGACATTGGTATGGGCACAAGGCAACGTGTACCGTGGGGAGTTCAAGAAAGAGGAATGGCTTGGCAATGTATCTCTTGATTTCAACAAAGAGTTCGGTATACATAAGGTCTCTGCTGGAGTAAGCAGTGAATATAGAAAACTGAGAAAAACTGCTTTCTGGGTGTATGCCAAGGGAATACCTACAAACGGTTTTCATTACGACAATCTCGGTGCGACGGCAGCCCGTCCATACGGTGGAACAGAAAGCACATACGAAGACCAGTCTCTGGCTTCTGTAATGGGAAGCATCACTTATAATCTGCTTGACAGATATACCTTAGC
>JAIJUV010000519.1 GCA_022732315.1 Prevotella sp.
TGAAGGAGAAGGTAGAGTTGGCTTTGGCTAACGGTTTGAAGGTTATCTTCTGCTGCGGTGAGACTCTCGAGGAGCGTGAGGCTGAGAAGCAGAACGAGGTTGTTAAGGCTGAGTTGGAGGGTTCAGTATTCCACTTGAGCGCTGACGCTTGGAAGAACATCATCCTCGCTTACGAGCCAATCTGGGCTATCGGTACAGGTAAGACTGCTACTTCTGACCAGGCTGAGGAGATGTTGGCATACATCCGCTCTATCGTAGCTGAGAAGTATGGCAACGAGGCTGCTGAGGAGACATCTATCCTCTATGGTGGTAGCTGCAAGGCTAGCAACGCACCTGAGCTCTTCGCTAAGCCAAACATCGACGGTGGCTTGATCGGTGGTGCTTCCTTGAAGGCTGCTGATTTCAAGGGTATCATCGACGCTTGGAAGAAGTAATCTCAACAAGAAATATTTTGCGGGGATGCCCTTTCTTCGTGGGAGGGCATCCCTTTTTAATCAAAAAAAGACTGCTTTCATATCAAAAAAGCGCAATTTAAGGAAATAGTCATGAAACAATTCCTCACATTATTATTATTCATCCTCTGCTCTACATTCACAGCGAATGCGCAGAACTACCTGGACCATCTGAAGAAGAAGGAACCGGGAAAGGGTGTTGTGACCGTGAACCAAAGCAAGGCTATCGACGAATTGGTAAACGGAAAACCTGTGCAGGCTGCAGAAAAGAAGCCTACTGCACAGGATGACAAGACCAAGACTAAAACTACCCCACAACCACAAAAGACCCCAACAGACACTCAGCACAAGAACACTGAGCACCCACAAAGGGAGAATACTCCTACCCCTCATCCGCAGCATGAAAACACAAAGGAGGGCACCCATGCCAACAACGCAAAGGAGGACTCCCACGCCAACAACGCTGCCAAGGCTGAGAACAGAAAAGAAGAAACTGAAATGCCGATAGTGGACATGCGCAAGAAAGTGATGCGCAAAAGCTACAAGGTTACAGGATATAGAGTACAGGTATATGCCGGCGGTAACTCCCGCAACGACCGACTGAAGGCGGAACAGACAGGCAACAACATCAAGATGAAGTTCCCAGACCAGCCGGTTTACGTTCACTTCTACTCCCCAAGATGGATTTGCCGCATGGGCAACTTCCGCAATTTGGGCGAAGCCCAGAAGGTTCTTGCCAAGGTGAAAGCCCTGGGTTACAGACAGGCATGCCTGGTAAAGGGACAGATTACGGTACAGTACTAGTTAACAGTTTATAGTTTATAGTTGATAGTTAACAGTTTACAGCATTGATGCCGTAGGCCTAACTATAAACTATTAATTGTAAATTATTAACTATTAATTAAGAATTATA
>JAIJUV010000520.1 GCA_022732315.1 Prevotella sp.
ACTACGGTCACATTGCCAAGTCGGACCCGATAGCAGCGGCAAACAACTTTCTGAATGCCTTACAGAAGATACCAAGCTACATTGAGCAGTATGATTCAAAATGCAAGGCTTTGGAAACGGAAATACCGCAACTGGAAGAGATAGCCGGCAAATCTTGGAAGAAAGAGGATGAACTGAAAGGTCTTAAAGCGGAACTGGCGGCATTGGATAGGAAAATACAGCTTGAACTTGCACCGCCGACCGAGAAAGAATGCAAAGAAGAGGAAAAGAATACGGACAATGTAGAGGTTGTTGCTAATGCTGATATTCGTAATAAACATCAGCATTTTTCCAAGGTGAAAATTTGAAATTAGAAAATAGCGGCAATTAGCAATAGATAGCTTTATGTCGCTATTTTATTTATTTTATCAAGAACAAAAAGGAAGTGTTGATTACAATCAATAGCCATTTTGGGGCTTGGTGGAGGTATTGATTAGAAAATAATTCTGCTTTCGATGTTCGTTGGAGGTGTAGATTGTAATCAACAGGCACTTTTAGGTTCGTTAAAGCCATTGATTGCAGTCAAGACCTATTTTTATGTGTCATTGGGGCTGCTGATTGCAATCAATGGTTACTTTTAAGAGCCGTTAGTAGTTTTGATTCAAGTTTCTTCTGTCCACAAAATGTGAAAACATCTGTTGATTGCTGTTTCTTTCAACTTTTTGTGTTAAGAATTACAAGAAATCAGAATCAAAAGCTATTTTACGGGCAAAAACCATCTTTTTATCGTCCTGCTGTCATTTTTTTGCAATAAGGTTGCGGTTTTCTCGTTTATTTTTATATCTTAGCAATCGCAACTGGAGAAATCCAACGATGCACAAAACGATTTGTCAAATTTAAATCCTTAACATCATGAAAGAGATTTACGACATCAACATTCAGCGCATGAATAATGGTGCGCATTTTACGTTTGTAAGTAACATTCTTGCACGTGCAGAAGCCGATACAGCCGTCAAGGGCAAGGCTTCAGAACTCGTCAGTAATTTCAAGGTTGCCGTTGCAGCAGAGGACGAAGCCTTGAAAATTTCACAGAAAAGTCTCTTGACTGATGATATTGCCAAGGCTGACATCGACCGTGACGCTCTCTATGCTGGCTACAAGAAAGCCGTTGAAGCATTCCTTGCTATGCCTATCGCTGACATGGCACAGGCAGCAAAGGTTCTCGCACAGCACATCAAGGACTACAAGATTAACACCGCTGGCCAACTCGATAAGGAGACAGGTCTTTTGGTTAATTTCATTACAGACCTTGAAGACAAGTATTCCGCACAAGTTGCAAAGTTAGGCTTGACAGCATTTGTTACAAATCTGAAAGAAGCTAACGA
>JAIJUV010000117.1 GCA_022732315.1 Prevotella sp.
AAATATTTCATATATACAAATATATAATGTTAATATTCAATAAGTTATAACAGTATAACACAGATGTTAACGAATAAAATATTTAATGCGTCTGTCCTGAGTCTTAAGGAAAAAACAAGAGAGGGTGTGTCATGGACTTATGACACACCCTCTCCAAACTTCAGCACATTCTTTTTTATTCCAAATCAAATTCGAAATCGAAGCCGTTTCCATCGGATTCCTCCTCCTTCTTTGGCTTTGGTTTTGGAGGATTCTTCAGATTACCCTTCTCATCAAACATATTGTAGGTGGTGCGAAGAACAATGAACTCGGTGCGACGGTTGATCTGGTTGCAGATTTCCTGATGCTCCTTGCTCTGCTTCAGGATAAACTCCTGGGTGAGCTCATCGCCCTCCTTGAGCCAAGGATATTTCTCGGTGAGTTTCTTGCGAACCTTCTTTGGTCGCTCCTTGCCATAGCCCACAGGGGTAAGGCGCTCCTTCTCGATGCCGTGGGCTATCAGATAGTTGACCACCGACTGCGCACGGCGCTGAGACAATCGCTTGTTGTATTCGGCATTACCCTTGTAGTCGCAATGCGCACTCAGTTCGATAGTGACGTTCGGATTCTCCTTGAGCAGTCCCACTAGTTCGTCGAGCGACTTGGTGCTGGCTGGCGTCAGCGTAGCCTTGTCGAAATCGTAGAAGATGTTGTCGATGAGCACAGGGGCGGTGATGGAAGCCAATGGGAACTGGAGCACATACTCCTTGCTTTCCTTCGCCGAATCCACGCGCAGCTCCTCCTTGTGGTTGAGGAATCCCTTGCAGGACGCCATCACCAGATAATCAACCTTGGTGTTGATAGGCATGGTGAAAGAACCGTCGCTCTTCACCGGCAACTTCTTGTAGGTTCCGTCGTTTCCTACCACCGTAACCTGGGCGGCAGGCAATTCGTAGCCATCCATCTCGTAAACCCAACCCTTCATGGTGGTAACAATCTCCGGATTCTCGAAGGAATAGATGTGGTCGTAGCCGCGTCCATCCTTTCTATTAGATGAGAAGAAACCGCGGTTGTGCGGACCTTCGAAGGTCATTCCGAAATCATCAGCCTCGGAATTCAGCGGATAACCGGGATGGGTTACCTTGTATTGCTTGGTTTTCTTATCCACCTTGGCGATGTAGATATCGAGACCGCCCATGCCTACATGACCATTGCTGCTGAAATAGAGGTCGCCATTAGGACGGAAGGTAGGGAACATCTCGTCGCCCGGGGTATTGATGGGTTCGCCGAGGTTTTCCACACCACCCAGTCCGGCAGCGGTGATGCGCACGCGCCAGATGTCGTATCCGCCTACGCCGCCCGGCATATCTGATACGAAATAGAGCCATTCGCCATCGGGACTGATAGCCGGATGGGCGTAGGTGCTCAGGGTATCCTTGGTGAGTTCCAGCGGATTAGGCTTTCCCCATGCTGCATCCGATCGGCTGGAAGTAACGATTTGGGCGAATCGGGGCGCAGAGGCATCGGTGACGCATTGCGTGAGATACATCTCCCTGCCATCGGGAGCGAAGCAGCAGGCACCCTCGTCGTAGGCGGTGTTGAGGCCCGAGGCGATGGCTTCCGGTTTACTCCATTTTCCCTTGTCATCCTTTTCAGAAAGGAAGATGTCGCCTGCCTTGGTGCCGGTGATTCCGCTGAGTTCATCGCCCTGCGCCTCGTTGCGGGTAGAGGAGAAATAGAGCTGGTCGGCTTCATCGCCCAGAAGCATCGGCGAATAATCGTCTCTTCGGGAGTTGAACACATCCATCTTCTTCACCTTATATCGGCTTCCTTCCTTCTTCCATGTAGGGGCGAGCTGCGCCGATTTCAAGCCGTTTCGGGCAAGCACATTGTCGGGAAGCGAATCAACGAGGATTCTGAATTCCTTTTCCGCCTGCTTGTATTCTCCGTTTTTCAGGAGCAGACGGGCGTAAGCCAGGCGATCGTCGATGGAAGCCTGGTTGTAGCGGATGGCATTGCGATAGGCGGCAATCGCCTTGGGTGTGGAGTTGATCTTGTCGTAGCAGCGCGCCATCTTCAGGGCTATCTTGCCACGGCTGGCACGTTCCTTGGAAGGCGTCTTGGTGTAAGCCTGCTTAAACTGGTCGGCAGCATCGTAGTATTCGCCTAAAGCCAGGAACTTCTCTCCCTTCTTCAGGTTCTTGTCGATGCCGCAACTGATTAGGAGGAGGCAACAGACGGCTGTTATGATTTGATAAAATCTTATTTGCTTCATAATGGAACAACTTAATTATTTTACTGAACTTTCGCAAGTAGCATCCTGCCGTCCCTCGATGTCAGACCTCTTGGTTCTCACTTACCGTCCCCGAAGGGGGCGAATGTGAATAACCGCTGGTGGAATGACCGAAGGTCATGGAACCTGCGGATAGCAGACATACTCTCACCAATCGTCCCCGAAGGGGGCGAACAGGAGCAAGACTGGATGTGGTTCGCCCCCTTTGGGGACGCTTCTTCCCTCCTGATGGTTGTCCGCAGGTTCCATGACCTTCGGTCATTCCACCAGCGGTTATTGAAAGTTGGCCCCCTTCGGGGACCGGAGGTTTCTTGCGAAACTTGAGCTATATCTTATTACATCTGCGAGAATGGCTGGCGATATTGGCAGCCGGATTTCCAGTTGCTGCAACCATAGGCGGTCTTGCCCTTGATGATGACGCCCTTGCCGCAGAGCGGACATGGCTTGCCTACCATTGGGTCGATAGCTGGAACCTGCTGAGTAGGATTTACATTCTGCGAATTTACATTCTGTGAATTTGCATTCTGCGCATCTGCATTTTGTGCAGTAGCGTCATCCTTTTTCTTGGCTGGTGCCTTCTTCGCTTCTGGTTTCTTTGCCGCCGTTTTCTTCTTTTCCGGCTTTTTCTTGAGATCCTCTTCCGTCATGATGGTTACTCTTCGGCTGCTGTTATCCGATAGTACATCGATGACAATCTTGTTGATCTGCTCTTTCAAACCGTTGATGAACTCGGCTGGGTCGTAGGTCTTGTGCTCGATGTCTCGGAGCTTCTTTTCCCAGATACCGGTCAGCTCACAGCTCTTCAGGAGTTCCTCGTGGATGGTGTCGATGAGTTCGATACCTGTAGCTGTTGCCATCAGGTTCTTGCGCTGGCGGCGGATGTAGTGGCGCTTGAAGAGGGTTTCGATGATGCCGGCACGGGATGATGGACGACCGATTCCGTTCTCCTTTAATGCTGCACGAAGTTCCTCGTCTTCCACGAATTTACCGGCTGTCTCCATCGCACGGAGCAGGGTGGCCTCGGTGTAATACTTAGGCGGCGTGGTCCATTTCTCCGTCAGGGTAGGCTGATGGTCGCCCGATTCGCCTTTCACGAAAGAGGGGAGGGTTCTTTCTTCTACCACTTCCTTCTTGGTGCCGTTTCCGTTTCCATCGCCTGCATTTCCGCCATCATTTCCGTTGGCATTATCTGCATCGTCATCATCGGCATTCTTCGCATCCTTGGCATAGACCACTCGCCAGCCTGGTTCCAGAATCTCCTTACCGCTCACCTTGAACTCTATCTTTTCCGGTTTTGGACCATCTTCGTTGATGACCTCGCCCAATACGGTGGTGGTAGAGAATTTACAATCCGGATAGAACACGCTGATGAATCGCTTGGCGATGAGATCATACACGTTCGCCTCCATGTCGGTGAGTCCGGTTGGCGGAACTCCGGTTGGGATGATGGCGTGGTGGTCGGTCACCTTACTGTTATCGAATACCTTCTTGCTCTTAGGCAACTTCTTGCCGGTGGCGGCGAGCTGCTGGATGAGTGGCAGGTATTTCTGCTGACTGGCTATTCTTGCCTGGCTCACACCATTCAGAATCTGCGGACATTTTGGATAGATATCGTCTGTGAGAAACTGGGTATCTACACGAGGATAAGTGGTATATTTCTTCTCGTAGAGACTCTGGATGAGTTTCAGCGTAATATCGGCAGAGTAGGCAAACTTCTTGTTGCAATCCACCTGCAGCGAGGTGAGGTCGTAGAGATGAGGGGGTGCCTCGTTTCCCTTTTTCTTGCTTACATCCGTAACCGTGAAGGGTTTGCCGGCGATGGTGCTGAAAGCCTTCTCGCCTTCCTCCTTGCTGGTAAACTTGCCGCTGGTAGCCGTAAACTGGGTGTCGCGATAGATGGTGGCGAGTACCCAGTAAGGTTCGGAAACGAAGTTGTCGATTTCCTTCTGGCGGTTTACTATGAGGGCAAGGGTAGGGGTCTGCACTCTACCGATGCTGAGCACCTGTTTGTTCTGACCATATTTCAACGTATAAAGTCGGGTGGCGTTCATGCCGAGAATCCAGTCGCCGATGGCGCGGGAAAGTCCGGCAAGATAGAGTGACTGATATTCCCCCTGGTCTTTCAGTTCCTGGAATCCCTGCTTGATGGCCTCATCGGTCATGGATGAAATCCACAGTCTCTTGACGGGGCATTTTGCCTGCGCCTTCTGCATCACCCATCTCTGGATGAGCTCTCCTTCCTGTCCGGCGTCACCGCAGTTGATGATGCTGTCGGCAGCCTGCATCAGTTTTTCGATGGTGGCAAACTGCTTTTTGATGCCTTCATCGTTGATGAGCTTGATGCCGAAGCGCTGTGGAATCATCGGCAACGCCGCAAGGCTCCAATGTTTCCACATCGGAGTATAATCGTCCGGTTCTTTCAGCTCACAAAGGTGGCCGAAAGTCCATGTTACTTGGTAACCATTACCTTCCATATAACCGTCGCGCGCCGACGTAGCCCCGATGATTCGGGCGATGTCCTTAGCCACGCTAGGTTTCTCTGCTATACAAACTATCATTCTTAATTTTTATTTCTGTTTGCAAAGGTACAATAAAATAATGAGATAGCCATCATTTCGCCTTCTTTTTCTCATGGCGGGGAATAAAAAAGCCCCGTAAGGTTGCTGCCCTGAACCAACGGTCATCTGTTGAAGGGAAAGGACAGAAGCAAGTTTTTGGCAGCACGCCCTGAAAGGGCAGAAGCTCCTAGCCCAGGGCAGCGCCCTGGGTAACCTTATGGCGCAAACAAGTCGCCCTGTAAGGGCAAAAGCTTTAAAATACCTAGCAAATATATAAAGCTTTTGCCCTTACAGGGCGACCTTGCTGATTGTTATCTAACCCAGGGCGCTGCCCTGGGCTAGGAGCTTCTGCCCTTTCAGGGCGTGTGGGTAAATCCTTGCGTGAGATTACTCGTACTCCTGCCAGCTCTTGATCTGAAGCTGATCCTGGCTCAATGTGCAGAATGCCTCGATGAAGGCGGAAGCAAGACGGGCATTGGTAATCAGAGGAATGTTGTGGTCGATGGCACCACGACGGATTCTGTAACCATTGGTGAGCTCACGCTTGGTGTGATTCTTAGGGATGTTGACGATGAGGTCGAACTTGTGGTCGGCAATCATCTGCATCACGTTAGGAATATCCTTATGCTCCTCATCAGGCCATCCTACGGCTGTAGCCTTCACGTTGTTCTCGTTCAGGAACTTCGCTGTACCGGCTGTAGCGTAGATGGTGTAACCGTTCTTCACCAGCGCCTGGGCACCGTCGAGCAGAGAAGCCTTCTCCTTCGCACCACCGCTTGAAAGCATGATGCCCTTATCCTTAGAAGGAATCTTGTAGCCGGTGGCAATCAATGAGTTGAGCAGTGCCTCCTCGAAAGTATCACCCATACAACCTACCTCACCGGTAGAACTCATATCCACACCCAAAACTGGGTCGGCGTTCTGCAAACGGGCGAATGAGAACTGTGAAGCCTTCACACCCATGCGGTCGATATCGAAGGCAGACTTGTCTGGCTTCTGGTATGGAGCGTCGAGCATGATGCGGGTAGCCGTCTCGATGAAGTTGCGCTTCAACACCTTGCTCACGAATGGGAATGAACGGGATGCACGGAGGTTACACTCGATAACCTTCACATCGCGACCCTTAGCCAGGTACTGAATATTGAAAGGACCCGAGATGTTGAGCTCCTTGGCAATGGCACGTGAAATCTTCTTGATCTGACGGGCTGTAGCGAAGGAAATCTGCTGAGCTGGGAAGGTCATGGTAGCGTCACCAGAGTGAACACCTGCATACTCTACGTGCTCTGAAATACCATACTCTACAATCTCACCATTCTGAGCCACACCGTCGAACTCAATCTCGTTGGTCTCGGTCATGAACTGAGAGATAACAACCGGGTACTCCTTAGAAACCTCAGAAGCTGCCTCCAGGAAGCGACGCAACTCGTCATCATCGTGGCAAACGTTCATGGCTGCACCGGAAAGAACGTAAGATGGACGAACGAGCACAGGATAGCCTACCTCGTCGATGAACTTCTGAACATCCTCCATTGATGTGAGTGCGCTCCACTTAGGCTGGTCGATGCCCAGCTTATCGAGCATGGCAGAGAACTTACCGCGGTTCTCGGCACGGTCGATGTTTACTGGAGATGTACCCAGAATTGGCACAGACTGGCGATGGAGCTTCATAGCCAGGTTGTTTGGAATCTGACCACCTACAGAAACAATCACACCACGTGGTGACTCCAGGTCGATGACATCGAGTACACGCTCGAATGAAAGCTCATCGAAGTAGAGGCGGTCGCACATATCGTAGTCGGTAGATACGGTCTCCGGGTTGTAGTTGATCATGATTGACTTGTAACCCAACTTACGGGCTGTGTTGATGGCGTTAACTGAACACCAGTCGAACTCTACAGAAGAACCGATGCGGTAAGCACCAGAACCGAGAACGATGACAGACTTCTCGTTCTTGTAGTAGTTGATGTCGTAACCCTCTACGGCGTAAGTCATGTAGAGATAGTTGGTGAGGTCAGGATGCTCGCTAGCCACAGTAGGGATGCGCTTTACGGCAGGCAGAATGTTCAGCTTCTTGCGCTGGGCACGAACTGCCAGCACCTCCTTCTCCATATTGGTGTTCTGAGTCTTCAATACGAAGCGGCCAATCTGGAAGTCAGAGAAGCCCAATACCTTAGCCTCGCGCAATACCTCTGCAGGAATCTCCTCCAGAGTATTATATTCAGAAAGCTTGTGCTTGTAATCTACGATATTCTTCATGCGCTCGATGAACCAAGGGTCAATCTTGGTCAACTCCTCGATGCGCTCGATGGTGTAACCTTCCTCCAAAGCCTGGGCGATGGCGAAGATACGGAGGTCGGTAGGGTTAGAAAGTTCCTCATCCAGGTTATCAAACTTGGTGTGGTCGTTGCCTACGAAACCGTGCATTCCCTGACCAATCATACGGAGACCCTTCTGGAGCATCTCCTCGAAAGAACGGCCGATAGACATGATTTCGCCTACAGACTTCATGGAAGAACCAATCTTGCGGCTTACACCGGCAAACTTGGTAAGGTCCCAACGAGGAATCTTGCAGATCATATAGTCGAGTGATGGAGCTACATAAGCTGAGTTAGGAGTACCCATCTCGCCAATCTGGTCGAGCGTATAACCGAGGGCAATCTTAGCTGCAACGAAAGCGAGCGGATAACCGGTAGCCTTAGAAGCGAGGGCAGAAGAACGGCTCAAGCGAGCATTGATCTCGATGATACGATAGTCGTTGGTCTCAGCGTTGAAAGCATACTGGATGTTGCACTCACCCACGATGTTGAGGTGACGGACGCACTTCACGGCGATGTCCTGCAA
>JAIJUV010000521.1 GCA_022732315.1 Prevotella sp.
TTGCTCGCTTCACGAACTGAGGCCCTGGCAAGCCCATCATGTCGAAACGAACAACTTCGAAGCCCACGCCGATATGATACACTTATCCCTATACCGAATTGGACACCCTACTTTGCGTAGGGTGCCACATCAGTAGAGAGATGTGGATATACACATCCCGAGAGCATCTACCGTTGCATAGCCTTTGACATGAGTTTGAAACTGCCAGGTTTCAGTTCGTCAAGAACTAAGCGCATAGTAAACGCACTTTAATATTATGTCATGATACCACTACCCTCCCAAGTCCTCGTCTCAACAATCTCTCTTTTTGAGAAAGAAAGCATCAACTCGGCGTGAGCAGAACGGGTATCTGAGTGCAAAGGTATATAAAATATTTGAAATGCCACTCCTTTTCCAGGAACTTTTTTAGAGAGAAAAGCAAAAAAGATAGATGTGGGGGCACACAAGAATGGAAAATGAATGCTCGAAAACAAAGAAAGAGCGGGGAAACAACTGTTAACTGTTAACTCTGTTAACCCCCAGTTGTCTTTCCGCCCTTAAACTTTATTCTGCGGCTTCAATATTTTTCCAAATTACTCCCTCAATATACAATAGTCATCGAGAAAAACCAGAAATCTTTCATTCCGAATGAATACTTTCACCCGAAACCTTTCATTCGGAATGAATAGATTCGGATTTTATTCTGCCAGCAGCTTTTCAGCCATTGCCTTACCCAGAGCCTCGCACTGCGCCTTTACCTCTGGAGTAATCGCCTGCTTCATATCCACCGGCTCGCCCACTGGCTCGTAGTGGAGCTTGGTTTCGTTCCACTCCTGAATCTTAGCCACAGCCTTGCTTGCCCAGCAATGAGAACCATACCAGCCAAGGAGGTGGTTCTTGACGTCCTTGTTGGCAAGCTCAGAGAGGAGAACCTCCATCTCGTGATAAAGACCGGCATTGTAGGTTGGAGCACCCACGATGAGACCCTTGTAGCGGAAGATGTCACGCAGGATGTAACTGTGGTGAGTCTTCGAGATATTATACATCACGATGTTCTTCACGCCAGCCTTGCTTGCCGCACGGGCGATGATTTCAGCCATACGCTCGGTGTTGCCGTACATGGTGCCGTAGCAGATGACGAGGCCTGGCTCCGTCTCGTACTTCGACATCTTATCATACATGCCGATAACCTTCTCAATATGCTCATGCCAAACAGGACCATGGGTTGAGCAGATGTAATCCAGCTCCACGCCAGCCAACTTCTTCAATGCATTCTGAACAGGGATTCCATACTTACCCACAATGTTTGAGTAGTAGCGAACCATCTCCAGCCAGAAAGTCTCGCAGTTGATTTCCGTATCGATGATTCCGCCGTTCAGCGC
>JAIJUV010000522.1 GCA_022732315.1 Prevotella sp.
CATGTTTAATCAATCTACATTGGTTCTTGGGTATCTGCTGCTATATGGTTATGATGTTACGGGAAAAAGCTATCAGATGCGATTAGTCGGAATGGCTTTAGGTGCAGCACTTACCTGCTTCGTATTTTATCGAAATCATAAAAACAGAACTTATAAAAGAAATCTGAAAGATCTGATACAAGAATTTGATATCACTTCTTCCAGAACAAAATGGCAGATATGTCAGATTTTATGCGTACCGATTGTCCTTTGCATTGCAGAACTTTGTAATATGCCACGTGCAATGTGGGCTGGTATTGCGGCCATGTCCACGATTTTGCCGTTTATGGAAGATATGCACTACAGAGTCCGTAAAAGGATTGTCGGAAATATTGCAGGTGTTATATGTTTTACAGTATTATATTTTCTGCTTCCTTCGTCAATCTATGCATATATAGGAATTCTTGGTGGAATCGGTGTAGGATTTTCAGCACAATATGGCTGGCAGGCAGTATTTAACACATTTGGTGCTTTAGCCATTGCTGCAGAGACTTATGGACTACAAGGAGCGGTTAGTCTTAGAGTGATTCAAAATGTTTTTGGTGTTGTGTTTGCTTTAGCATTTTGTGTTATATTTTATTGGTTTATGTCTAAAAAAAAGGAAAGTGATGTGACCGTACATGCAGAGTGAAGTGAATCAGGAAGAAAATTTGAATAGAATTATTACGGTTCCTAATCTTCTTTCTTTTTTTCGGCTTTGTCTGATTCCGGTAATTATATGGAGTTATTGTGTAAAGAAAAATCCTCTGTTAGCTGGTGAAATCTTATTGCTGTCTGGTCTTACGGATCTTGCTGATGGATATATCGCAAGAAGATTCCATAGGATTAGTAATTTAGGAAAAATACTTGATCCGGTGGCTGATAAGCTGACACAGGCAGCGATGTTAATCTGTCTGTTTACTCGTTTTCCGCATGTGCTTCTTTTAATCGTAATAATGGCAGGTAAGGAGCTGTATATGGTAGTCAGTGGATGTCTTGTGATACGAAAGACAGGAAAAGTACATGGTGCAGACTGGCATGGAAAGATAGTAACCTTTTTATTATATGGAACTGCAGCGGTGCATATTATATGGTTCCAAATTACACCGATGGTATCAGATCTGTTGATTGGTTTGTGCGCTATAATGATGGTCATATCGGTCGCTCTGTATATTATCCAGAATACCAGGACTCTTAAGGGAGAGACTGTATAAGCAATTTTATATTGCAATGACTAGAAAAATATTTAGGAGAAGATAGATATAAACAGTAAGTCAAACACACAAACTATGGAGTCTTTAGTCGGTTTAATAAAATTTTAGATAGAAAATAAATCATT
>JAIJUV010000523.1 GCA_022732315.1 Prevotella sp.
GCTGATGAGTTGCAGATTTCTTTTGATTTTCTTGGTGGTTTCGAGGAAAAAGCGTAATTTTGCGGCAGAGTTATATAAACTAAATAATAGGAGATAAGATTATGGCAATAGATATAAAGGTTATTCCGACTCTTCATGGTGATGAAGCTATTCGCTTTATCAACAATGCTGATGAGGTTATGAAAAGTAAAGAGCGTGTTGATTTTTCAGAGAAAATAGCTATAGCTCGTGCTATATTAAAAAAAGCAGGAATGTAATTATGGGATTTTTATTAGATAAGTGTAAACTTAAAAAGATGGACGACGAGATTCTTTCGACTTGCCATCCTTTTACTTGTGGAGATGAGGATTTGGATGATTTCTTTCTACATGATGCAATGCGTTATAAAGCAGAATTGCTTGGTAAAACTTATTGCTTCGTGCTGGATGATGATCCTAAAACCATTGTTTGTATGTTTACTTTGTCTAATGATAGTATTAGAGTAGATGTCATACCTAATAGTCGTGGTCGTAAACTGTCTCATGGTATTCCTAGAGAGAAACGAATGCGTAGATATCCTGCTGTACTTATTGGAAGGCTTGGAATTAATGTTGACTTTCGTCATCAAGGTATAGGGTCAGAATTATTGGATTTCATTAAATCTTGGTTTATAGATGAAGAACATAAAACAGGATGCCGCTTTTTGATAGTTGATGCCTATAATTGTATGGTTCCATTGGATTTTTATCAAAAGAATGAATTCTTGTTTTTGTTTTCGACGGAACAGCAAGAAGCAGAGAATCTGGGGTATGACATGACAAAGTCGTTGCATACGCGCCTCATGTATTATGATTTGAAGAAGTTAACTTCAAATTGAAAAACGTATTAATACAATGCGCCATTTGTATTATCAGTAGTTAGACAAGAACCAGAGTTTTTCTGTCTAGAGTTTTTGAGGTGTCCTTCCGATTTATGTGTTGAAGTGGAAGTATCATGCCTTGATGACAGAAGCACTTTTAGTTAAAGCTGCTTTAAAAATCGAAAAAGTCTAATTTCTTTAAATACTCTGTATCCCCAGTAAACACTGGGGATGGAGTGCTATTGCCTTAGGGATTGGATGCTTACATAGTGATCGTAAATATATAGGTATATCACCATTACAGCGTAAGGCTTTAACACATTAAGTATTTACCTTTGCATCCGAATTCTTAAAATCAGAATTATGGAAACAAAGGAATACTTCGAAAAGGTGATGCGTAAGTACAAACGCTTCTCCAAGGGTAAGAAGTTTGGCAGAGCGTATGAATGGCTTGTAGAATATGCGGCACATAACAGAAATGAGTTTTCACACTGGGTGAAGGGATTTGTACCCTATCC
>JAIJUV010000524.1 GCA_022732315.1 Prevotella sp.
ACCGGAGGGCGGTTACATCCCTAATCCCTATGGTAGGGATTTAGGGCTTGGGTATAGGGTAAGGACCCTCCCGCTGGGGAGGGACAGGTGGGGCATATAACAATTATTGTGCCCCCTACCGTTATCAACCGAAATCAACCTCGAATGAAGTCTGATTCAACAGTGTGATGTGAACCCTAGGTCTCAAGACTTTTGTATATACAGCGTGTTATAAAGGTAAACGAAATGAATATCAAGGTTTTAGATATAGGTTTTTAGTATTAGAAAACTAGTTTTTCGATACCAAGCCTTCACATCACAACCTTGCTTTCACACAAACAAGGGTCGTTTCTTAGTCACTGAGATTTCTATCTTAGTCACTGGGAAATTTATCTAAGTCACTGAGAATTCTATCTAAGTCATTTGCTGAACTCAAAAATTTTTTTTTGCCAATCTTCGCGAATCTTCGCGAAAGTTCAGAGTGAGTCGAAAAAAAGCCCTACCTTTGCACCGTCATTCAGAAGGAGATGCCTCAACACGAGTGGCTAGAACTGAATTAACTAACAAATTAACGTGAAAGGGAAAAAGTATGATTCAATCGAGATACAGAGTAGTTGCACTACAATATCCTGTAATATGTAACTTTGCAGCACCAGGCGGTCCCATCCCGCACAATCTGGCGAGACCTTTGATTGGTCCGCCAACCTTATAGCGCAGCGGTTCCGAGCACCGGAGGGCGGTTACATCCTCTCGTCCCTGAGGGAAGAGAGGCTTGGTGAGAAAGGTGAAGCCTTCCTTAACGGTAAGGAAGGACGGGTAGGTTTTCGAAATAATTAACAAGATCAATGCATAATTTCAACGATACACAAATCATAATCATGGCTGGCGGCGTAGGCAGCCGCTTCTGGCCTATGTCAACCCCCGATTACCCAAAGCAGTTCATAGATGTGATGGGAGTCGGCCGTTCCCTCATACAATTGACAGTAGATAGATTGAAGCCAATCTGTCCTGTCGAGAACATGTGGGTAGTGACAAACGAGAAATATATCAGCATTGTCAAGGAGCAAATCCCTGACATGCCAGTAGATAACATATTAGCAGAGCCAGAGGCTCGCAATACAGCTCCATGTATTGCTTATGCATGCTGGAAGATCCAGAAGAAGCATCCTGATGCCAACATCGTGGTGACACCATCCGATGCCCTGGTCATTAACACCTCGGAGTATCAGCGAGTACTCAGCAAGGCATTGAGCTATACTTCCGATAAGAACGCCATCGTTACTATCGGTATCAAGCCAAGCCGCCCTGAAACAGGCTATGGCTATATCGCTGCAGCAGAGCCAACATCCGTAGATGAAATCTACAAGGTTGAGG
>JAIJUV010000525.1 GCA_022732315.1 Prevotella sp.
AAGTTGGTCCAACCGCTCATCCAGTTGTTGCTGCCATCGAAGGCTCCGATGTAGCTTACGGTGTCGAAACCTGTCCAGCCGGCGAAACTTGCGGCTCCAAGCAACGGACTGCCGGCGATAGGAGTATAACCATCTGTGCCAACCAATGAAGCCCAACTGTCAAAATACTTGTTGCTTGGCTCTGAGAAGAAGAAGGTGTTGCTGTATGACTTCTGATTCTTGTCGAGATCCTTCTTGTTGGCTGCATCATAGAGGTAATCCTCATACTTCTTGTTAGCATCAGTACCAACGGCATCCATACCTGCGAAATATACATTCTGAAGCTTGAATTTGCCATCCTTGGCATCCTGTACGGTATTTCCTTTCTCACCATCGATAATCAAACCGATAGGCCAGCCTAAGGCCACCGAATTGATGCAGTTGAGGTTAGAAGAACGGCGAATCTGCATGGCTGCCTGGAACTTGCCGAGGGCTGAACCGTTGTTTGGATTGTATGCTCCGGCAGTGATATAGTCTGTGGTGTTCTGGAACTTGTCATCCAATACCTTAGGACCTACGAAGGTGATGTTAGAGAAAGTTGCCTTGGTACGAGGATCCACGGTAGCACCATCGGCGCAGTTGTCGCTCTCGAAACCGTTGCTCTGAGAGGTATCGGCTATCTTGCTGTCGCGCAGTGAAAGACCATACTGCACCTTTCCTGAAAAACCGTTATCGGTATCGAAATCATCATCCCAGCCCTTGTAGGCTACGAGATACTTGCAGTTTACGGTACCACCAAACCACTCGAAGGAATCATCATTGGAATAAGATACCTGTACGTGGTCAATCTGTGTGCCGGAACCTACAGAACCGAAGGTCAAACCGTTGATCTCCTTATCCTTCTGGAATGGATAACCGGCAAACTCGATGCGTACATAACTCAAGGCTCCTGAGTTATCAGCATCATCTTCGCCACCATGCTTGGTACGAGGACCACCCTCTATCTGCTGCTCAGTCTGGTTGTTCTTAGCCTTACCGCAGAGAATAATGCCACCCCAGTCGCCAGGCTTTCTGCTGCCGGCAGCCTTTTCAGATGTAAAGACGATAGGCTCTGTGGCTGTACCCTTGGCGATGAGTTTACCGCCACGCTCTGCGATGAGTGCCGCCTTGGTCTGCTTGTCGCCCTTGATGATAGTTCCCGGTTCGATGGTGAGCTCAGCACCTTCTGCAATATATACCCATCCTTTGAGGAGATAAGTGCCTTTCTTTAAAGTCTGCTTGCCTGTGAAGACGAACTCCTGGTCGCCGTTGCCAATCTGTGTACCGCTGGCGTTTTCCTTGTCATCTGTTCCGAAGAGAATGTGGTCGCAAGC
>JAIJUV010000526.1 GCA_022732315.1 Prevotella sp.
GTGAAGTCGCGCCCTGTGCCAGAGAAAATCTGGAACAAGTTCCTGCTCACCACCAATCTCGTGAGCTTCTGGAACTATGTGCTTCCGGTGCTTATGCTTCCGGTATTTATCTATTTCCTGCCTGCAAGTGAGGTTATTGCCAGCTTCTTTCTGTTCCTGGCGTTTTCTTATATTGACGGCATCTACATCACTTGCTACCGCAAGGCAACAGAGTGGATTCTGAAATGGCCTTTGATATTGGGATGGATGGGAATGTTTGCCGTGCTGATAGGGTATATGTTTGTGGCTTCCTTCTTCCCGGTATGGATGGGATGGGTGGGCCTCTTCTTCCTTGCCGGAGCGGTATTCGCCGGACTTACCATCTATCTCTATCATGAAAAGATTTATAACGAGCAGAAGCAGAAGGTTTCCAAGTTCCGTGGTTTCAGCCATATCAACCTCTTCAGTCTGCAATATATCGGCACATTGAGAGCAAAGCGTGTCCGTACGATGGTGATTATGATTACCGCCATCTTCCTCTTCGATGCCTATCTCTTCGCCCTGATGCCTTTAGAGCCGGGACAGGAAATGGGGGATAAGGTGGCTATGACTACCCTTTATGTGGTAGGTGCCATCCTGTTGCCATCGGTGGTATTATCACAATGGACCTTTGGTATTGAGGCAAACTTCTTCCATGGTTTGATGACTAAGCCGGTAAAGGTGAAGCAGATGCTGCAGAATTGCTTCTATTATTATATGGTAGTGAGTGCTGTCGCCTTGTTGCTCACCCTTCCGTTCCTTTTCCTGCAGGCAGGAATCGGAATCCAGGTGCTTATCAGCGGTTTCTGTCTGGCAGTATTCATCAATCTCTTCAATCTGCCTACGGCACTCTTCTCTTCCCGTCTGGAGATATTCCAGACTTCCATGTTCAGCATGCAGGGAGCGAATCTAAAGATTAATCTTTATGCCATCGCCTTCCTCTTTCCGTTGGCTGGTGTCTGTGCTGTCTATCATTTCTTCGGCGAGACGGCATGGTGCATCACCTGCGTAGCGCTGGCAGTCTTCAGCATCGCCATCCACAAATGGTTCATCGCCAAGATTGCTGCCATCTTCGAGAAGAACAAGTATAAGCGCATGGAGAAGTTCATGAGTTAAGTGAAGAGTGAAGAATTCAATAGTTTTACTAATCATAAAGTTCAAAGTAATCATAAAGTTCAATGTTCAAAATTCAAAGTAATATGATTAAGATACAGAATCTCAAGAAGATATATAATGGCAATACCGTTCTTGATATTGACAATTTAGATATAGTAAAGGGCGAGTTGATAGGACTCGTAGGTAATAATGGTGCGGGCAAGACTACCTTGCTTCG
>JAIJUV010000527.1 GCA_022732315.1 Prevotella sp.
AACAAACGCAAAGCCAGAATCCTAATAAAACTAAGAAAGATAATAGAAAATTAAAATTTAAGGCGTTCAGCCCCCTTGTTTTTTCCTTTGGGAAGATGAGGGGGCTTTTCTCTGCCCTCTCAATCAATTCTGATTGGAGGAAGTAAGAATGGCATACAACCACGGACGGGAGGACAGGAAATGGCGTATCTGGAAAGAAGCGGAGGAAAAGCTGCTGCGTGAGTGCGGCGTTGATGAAGCGACCATTGAGCAGATACGCATGGCGGACAGGGCAGACTTCAATTCCAACAGGCGGTTTTACCGATGGACGAATGACGTTGCGGAATATCTTGAGGACATGGCAGGCAGGGAGCGGCAGGCGGAAGTGGGTACGGTTGCGGAGTTACTGGAAGAGATTGAGAGCGAAAATCTCTATCAAGTATTAGTCACGGTGGACGGGCGTACCTTGAAAATCGTCCTGCTGAAAATGCAGGGGTATTCCACAAAGGAGATTGCCCCGCTTGTGCATTTGACGACTGGTGCCATCTATGCGAGGTTAGACCATCTGCGGAAGAAGCTGCGGAAAATTTTATAGCTTCTAAAACAGCCTGCCATCCTGCGGGCTACTGGGTGAGGGATGGAAATCCCCTCACTCATTTTTTGCAGGAGGACAACAGGATGGCATACAGGGTTAAGGCATACACGCTTCGGGAGGAATCCACGGAAAGCGGCACAAGGTATTTTATCAGCTTTAAGGACGGGCAGGGCAAATCCCACGAGTTGGAAGTGTCGGAACAGTTCTTTATGGAGTTTCGGCAGATGGAGCGCAGGAACAGGAATCTTTTCTAATGGGACGAGCGGCACAGGGAGTTTAACGAGGTATGGGACGAAACCCTTTACAGACGGGCGTTGCGTGTGCCTAAGAGCCTTGATGAACGCATGGTTGAGGAAGAACGGAATGAAACGCTCTATAAGGCGGTTGGGAGCCTTCCAGAGATACAAAGGCGGCGTTTCCTGCTCTACTACGAGTATGAGTTCAATTTTTACCAAATCGCCGCTATGGAGCATTGCACCGCTTCGGCAATACAGAAATCTGTTGCGATTGCAAAGGAGAAAGTAAAGGCGGAAATTGAAGAAATATCTCCAACCGTGACCGACACCGCCCGAAAAAGAAATCTGTTTTTTATTTGTGTGGGATTGGCGGCATTACATACTCTCACTTTTTTCCGTGGGAGTAAATCTATTTTTAAGGAGGTCAACGCCTATGTGCAACGAAAACAAAGACACCGCCCGAAAGGAGGAAAGCCATGCAGAAGTTACAGACAGTCAACGCCGAAACGCTCCTTTATGAACCGCTTGAGAA
>JAIJUV010000528.1 GCA_022732315.1 Prevotella sp.
TTCCTCCGTGAAGAGGCACACCGCCTGCTCGATGAAGGTGTGGAAACTCTCTTCTGCCGGGAAGTCCGCCGCATTGCCGGGCATCGCCGCCCAGTAGAGCGTCGGGCAGTCGATAGTGTTGTGGCGGGGGACGCACTCCATGCTGGCAAGCTGGCTGCCTACGTCGTTCTTGATATGCTTCAGTTCCTCCGCGTCATCGCTCCATGCCATGACATTGAAGTGAGCCCGTACCGAGGTCAGCCCGTAGGAATGGGCTTCGTTCAGGTACTGGTCTATCCACTCGCGGTTGATGCTGTTGCTCCGGCTGTATCGGGAGAGCGACTGCATATTCCTCGCGGACTTCTCGAATTTCTGCAAATTTTCCTCGCTGTTGTCGATAATCACATACTGGTTGTAGATGTGGTTACAGGAAAGCAGCAGCCCCACGGGGGAGGCGAAGGAGAGGCGGCAGTCCGAACGGTCGGTGGAGAGTTTCTCGTAGCGGATGTCGGTAGCCACCTTTCCGGGCATATCCTCCGCGTTGGAGAGGGTGTGCAGGCACAGGCGGTTGTCACCGATGCGCATTTCCCTTGCCGAGAGGTCGATGTCCTGCAAGGCCGTGTCGCCTTCGGGCATGAGCGAGAAGTAACGCTCTATCAGCCCAGCGGACTTCTCCGTCCCGACAAGCTCGTCGGTGGAGAGGCGGCGCAGCCTGACAAAGCCGCTGTCGTTCATGATGCGCTCGAACTGTTCGGCGGCTTCCATGAACTTCCCGGCGGTTTCCCTGTCCAGCTCCTTCGGGATGATATGTCCCCGGCACAGCGTACTGAAGTTGCTCTGCATCCGGTTACGTTCCTTCGTCGTCTTGGTCAGGTAGAGATAGCAGGAGTGTTTCAGGTACGGACGCTCGTTGAAGTGTCGTTCAAAGGAGCGGCTCAAAAAGCTCATGTCATCCTTTTGCAGTTCCGGCTTGTAGCGTTCCTTGATGAACCAGTCCTGCTTATGCACGACGCAGAAGTCCGGCAGCACCTTGATAGCCTTGCACCAGCAGCCGTGTATTGCCTCGTACTCCGCGCCTGTCACGGTATAAAGCTCCGGCAGTTCCACCTCGAAAGCCACCGTGATGTCGGCGTCTTTGGAAATGATGCAGCCATGCTCCACCGACAGCAGCGGGAACTTGTTTTCCAGTGTTGTCATTTTGGATGTATTTCTCATGTCGTTTCTTCCTTTCGTTGCCGTTTGAATAATCGGGTGATCCGCCGCCGGTTGATAAGGTATCGGGGATGGCTCCTTGCCGCTCCCAATTTCATCAGCCCGTGTTCGCCGTACCGGGCGTTCAGCGCGAAGGTCTGCCATACGAGG
>JAIJUV010000118.1 GCA_022732315.1 Prevotella sp.
TTTTGGAAATGCTGGAAGTTGTCCCTGAAAAATTTCATCCTTCGTAGTTCAAAGTCGGGTGGTTGTCAAGATGATTTTTTTGGTTTGGTGTCGTCTTTTAAGCTGCCGCATAACATATAAATATATATTATTATAAAATCATAAAACAATGAGAGAAGGAGGAATCAAGAAGAACAGAGGATGTTTATACGTCCTTTTGGCGGTCGTTTTGGGACCGCCTGTATTGGCTACTATTGCCGTTCCATTTGTGGCAACCTATAACGCTTTTGAAGCCTTTGTAAAGCAGGGTTTCGGTGCAGGGATAAGCGGTTTATTCTTTGCCGTAATCGTTTGGGCGTTGTATTTTGGGGTGTTTTGGGTTATTTGGAAATTCGTACTGAAGAAAGGTAAAAAGACCAAAGAAGATAAGCCTACAAATCCCTATGCCGTAGTATTGGAAACAACAAAAGGGAAATTAATACTAAATAACCCATTCAGAGGGGTTTTTGTGGCAGGTGCAGCAGGTTCGGGGAAGTCTGAAAGCGTTGCCGTTCCATTGATGAAGCAATACATTGAGCAGAAATACGCAGGGATTGTTTACGATTTCAAGTTTCCAACACTTGCCAATGATGTAGAATCCTTTTTAGGGGCAAATTCAAGCGGTTTAAGGCATTTCTATCTAAACTTTAATAATCCGCTTCAATCGTACCGAGTAAACCCGTTAAATCCAAAATATTTGCCTAATACGAGTTATGCAAGGGAGTACGCAAGTGCCATTATTGGAAATCTGATGAAAGAGAGTATTAAAAAACCCGATTTTTGGACACGTAGCGCAACGGACTTGCTTACAGCTTGCATTTGGTATCTTCGGGTAGAACGCCCCGATATATGCGATTTACCGCACGTTTTCGCAATGATAACAAGCAATGATGTTGCATTGCTCAAGACCTTGCAGAAGAACGAGCAGACCGCACAAATGACTATCAGCATTTACAACGCAATGGAAAGGGGGGCAGATAGCCAAGTTTCGGGAGTTATCGGTACATTACAGGGAGCAATTGCACAGATAAACACCCCCGAACTGATGTATATTTTCTCAAAGGATGATTTTTCGCTCGATGTGAACGACCCAGCAAACCCAATACTTTTAACCGTTGGCAGTTATCCAACCCTTACAAGTACATTTGCTCCGCTTTGTAGCCTTGTTATCACAGTGGCCACAAAGCTAATGAATCAGCCAAGCAAAACCCCCTCTTTTGTTCTACTGGATGAAGCACCGACCTGTTTTGTGCCTAATCTCGAAATATTGCCGAACACAGGGCGGAGCAATAAAATATCTACGGTTCTGATGTGTCAAGACCTTGCACAGCTCACGGACGGATACGGCAAAGAGAAAGCCGATGTACTTTTTGCAGCCTGTAATAATCACTTTTACGGGCGTGTTGCATCGTCCATCACAGCCGACCAACTAAGCAAACAGTTCGGGAAGCGTGATAAAGTCTATACCACTTCGGGCACAAGTTCCAAGAACACAGATTGGATTTCCCGAACGTGGAGCGATACGGAAACCATTCAGGAACGGGATGTTTTGAAAGGAGCAGATATACTACGCTTCGGGGTTGGGGAATTTGCCGGCATTTTGGTTGAATCAAATATCGACCAATTCCGGAGGAAGTTTATACCGGCACAGCGACCACCGCAAAAACCCCTTTCCACGCCACAGACGGCAAATTTTAGCACCATTAACGACTATTACAAAACCGTTCGGCATAACGTTAAAATGATGCTCGAAAGTGGCGGTTCTGTTGGGGAGTACGACCGTGATAATGTGAAGCTCCACGAGAGCAAAAGAAATAAATTCGAGTTATGAAAGTTGGAGATAAAGCAAAGGTTTCCCCAAAGCTGACAGGGGAAAACGATTGGATAGAGGGGGAAATCATAGATGTAGAACAAAATCCTTTCAATGGGGTTGTTCTCTCACTCAAAGACAGTACAGGACGTATTTTTTTTGGAGAAGAAAAATATTTCTTTCCTGCAGATTAAAAAAGGGGGGCGGTTCTGATCCGCTCCCCTTTCTTCTTGCTATTCGGCAGAATCCATTTCATTTTTACCCTTTTGTTTTTTAGGTTTTGAGAAGATTTTACCGAGTATAAAGGCAGATAAGCCAATAAATCCAATGACATAAAGTAATGCGACCATAAG
Source organism: Prevotella sp. (assembly GCA_022732315.1). The sequence continues at coordinate 2,182 of JAIJUV010000118.1, forward strand.
TTATTTATTTAGTTCTTTTTTGATTGAGTTAATTAAATACCCTTTGGGGTTCTTTGCCCTGTTTGCTCGGGGTTTTACTTGCGACATAAAGTATATAAAATTATCTAATTTATTTTGAGCAGTTTTCAATAGGTCAATATTTTGTTTTATCTCCATTGTTGTAAACTCAAAACCGTGTTTTAGATAGTCCACTGTGTTTTTTGACAAATCCCAAGAGGGGGAAATCTGTTTTTGTAGGTCTTTCTTTTCAAGGTCTGAATCCCTGTATTTTGATTGGTAAACAGGGTACAAGGTAAGAGAGGTTATTTTGCGCCCTGTTTTGTTGATTTTATACTCGAATGTATAAGGACTTTTTTCGTCCAATTCCTGTTTTGCAGGGTCTATTACACGTTTCAAAAAGTCATTGATTTGCTTATACTTTCCTTGAATCTGAAACATTTCTTTTAAGTCTTCGATAGTTCTTGTTAGTGGGGTTACTTGACCGCTTAAAAACTCATACAAACGTATGGAATAGACCGAAGTAAGGGATAAAGAAACCTGTAACTCATACTTTCTAAATCCCTTTGTGTAGTCTGTAAATGCCCTATATATCAATTCAGATATGCGAAATCGTATAGTACCATTCCTTTTTTTTGCATATACGGAAGTTATAAAAGGCACTCTAAATCTTATTTCTGAATCTTCATAAGCAAAGAACTTGCTTTGTAGATAATCGAAAGCGTCATAAATCCGCTTATAATTCTTATCGTTTTGTCCTAATAACAGTTCTTTTGCATCAAGGGTGTACTCTCTATCCTTGAATAAATCTTCTTCAATGTTTATTATAGTACCTCCGAGCCTTTGCCCCTCTATATAGTTCTGATTTGCATTAACTATATGGGTTAAAATCCGCTTGACATATATGTTTGACTCATATTTGGCAACTGTAAGGATATAAGACTGAATAATGTCTTTATTCTGTTGTGTTTCCATAGAGATGTTTGTAATTTGTTTTTAGAAATTCGTCCATTTCTCGGATAGTCTGACCGACTAACCGCATATCTGTCATTACTTTGCCGTCTTTAAATGATGCGAAATATCCCTCAGTCATTACTGTACCCTGTGTAAAGGAGAGAACATTTGAGGTTTCCGAATCTTCAATAACCCATTTGTTTGACACTTCGTCTTTATAGACCGTAAAGCGGTTATTTTCCTTATTTTCAGTTGGTTTTTCAGTATTCATATTGTCGTAATTAGAAATATCGAGTACAAACGTAGTGTTTAAAAACGACATTGCAAAATACTATGTCGTTTTTATTCAAAAAAGTATTCAAAAAGTCGTAGTTAGAAGTCAAAAAAGTATTCAAAAAGTCGTAGTTAGTATTCAAAAAGTCGTAATTAGGTTTTTGAAAATGGTTGTAATTGCGTGATATGCAGAATGTTACAATACTTGAAAAAACATTTGATAAGCATATAACAAGCTATGCTTTTTAAACAGTCATAGAGTGTTTAAGGAAATAGCTTGTTATATGCGAGCAGGGCGAAACCCCTATAATTCAATTAAATACAATCAAAACAAAAGGGAAAAAAAGCAAATCAGAACCCGAGCGGAGCGGAAAAAGAAAGGCTTCCTTTGTGGTGTGTACCAAATTTGGTACACATTATTTTTATTTGTCGCTGTAATGACCTATAGCCGAGATTATTAGAACTGTTATTTGTTCGTTGTCTACTTTATAGACGAGCCTATGTTTTTGCGTGATTCTTCGGGAGTAAAACCCCGAAAGTCCAAACTTTAATACTTCTGGTTTCCCTGTCCCTGTTGTTGGGTGTTCTGTTAATTCGTCTAATAGCTTCAACAGCTTATTGTAGGCTTGTTTCTCCGACTTTTTAAGTAGTTGAATATCTTTTAATGCCTGTTCGTCAAATTCGAGCGTATAAGTGATATTTGATTCTTCCATGATTAGATTTTTATTATAAATATCACAGAGATTCTAAAAGTGCGTGTAATTCTTCTTTTGAATGAACTTTTTTTGTTCTACCCTCTTTAGATGCTTGCATAGCCTTTAGAATTTTTAGCTCCATTGCAGGAGAAATTTGTATATCATCGGAAGCGATGGGGGTAAGTATGTAGGCTTGTTTTTTACCCCTTTTGATAATTACCTGTTCCCCTTTGTCCGCAAGTTCAAAATAGGTTTTTTGCTTTTCTCTAAACTCTCTACTGGTAACTTCTAAGACTTTCATTTTTTTATTCATTAAATTGTGTACCAAAATCGGTACACAAATATAGGTATTATTTTTTTATTTCAATCAAAAAACAAAGAAAATTCCGCACTTCTCTACTGTCAAGGGTATATGAACAGCCAAAAAAAAATCTTCCTCCTGCGGAGAGTATTTTTTTGTGTCTGCCCTTGACATTCGTTCCGTGCTTCATTGGGGGAGTTTTTGTGATTGAGAAAAAAAATGTGTGTGGAGCGATGCCGTGTATTTAGTTTCCTTTTACTCCTTTTCGCACTTGAAAAACACCCTGCCCCCTTGCTTCGGTCACTGCCATGCCCGAACCGCAGGGGAGGGGTTTTCCATCGTAGCGAAGCGGAGAAAAGGAAAAGCAAGAGGGAACGGGGCAAACCCCGTTCTTTCCTCTTGCCCTACGGGGTTTGTGCCTGTATAACAGGCACTTATAAAAAAACATACCTGTTTTTTTATATAACGCTCAATATATCAAAATATATAACTATCTTTGTATCAAGATAGTTTTATATATAAATTGATATATCATGAGCGAAAATACAAGAAACAGTACCGTAGCCATATCTCCCGATGATGCCAAGCGGTTAGAGAAATTTTGCAAGGCAAACCGTATCACGAAAAAGGATTTTATTTCCCTTTCGTTATCCTATTTCGAGAGTCAAGGGATTAACCCAGCGAAGCACGAAACCCCGAAAGCAGAAATGGAAAAAGTAACAAAACGGCTCGACCAATTTTTTGCTTTTATGAAGAAACAGGAACAGGATATTTTGCGCCCGATGTATGCCGATATGACGGCACACAGAAAAGAGAATAATTATTACTTAGCGCAGTTAGAAGATAAAACCCACGAAATCTATAAAGGGGTTCGGGCAGAGGTCAAAGACTTAAAGCCTATATTCACTAAACTCGATTCTTTAAGCAAATTGACGACAGATGAAACCGCACGTTTACGGCACGGGTTTGAATTGCTTCTTAATTTGGTTGATGAAAAGAACAAAAGCGGTTTAATGGGTAAACTATTTGGCTGATGAACGTAAAGATACAAGGCGGTGGGGGTGGTGCGTATGCCAATACAGGCAGTTGCATAGGCGTAACCAATTACCTTGCCCATGAAGATGTACAGCAAATAAAAGACGGGCAAGAACAGGAACAGTTTTTCACCCATAACAAAGATAAAGTAAGCGACAGGGAAGTAGTGTACAAGATTGATAACAACAGAGCCAAGCTAAGCAAAACAGATAGTAAATTTTTCGTTGTTACAGTCAGCCCAAGCAAAGACGAAATCAAGGCAATGGGTAAGACGAGAGAGGAACAGACCGCCAACTTTAAGCAGTACATAAACGAGGGTATAATGAACAGGTATGCCGAGAATTTTGGCAAAGACTTAAAAAACAAAGATTTAGTTTACTATGCCAAGATACACTACAGTCGAGACGATAAGCAAGGAGAGCAGATGCACGCCCATATAATCGTAAGCCGTAAGGATGCCACCAATACAAAAAAACTATCTCCGCAGACTAATCACAGGGGAAGCAGTAAAGGAGCGGTAAAGAGCGGTTTTAACCGTGATGAGTTCTACCGTAAGAGTGAACATACTTTTGACAGGGGTTTTAACTACGACCGTGATTTTAAGAACTCATACGACTATCAAAACACCGTCAAAAATGGAAAGTTAAGCGATATAAAGAAACTCGATAAAATGGAGCAGGAACACATACAGAGGATAGACAGGAACAAAGAACTACATACCCAAATGAACCAGGAACGGCAACGGCAGGAACAACGCCAGGAACAAAGCAGGGGTAGGGGCATGAGCCGATAAATATATAAACATATAAACGGTTCTCAGCTATACGCAGGCAGGGATTTTAACCACTAAACTTCCTACGAAGAACTGAACTTTAAATTTACCACTTAACTGTCCTACGAAGCACGAAACCCCTGCTTGCGTATAGGTGATGTTATGCGGTCGGTTTTCAATTTCTCTTTTTTCTCGTTAATTTGTCGAGCAAAGTTACTAAATTTGCAGTCAAGCAATTTCAATTTTTGAATTATGTATTTCAGCAGACCTTGGACTTCTATCTAAGTGATAGGCAGTCCTGAAAATTCCAATCTCTTTTAGGTCAAGACAATTAGTCTATGGGTTTCGTGTGCCGACTTTTTTGTAAAGGCGTTACGTTGTCATAGTTGCTCTGTCGGGTAATACTGTCTATTCACTTCTCCACGATTTGAATTCAAGTATTCACCTGTAAGAAGTTACTAATGACAAAAAAGAAATTGCCCGTTCGTTTTACGGGTCAGCACTTTACTATTGATAAAGTGCTAATAAAAGATGCAATAAGACAAGCAAATATAAGTAATCAGGATACGGTTTTAGATATTGGGGCAGGCAAGGGGTTTCTTACTGTTCATTTATTAAAAATCGCCAACAATGTTGTTGCTATTGAAAACGACACAGCTTTGGTTGAACATTTACGAAAATTATTTTCAGATGCCCGAAATGTTCAAGTTGTCGGTTGTGATTTTAGGAATTTTGCAGTTCCGAAATTTCCTTTCAAAGTGGTGTCAAATATTCCTTATGGCATTACTTCCGATATTTTCAAAATCCTGATGTTTGAGAGTCTTGGAAATTTTCTGGGAGGTTCCATTGTCCTTCAGTTAGAACCTACACAAAAGTTATTTTCGAGGAAGCTTTACAATCCATATACCGTTTTCTATCATACTTTTTTTGATTTGAAACTTGTCTATGAGGTAGGTCCTGAAAGTTTCTTGCCACCGCCAACTGTCAAATCAGCCCTGTTAAACATTAAAAGAAAACACTTATTTTTTGATTTTAAGTTTAAAGCCAAATACTTAGCATTTATTTCCTGTCTGTTAGAGAAACCTGATTTATCTGTAAAAACAGCTTTAAAGTCGATTTTCAGGAAAAGTCAGGTCAGGTCAATTTCGGAAAAATTCGGTTTAAACCTTAATGCTCAAATTGTTTGTTTGTCTCCAAGTCAATGGGTAAACTGTTTTTTGGAAATGCTGGAAGTTGTCCCTGAAAAATTTCATCCTTCGTAGTTCAAAGTCGGGTGGTTGTCAAGATGATTTTTTTGGTTTGGTGTCGTCTTTT
>JAIJUV010000119.1 GCA_022732315.1 Prevotella sp.
AGCCATCATCGAAGCCGACCTGGTAGAGGGAATCGTGGCTTTGCCTTCGCAGCTGTTCTACAGTACGGGTATTCCTGTAAGTCTTTGGTTTATCAGCCGAAACAAGGCGCAGAAAGGAAAGACCGTGTTTATCGACGCCCGCAACTTAGGCTCAATGGTTACACGTAAGCTTCGTGAACTGATGCCTGATACGGACATCAAGAAGATTACCGACACCTTCCATGCCTTCCAGCAGGGAACTCTGGAGGATGAAAAGGGCTTCTGTGCCGTATGCACCACCGAGCAGATTGCAGCTCAGGACTTCATTCTGACTCCTGGAAGATACGTAGGAATCGCCGAAGACGAAGGCGACGGAGTGCCTTTCGAGGAGAAAATGACGAATCTTACCGGAGAGCTGAAACAGCTGTTTGAGGAAAGCAAGAAGCAGGAAGAGAAAATCAGATTGCAGTTGAAGAAAATTGGATGGGAGGTGTAAAGTATGGAGTTTTTAAATGAATATTCTGGGCTTTTCTCTTTGTTGGCTGTAGTGGCGTCTGTGGTTGCTATAGTTGTTTCGGTTGTGATTTTCAATAAACAGAAGAAAGAGCAAGAGAAATACTACTACAAGCAGAAAAAAGATCAAGAATACTTTTATCTGAAGCAGCAACAAGATCATCTTCAAGACTTGCAGGATGAGTATGAGGCTATAGAAAGCAACTCTATGTTTCCGATGAGTCTTGCTGAAAGGGAGTATTATAGCCGGAAGAATTATTTGAAAAATAAATTAGGGAGGTAATACGATGGAGTGGAAAGAAGTAAGATTGGGGGATGTGTGCAACATTATTACTGGGTTTCCCTTTCCCGGAAAGAAATATTCCCAAAAGGGAGTTCGAGTTGTTCGTGGTGATAATGTGACAATAGGTAATCTTCGATGGGATACGGAAAAAGATAAACGTTGGAATGAACCATTCGATAAAACAGAGTATTATTCCTTACAAGCTAATGATATTGTTATAGGAATGGATGGCTCTAGAGTGGGGAAAAATAAAGCAAGAATTAAAGAGGAAGATTTACCTTTATTACTTGCTCAACGAGTTGCATGTGTTAGACATAACGAACTAGCAGAACAGGATTATCTGTATTATAACATATTTAGTAAAAAATTTATTGATTATGTTAATTCTATACATACAGGTTCTGCGATTCCTCATATCTCGCAAAAGCAAATAGAGGATTATAAAATCCTTTTACCCGATCTTGGAACACAGCGCCGCATTGCTTCCATCCTTTCTTCTCTTGACCGCAAGATAGAGTTGAACAACAAAATCAATGCTGATTTGGAGGAGATGGCGCAGGCTATTTTCAAAAATTGGTTCGTTGACTTTGAGCCTTTCAAGGATGATAAGTTCGTGGATAGTGAATTGGGAATGATTCCGGAAGGATGGAAAGTAGGAAGGCTTTTTGATATTGCTGAAATCTTTGATAAAAAGAGAAAGCCTTTATCAGGTAATGTTAGAGAAAAAATGGATAAAATATATCCATATTATGGGGCGACTTCATGTATGGATTATGTTGATGATTATATTTTCGATGGCATTTATACGCTGATAGGTGAAGATGGAAGTGTTGTTAAAGAGAATGGATTACCTTATATGCAATATGTATGGGGGAAAATGTGGGTTAATAATCACGCTCATATTCTACAGGGTAAGAATGGCTACAGTACAGAAATGATACATGCTTTACTCAGCATAACTAATATCAAATTCTTGGTGACTGGAGCTGTTCAAGCAAAGTTAAGTCAAGGCAATATGCAGAAAATATTAGTGGCAATACCGCCTAAGAATGTTCTTGATGAAATAAGGCCAGTGATAGATAATCTGTATAGTAAAATCAGAATTAATACAGATGAGAACTCCCGCCTCTCCACTCTCCGTGACACCCTTCTCCCTCGCTTAATGTCAGGCGAGCTGGAAGTCCCGGAATAAGAAGAGCAACGACAGAAAATAACGAGAAAGAAAATATAAAATATTAACATTATGGCAGACGACAAGAAATTCACCGAAGACGCATACGAGCAAACGCTCATTGCCCTGTTCCGGGACGAACTCGGCTATGCGTACGAATGTGGCTACGAGGTGGAGCGCGACTATAAGGAGCCTTTCTATCGTGCCGATTTGGTCGCCTCGATGCGACGGCTTAATCCTCAACTGCCAGCCGATGCAATGGATGAAGGTATTAAGAAAATTACTGACATCAGCATCGGTACTTTAGAACAGAACAACGAGCAGTTTACCCTCTGGATGCAAAACGGTCTGGAGGTGGGATTCCTGCAGAATGGCGAAGAACGAACAGCCCTGATGAGGCTCATCGACTTCGACCACCCCGAAAGAAACCTCTTCAAGGTGGTGAACCAGTGGCGGGTAGAAGAGTATAAGAACAAGCGCTGCGACATGGTGGTGATGGTCAACGGATTGCCCCTCGTGGTGGTGGAGCTGAAAAGCGCCATCTCCGAAGATGCAACCGTAGAAGATGCCTACAAGCAGATCAGAAACTATCAGCAGGACGTTCCGAGCCTCTTCAGCTACAACGCCTTCAACGTCATCAGCGACATGAGCGAGACCCGTGCCGGAACCATCACCGCCAAGCTAGAACGCTACATGGAATGGAAGACCATAGACGGCTCATACGAGTCAACCCTCTTTGCCGACTATCGCACCTTCTTCCTCGGCATGTTCCAGCAGCAGCGACTGCTCGACATTCTGCAGAACTTCATCTGCTTCGACAAGAACCAGGGCAAATACGCCAAGATTCTAACCGCCTACCACCAATACTACGCCGTGGGCAAAGCCCTGCAGCGCACCCGTACGGCAGTGGAAGGCAACGGAAAAATCGGCGTGTTCTGGCACACGCAGGGTTCGGGCAAGAGCCTCTCCATGGTGTTCTACGACCACCAGCTGGTGCAGCGACTGCCCGAAGTAACCATCGTGGTGGTAACCGACCGCAAGGACCTCGACAACCAGCTCTTCGGTCAGTTTTGCCGCTGTCAGGACTTCCTTCGTCAGGAACCACAGAACGCCCAGAGCCGTGAAGATTTGGGTAATCTGCTGCGCAACCGCAAGAGTGGGGGAATCATCTTCACCACCATTCAGAAGTTTGAAGAAGGTGATTCGGCACTCTCCACCCGCCGCAACATCATCGTGATGACCGACGAGGCGCACCGCTCGCAATACGGCGAGGAGCACTGGGACAACAAGAGTCTGACGATGAAGAAGGGATTCAGCCAGAAGATGCGAGAAGCCCTGCCAGGCGCCTCGTTTATCGGTTTCACCGGAACGCCTATCAGCGACCGCGACAGAGACACGGAGGAAGTGTTCGGCAACTACATCGACGTTTACGACATGAGTCAGGCGGTAGATGATGGAGCCACCCGTCCGGTTTATTACGAGAGCCGTGTGGTGAACCTGAACCTCGACGAAGACACGATGAAGCTGCTGAACGATGAGTTCGACAACCTGGCCGATGAGGGAGCCACCGAGGAGCAGATCAGGCAGGCGAAGCAGGAGCACAGCCGGCTGGAAGTACTCTTGGGCGAAGACGCCACCATCGACACGCTGGTAAGGGACATCATCCAGCACTACGAGCAGAACCGTGCGCAGGAACTCACCGGCAAGGCAATGATCGTAGCACTGACCCGAAGTATCGCCATCAAAATCTACCGCAAGATGCTGGAGCTTCGCCCCGGATGGACGGAGAAGGTAAAAGTGGTGATGAGCGGTTCGAACCAGGACCCCGAAGACTGGCAGCCGATTATCGGCAACGAAGCCTACAAGAAGGAACTGGCAAGAAAATTCAAGGACAACGACGATGAGATGAAAATAGCCATCGTAAGAGACATGTGGCTCACGGGCTTCGATGTTCCGTCGCTCGCCACCATGTACGTATATAAGCCGATGAGCGGTCATAACCTGATGCAGGCAATAGCCCGTGTGAACCGTGTGTTCCCGGGCAAGGAAGGTGGCTTGATAGTGGATTACGTAGGCATTGCGCAGGCGCTGAAGAGTGCCATGCAGCAGTACACCAACCGTGACCGCCGCCGCTTTGGAGACCCCGACATCGCCAAGACTGCCAAGGTGAAATGGAAGGAAGAGATGGAAATCTGCCGAGACCAGCTTCATGGTTTCGACTATTCCGGCTTCTTCGAGCAGGACAATACGAAGCGAGCCCTCGCCATCACCAGCGGAGCCAACTTCCTGAGTTCTCCAGCCATGGTTCAGCGCAAGAAGAATTTCATGGAGCACAGCAATCTGCTTCACAATGCCACCACGCTCTGCCGTTCGCTTCTGAATGATCAGCAGAAGGCGGAGGTTTGCTACATGGATGCGCTGCGCGTGATGATGCTCAAACTCTCGCAGAAGGGCAAAATCAGCCGCCATGAAATCAACGAGCGCATCGGCGACCTGCTTCGTCAGAGCGTGAAGACCGACGGAGTGATCAATCTCTTCGGCGACCGCCAGATAGAGTTCTCGCTCTTCGACGACGCCTTCATCCAGGAGGTGAAGAACATGAAGGAGCGCAACCTGGCGGTGGAACTGCTCACCAAACTGATGAAAGAAAAAATCAAGCAGCAGCAGAAGACCAACGTGGTTCAGAGCGACCTCTTCTCCGACATGCTCAGCCAGAGTCTCTCCAACTATCTGAAGGGCTTGCTCACCAACGAGGAAGTGATAGAGGAACTGTTGAAGATGGCTCAGCAGATGAAGAAGGCGGAGGCAGAGGGCAACGACCTGGGCCTTTCGCCCGAGGAGAAGGCATTCTATGATGCGCTCTCCACGCCCGAAGGAGTGCGGCAGGCTTACTCCGACGAGGAGTTTGTGGCGCTGACGAGGGAACTGACGGAGGTCTTACATCGCAACCGCACCATCGACTGGAACCGCAAGGAATCAGCCAGGGCGAAGATGCGAGTGATGGTGAAGCGACTGCTCAAAAAGTATAAGTATCCGCCTGAGGGTGCAAAGAAGGCGCTGGAAACCGTGATGCGCCAATGCGACCACTGGGCAGATGAAGAAGAAAACGTAGTATCAACCCTTTAAAATTTTTAGTAAGAAACAGAAAGTAAACAGAAAGTAACCATAATACGATAGACGCTGATTATCTGGCACTTCTACAGTATTAAGAACCTGCAAATTCAAAATTCGACAAGAAGACGGTGACAGCAAGGCGTCCACTCCTCTACGGCGTGGGCAGTACTTGTTTGTGCCTTGTCGAAGGTTCTTGCAGGTACCCTAATACTGGTACTTACAGGGACTCCCACGCCGCTTATTTTTATCAACAACAACATTTTAAACCTATAAAATCATGGACGACGAACAAGAAGTACACTTGGAAAAGCTAGAGAATCTAGTTAATCGCTTCAATGTTTGCTTCCGCCTTTTAGGAAAAGAAGAAGACGAAAACAACAACGAGGAATTAATAGCTGCTTGGAAACTGATCTTGCGTGATAAAGTAAGAAAGATTTTTGATTTGCTAAACTCACTGAAGGGGGAAATAGCATGGTCTTTGCTGGATGATAAGAAGGAGAGATTCTATAAGATTAAAACAGAATTGGAACCTACGCTTACCTCCTATAAGGATTATGAAGGTGAAGAAATGCGCAAAATGGTTAATGATATCATCCTTTTGGCTGATGAGGGCTTTCATGGTTTCAGACAATCTTTTGTCAATGATACCTATTGCGAAGACCTTTTCCAGAAGGAAATTGATAGATACCGCAAGGAGAATGAAAATCGACTGGAGCGTATTTACAAGCAGGACAGCCAGGATGAGGCTTTCTTCTTTCCGGATGAAACCCAACTTAAAAACCAAATGTTATATAATCGAAAAGAGAAACTTTTCAGTTCTCTGTTTGGTGTCGTTTTTCACAATAACGGCAGAGACATTAAGCTGACTGTGGTTTATATTCTTGGAAAGAAGGAACAGACTTACGATAATATCAACGATTTTCTGGATAAGTATGTTTCTTACCAGATAGCCCAGGAGCATTGCGAAATCAAGAAGGAAAACATCTTCCAGAACATGGTTTTTAAGGAGAATGTGGATGTAGATAAGCTGATGCTCAAACTTAAAGACTTAATCGAAGATAATACCCTCAGCGCACAGAAACATTGGTTTATCGTCTATAAGGTTTTCTTCAACAAGAATTGGTTGAAGAAGAAGACTCAGCGCCTTTTCATTGACCAAATCAATTCTGCTTTCAGCACCAAATTGAAATGTTCAAAGGAAGATTTTCATGCGATTGATGAATATTTTAAGAATAATGACTATACGGAATGGACGCTTGATGACTCTAAAGCACCACAATGCTGTGACGTGTATAGAGTGATTGCAGATAAGTTGGACCTGGAGTTTCAAGATTCCAAATACGCCAAGCCTGGAACTTTCATTAATGCAAGAAAGATAGAAAAGTTCAGATAGTATCCCCCAAAGGTATCCCCCAAAATATCAAAGTATATCCCCCACATCCCCCAAACGGATTCGTGGGGGATTTTTTTTACCCTTTTGTTTGGAAATCTCAGTACTTTTGCATCGTCGAAGAAACAAGACAACGCCGAAATGGTTCGGTGATCTTGAAACATCTTCTTCATTATATAATATGAATGCTCAGATTATGAGAGTGGTGAAGCAGGGCGAGGCTTTTGCCGTGCAGAGCCAGAAAAGTGAGAACGGACAGATGATGAAATGTAACATCATCTTGCAGGAGTTGGGCGGCAAGTACGAGAACCAGTATGCTGCTGCCATGCTGGGCAATATCGCCCAGTGCAAGTTTGCTCCGGGCACGATAGTGGCGGTGACGCTCAGATTCATGGCTCATGAGTATAATGGCCAGGTTTATCAGGATATCCTCGTAACGGATATTGAAAAGCTGGGCAAGTAAAGCAGAGGCTTGATAAGCAAGGCAGGTAATTAATCTTGAATTGAAATAGGTGGAGTAAGAATTGTCCCGGGATAATTTGCGCAAACTGAAACTTACGACACTTCTTTCGTTCATCCTTATTTTAATTGAAGATTTTATGAAAAAGGGACAGAATAAGCAGGTGAATAATCAGCAGGTGAATAATAATGGCTGCCAGCATGTGCAGCTGGGTGGTATGGCTTTCTATGATGAGAGCAAGTGTTTCCTCTTTGCGCCTAATGAGCACGGAGGGGGAGAGAAGGTGCAGGGATTCCGTTCGCAGGGCGTTGCCCAGCAGCTTTCGGATGGTACTTTTGATTTCGTGATTAAACCACGAATCCGCTCTCAGTCGGAACTGATCAGAAAGTTGGCGCATGGTCGTGTGAGCAAGACCAAGGATGGAGCCATCCAGCTTACCTTGAAGGTGTTCTGCGACGAAGGGATCAATATCGGCAGAACGCTGGTAAAGGAGGCGAAAGAGGCTGCTGAGGCATTGGTAGAATATCAGTTGAAGCGATAGGAGAGAGATGAGTTGCTATTTAATTAAGGTGGAGAACGGGCACAAGGT
>JAIJUV010000120.1 GCA_022732315.1 Prevotella sp.
ATATAAGAATTATACAAAATATATAAATCCAAGATTAGGTACCCGCCATCAAGATAAGACATTCCCAAATACTAAAGGAAAAATAGTCTTTTGGGATTTTATTATCATTTAATAAACATAGCCCCATAATCTTTTTATGGGGCTAAAATTTGGATTCTAACACATAAATAATTAAATTCGCAATTAATTTTAATGATAGAAATATAATGAAAAAAGCTAAACAAATTTTCAAGGCAATGAGTTTCTTTGTAGTTTGCCTTATATGTAATGCGTGCTCATGGTTAGCAGAGGATCCAGGCGTGGACGTAAACTGGCAGAATATCCAAATCATGAATAAGTCTGGTGAAAAAATCTATGCATTGGAATTTATGTTTAAAGATTCAACCCTTTTAACTCCTCAATATGTTTTTGAAGTATTTGGTGGTAAATTATTAATTGAGACAGAAAATGATAGCAGCTTCATAGGAAAGATACCAATACCGGATAATGAACTCCAGGCCAATGATAAATATCAAGTGATAATCTTCAAACAAAGTACGCTTGATAAATATTCCAAAGAAGAAATAATCAAGCAAAATATCTTTGATAAAAGATATGAATTGAGTTACAATGAATTAAAAAAAATGAACTTCAAAATTACATATTCGGGAAATTGAAATTATGGTCCATATTCGAATGTTTTATTGTAGAAGACTGGATACTTTGTCATCGACCTATATATATCCCAATACATAAAATTATATGAACAAAATATTTCCACATAATATGATTGCCAACAATCGTAACTACTCAGTACCCCCCAGGGCATGAGATGGTCAACAGGACTCGTTAATAATTTATAAACTTGACTCCACTTTTAAAAGTGAGTTAAATTTGAATTAAATATATGCCTTGGAAAGTTTTTACGCAATCCTTGGCGTTAACTAACTTTGGCAACAAGTTGGCAAACGACCAGTTTATACAGCGTCAAAAATGCCTCTTATTGCCTAAATATAGCCCCAAAGTGGGGCAATTCGGTCTTTGAACTATTTTGTTGCCATCTGGAGACCCATTTCGAGGTCATACAAGAAAAGTCGGCGCATGTTAATCCAAGCACACCTTGCGATGGCTTGCAAAGTATGCTTTATCTTTGTGCGGTATCTGGTCTTGTTATTTCTCGTATGGAAGATATATTGGAACATGGTTGCCTCGACATTGTTGCATTTCTACCTTTCCTCGAAAGGGATGGATTCAACTTTCTTGCGAACCTCGTTCTTGTCCACTTGCTCTTTGGTGAAGTATCTCCAAGTCCTTTTTCCATTTGAACTCTCAACAGATATTTTCCATTGATCTTGTTTGACAGGTATTGCCGTTTGGACTTCTGCCGTTGTCTTGTCGGTGACTTGCAAGGTATGCTCGTCCGTCATGTCCAAATCAAATCGAGAAGGCCTTCCTTGTATGCCATTGGCGATGAACTCAATGCCGTTAACAAATTATAGCCATTATTTGCTCTGTCCCAGCCCATATTATTATGGACATAAAAATCCTTAACATGAACATTGTGAGACTCATCATCTAGCGTTGCTATTACATAACCATCAATAATCCATGAATGACCAGCGACCTCATCAAGTTCCACGCCTGTATATTTATCTTTCACATGACCTGCACCAGATTTCTAAAAGCGATTTATCTCATCGTCTGCTGAGCCACTGCCGTTATATTTATCCTTGAAGCTGTTGAAGTTATAGCTGATTGAGGCAATAATGCAACGATTGAAGTTGTTTACCTTTCTGTTCTGTACCACGAAATTTACTTTCTTTATATCATTCAACTTTGACCAATCAAACAAGTCCTCTGCTTTCAGCGTTATTGTTAGCCTCTTCTTGAGCAATTGCTTTTGAACCGTCATGTTGAATGTGGCATGGCTGTTCTGCTCGTAGATGCCGTGATGCCCTTTGATGTTCCAATAGAAATCGCTGCGGAAAAGCCAATCGCTTTTAAGTTCCACTGAGTTTTGAAATGCCAATAAACCGTATGGATGATTATAATCTACCTTTTCTCCATTGTATGTCAAAGAGAAAAAAGGCTTGTAAACGCCTACCGTCAAAGTTGGTCGCCAACAGTCGAATACAGGTGAAACCACACATTGCGCTCCTAACTGCTGAAAATCCTTGGCGTTAGTTGACATCCAAGCAACGGTTCCTGGTTTACCAGATATAGCCACAACCGTAGGATGGATATAGTCTTTGATATACTGATAGTCCAACCTGAAGTCAAAGAAGCTATAGCTCATGCTGACTTCTGTATCATACACATATTGTGGCTTCAGATAGATGTTTCCTTGCTCGTAATGGTATTGATTGTTGTAACTGACACTGTTGTTCAACTGTCGGAATGAAGGGCGATTCACCCTGCTGCTGAAATCGAGGTTCAAATCCACTCTGCCAAAAGAAGTAGAAAGCGAGAAAGATGGCAGCAAGTCTGAGTAATTCGTTTTGTTTTTTACCTCACCTTGGTCTGTGTTGATGGCATGTACGAACTCATAGCGTAGTCCAAGACTTCCCCTCCATTTCTCTGACGACAAGCGGTAGGATACAAATCCTGCATATTTGTTTTCCTTGTTCTTGAATTGGTCATCGTCTATCTTTCCTTCCTCGTTCACAGAAATTCCCCATGACGAAATTTTACTAAAATCTGCGCCGAAGTCAAAACCATGTTTTTCGGTTATGTTCCAAGCAAATACACCTTTGAAAGCCACGGCACGGTTCCTTTGGTCGTTTTGCATGTGTGTTAATTCCGAAGATGCATCCGTTTGGCTTGTCTCGGTTACTTGCTGCTGATGTTTCAGTTGAGAATATACATAGTCGGCATCCAAGTTAAACTGCAACTTGTCTGACAACTTGCCGATGTAGTAAGCATTGACATTATGAAACTTTTCCTTTTCTGACTCATCTGTCTTATTGTCTGTAGAAGTTAAAAGCTCATTATTCTTGTAAGTCAACATGTAGTCGTAAGGGGAATCAAGCAACTTATAGTTGGAGAATGTTCCCATGTATTTGCCACCAATGGTGTGGTTCTTGTTGATGGCATAGTTCATGCCTACGCTGTAATCGTGAGAACGAGAACGGTCGGAGTATTCCGAAGCAGAAACCTCATGGAAAATATCTTGTTCGTAATTGGTTTGGTCGATGTCATAGCGAATGTTGCTTCTTGTATTGTCATACTGATAGGCAAGGAAAACATCCAATGCTCCCTTGTGGATGTTGAGGTTGAGGTCCTCATTGTTTGACAAATTCTTGTGTCTTGAAAGTTCCGCTCTGGCAATGCCAGAAAGACCATCAAGTTTATTGTGTATGGTGCTGATGGCTATCACGCTTCTTGTGTCAGCATCGTATTCTGCCCCAGGATTAGTGATAAGTTGAACAGACTTTACATTGGAAGAGGAAAGCAAGGAGAGTTCTGAAGCGTTTGCTACCTTTCTGCCATCTATGTAAAAAACAGGCTCTCCCTTTCCGAACACCTCGTATTTGCCATTAGTATAAAGCATACCTGGAACGTACTTGATGACATCAGTAGCCTTGCCGATATTTTGCAAGTTGGAGTTTTGAACGTTGAGAGTAAGTCTTCCGTTTTCTCTTGAAATGTATTTGCGATGTCCAACAATGATGACATCGTTCAAAAGGTTAGTGTCTGCCGACATACGAATATTCCCAATATCCTTTGTAGTTATAGGTAATTCAATAGTTTTGTATCCTATGCAACTGATTTTTGCAACCATTGGGACATCAGGACACGATATGGAAAAACGACCATTTTCATCACTCACCCCACCAGTTATGAGAGAGCTGTTTATCTTTGACAGCAATGAGATAGAGGCAAATGACACAGGATTGCCTTCTTCATCAATAATCAATCCTATTAAAGCGTCTTCTGAGTCTTTGGCTATACAATAAACATGTGTATCATTATTTAAAATGTATACATATCTATTATATATCCCCCCATATCCAAAGTTGCTTTGTATTATAATAAGTGAAAATAAAATGATTTTTTTCATTATGGAACTTATTTAAGTAAAGTTTTTAACGGATAAATATGTAACTCTCCACAAAAAGTCTTTGTGTTACAATTATCACTTATAACAAATATAACTTTATTCTTTGATTTTCATCTCAGTGTAATTTTTATTCTAGACAGAATCTTGTACCGAAGCATTTTATAAAACCTTATGAAGTAATTTATGAACAACTACAAAAGTTCTTACTTATGCTTTTGCCTTCAAATTTAATAAATTTCTTTATACAGCCCAAATTTTACAACATTTTTTTGAATTTTGTATTATCTTAACATAAAAAACTACAACGTAACTACTCAGCACCCCTATAGGCATGAGTAATCGTCTTACTATTGTACTACAGCAAGAATTGCATTGAATTTAGAATTTCCGTTCTTCATAGCAGTTTCTGCGATGGAGTGCAGCTTGGTAAAATCATCGGCACCACTGTCTGTTCGGAAGCAACCACCGACTTTCAGTTTTATCTTGATTTTCCTAACTCCCCACTCAATGTAGTTGTTATCGTATGGCACACTTGGATTAGAGAGAAAGGTGAACAGGTAGTCTTTGGCCTTAAGGATACCTCTCTTGAATTTCTCAAACTCGTTATCTAAATGCGTGAGGCTTTCACCAAAGAGGTTCTTCATCTTAGTCTTCAGTACCTTTATCTTTATAGAGGTAATGTTGCCCTCTCTTCTGAGATTTATAGAGTATTCTATCAGTTGGATGAATCTTCGTGACCAGTCCTGGTTTGAATCCAATTCGTTCAGATACTCTGCATTCCTAAGGAGATGAGCCAGACAGACCTGATGATCCTTGACATTCATCTTGAAGTAGCTCTGGCGTCTGTCTGTCACAAGTGTCGAATAGGGAAGTCCCTTTGGAAACTTGGAATCTATGGCCTTCTGACCTCGCGATTCTGACTGGAACACTTATGTAAGCAGGTCGTTCTGGAATATCCAGTTCCAATGCAGATGCTTTCCTACCGCAGCACCTGTTTCATCGGCTTCTATGACAGACGCTGTTTCCAGCCTCTTGCGTATTTCCTCGTATGCACTATCGGCCTTGCCGCTATTCTCTTTGAGTATGTTCTGCACTGTTCCCTCACTTATATTCTGGCCGGACAGGTCGGATATAAGTTCTGCAATCCTTTTGAACGGAATACACTGCACTACATTGAGGTATGTCACCAGTGCACGGAGGTTGTCACCATACTTGATACGACAGTTGGGAGCTTCGCAGTTGTTTACATTTGCGAAATGTGGGAAGCAAAAATTGGTTTACCCAATTTAAGAATAGGTTAGATAGATGAATCATGATATTTCTTGGTTTAGGAGAGGTGGTACATTCATTGTCAATCTTCCCCTAAGCTGAAAAAGAAAATAAAAATAACATAATGAAGAATAGATTTCTTATCCCGAATTCAGGTTAATAATAACAATATGTCATGTAATTCTTTGAAAATACATAAAAGTTGTTATATTGTATATAAATATTCGTCTTTGAAGTTTTCTGCCATTATCTTTGCCGCCTCAAAATGTTAGTGCAAAACAATAATGAAGTAATAAAAACGAAAACAGTAACAACATGGAACGCAAAGAACAGACCGGGCACATCTGTAGATGGATGGCTTTAGGCATCATGACTTCCATCGTCATCGTTGGATGTACCATTGTAATCGGCCTATTTTAATGGCGCGACAGAAGCAGGATGGAGAGCAGGATTGCAGAGACGTACCTTGGGCGGAAAAGCATATTTTACTTGAACATGGGTGACCGCCGTACAGAGGTGAACCATCCTGCAAGCGGCATTACAAGTTTCACTTATGATGCGCTCGGCAATGTGCTTACAAAGCAGACAGCCAACCTTGCAAAGGAAGGCAAGTTCATCACCTACGATTACGACTATCAGCGTCTGACAGGTATCAACTACCCAGACCATCCGGAAATATTACTACGGTGATCGCAACGCCTCTCAGAACCGTATCGGTAGCTTGATGCTCCGTGAGGACGGAACAGGTGCCATTGAATACTTCTATGGCAAAATGGGTGAAGTCACCAAGACTCGTCGCACGATGATTGTGCCTAACCAGGCGATAGCAACCTATGTGACGCAATGGACTTACGACAGCCACAACCGTCTGTTGGAGATGATTTATCATGATGAGGAGAAAATCACCTACTCCTACAATCTCGGAGGTCAGCTTGAAAAGGTTCATGGCTACGAGTTATAATAAAATCTTTTATTAATTGAATGTCAGTGGGTTAAGCACTTTAAAAAGTGTAACTACTAACGATTTAGAAACGAGCTATATTCTTTTTCTTTCACAACCTTGCAATATACAAAGAACGCTTTGATTACAGGTAGAAAGATAAATTGAAATTCTGAAATACAATTATTTTTGCTCAATTTTTCACTTTCTTTAATAGATATCCTTAGCAAGTCTCTTATTACTTTACCTACTTCAAGGTATTGCAAATATACACCGATTTTCGTACCTTTGCAGCCGATTTTGAATATTCAAACCAAGATGAGGCTACGGTATGCTTATGTGTCTGTGCTTTTGCTCATGTCCTTCTCAACAATAGCAAATGTATGGGCATCGTCTTCCCTTTCTCCTGACGGAAGGGCTTTCTCTTATGCTGTGTCGAGTGATACAGTAAGGGAGAGTCGTGCCTTGTCAGAGGGCGATGGCGACTCTGTGGAAACGCAAAAAGAAGATTCCATCTTTAAGACGCTCAACCTCGGCGAAGTGGTGGTTACTGCTGCCATGAAGGAGGTGGAGATGAAGGGCGATACCACGGTCATCAATGCCAATGCTTTCCAGACTCCCGAAGGAGCATACCTCGAAGAACTCTTGAAGCGAGTGCCTGGATTGGAATACGAAAAGCAGAACAAGACGATGACCTACAACGGTCTTCCCATCCATGAAATCAATGTCAATGGCGAGAGTTTCTTTGGCGGCAACAGCACCCTCGCCCTCGAAAACCTGCCAGCCAAGTTGGTGAGCAAAATCAAGGTGTATGACAAGCGGAGCGAACTGGAGAAAATCACCAAGGTGCGCAAGGGCGGCGAAAACTATGTGCTCGACTTGCAGACCAAGCGAGAGTTCAACGGCACGCTGATTACTTCGGCTGGCATAGGCAGGGGCAACAACGAAAAGAAGGAAGCCGAGTTAATATCCAACCTCTTCCGCCAGACTGGCGATAACATCTCCGTGATAGCACGAAGTGGCAACAAGAACATGACCTCCCGCTATCCCGACAACCGACAGGACAACGTGGCGATGAACTTTGCCAAGAAGTTCTCCAAGCGATTCACCCTCTATGGCAACATGATGTACAACCATTATGCCAGTGGCAACGAGAGCACCCTATATAGCGAGCAATATCTCACCACAGGCAACCGTTACCAGAACTCGGCATCCACCAGCACCAATCGCAACACGATGGG
>JAIJUV010000529.1 GCA_022732315.1 Prevotella sp.
TTATGTTGTGTTAAACAATTATCAGATAAAAGAAGTTAACGATACCGAAAAAGGACTGATTTTTAAACAAATATTAACGCAGAAATCTTGAAGTTTTGCATATTAGATGATTCAAATTTAAGGCAAGTTCAGAAGTTAAAAGAGTTAAAGAAGTTTAAGCAGTTAAAGAAGTTAAAGGGAAGTTAAAGAAGTTATCACTCCCTATGTTCGTTCAGTAAACCAGGAAAACAAAGATTTCCGAAACAGAACGGTATTCGGTTTATCAATTATTTGCTGAACTTTCGCATGTGGTTCAAGAACGGGCTGAAGGCCCAAAAGCTCCTAGCCCAGGGCATCGCCCTGGGTATAATGTGTGCAAGCCAGTCGCCCTGAAAGGGCAAAAGCCTTATGTTTTGCCTGGAGTTTTAAAGCTTTTGCCCTTACAGGGCGGCAGGTTTGCGTCCGTAATTACCCAGGGCGCTGCCCTGGGCTAGGGGCTTCTGCCCTTTCAGGGCGTGTGGGGTAAAAGCAGGGATTGTCTTATTTCTGCCCTTTCAGAGCGTGTGGGGCAAAAGTAGGAATTGTCTTATTTCTGCCCTTTTAGAGCGTGTTGCTTCTTGGAACTTTTGGGCCTTCAGCCCGTACTTAAGCCACATGCGAAAGTTCAGTAAAGCAAAGGTAATGCTATGCTTTTGTCAGCGAGAAACCTTTCTAGTCTATTCTTCTTTGTTGGCAATGCCTATAGCCCATTCCGGAATCTCCTTCACGTATTCCTTAAATATTTTACCTTCTGTCATTCTGAAAAGAAGTTGAGCTTCTACACCGTCTTTTGAGTTGTCATATACGTATGTGCGGTCGGCGTATTGGGATGCTATTTCGCAATTGATGATGGATTTGGCATATCTTGAAATAATCTTTGTAATCGGTACATCGTGTCCACCTTTCATTACTCTAGTAGCAATTCTTGAAGCATTTATTGTTGGCGAGGAAGTTCCTACAAAAAAGAGACGAATAAAAAATCCTGCTTCTTTAGCTCTTTTGATAAAGTCAATTTTCTCGGCAGTGGACATTACTGTTTCGAAAATCATACTATGTTTATTGTTGAGGCATTCTTCTCTTCGAGCCTGGCAGTATTGGGCTGCTTTTAATACGGCATCTTGATTGTTCCAATCGCCAAACATATTTTGTGCAATATTGTCTGGGTTGATATAAATAGAATCTTCTAGCCATTCGTGGTGTAATACACGACTGGTTATTGTTGTCTTCCCAGAACCATTAGGTCCTGCAATGACAATTAAAACGGGTTTGTGTATTTTTGCCTCCATTAGTTCAAATTGAATTTTTGTCGTTGTTC
>JAIJUV010000121.1 GCA_022732315.1 Prevotella sp.
GGGCGACAAACTTGCGTCCATGATTACCCAGGGCGCTGCCCTGGGCTAGGAGCTTCTGCCCTTTCAGGGCGTGTGGAGCTCACTTGCGAAACTTGAGTTTCTTATAATCATCAGACAAATCATTTGGGCATTGAAAACCTACCTCCAAGGCCTTCACCTCAGGGGATATATAGAACTTGCCCTCATAGTATGTTTTATTATCTAAAGCAATTGTATTCATGTCGAAATTTCCTTACATCACAAAATCTGCCATCTGTTTAATTTCTTCATAAGAAGCACGAATTCTTTCTTTCTCTTCTTTTGAAGCTGGCTTCACGTTTTCTATATTTGCCAAGAATCTCTTGGCGTCATCCCCGTAAAGAATTGGGGTTTCTCTAATTGGTCGTGCCATAATCTTTCCTCCATACTTTATTTGTTATTTATTTGAATATTCAAACATATCAAGTCAGAATATCACCTTATCAAATGCAAAAGTATGCTTTTTTTATTAAACTACCAAAGGTTTTAAGAAAAATATTTTGTATTGTCTGCTTTTTATGTTATCTTTGCATCCATTAATGACAATAAACGACAATAAATGATTAGCAAGAATAAGATCAAGTACATTCGTTCGCTCGAACTGAAGAAGAATAGAAACAAGGAGGGAAAGTTCGTGGCTGAAGGGTTCAAGGTGGTGGATGACCTGCTCGCCCTGCAACCTGCCGACCTCATTGTGGCCACCGGCGAATGGCTGAAGGGAAAGCATCTGGCAGCCCAGACAGAGGTGATTGAAGTAACCGAGGAGGAACTGAAGAAGGTGAGCTTCCTGCAGCATCCGCAGCAGGTGCTGGCTGTGTTTAAGCAGGATGCCGGATGCTCTTATGAAGAGGCTAAGGAAGAGGCTAACGATAAAGAAAAGAACTTCGGCTTTTCTGAAATCAATACCAGCGAACTGAATCTCGCCCTGGATGGCGTGCAGGACCCGGGAAACCTGGGTACCATTATCCGCATAGCCGACTGGTTTGGCATCACCCACATCTATTGCAGTCAGGACACAGCCGACGTTTATAACCCCAAGGTGGTGCAGGCCACCATGGGCAGCATAGCCAGAGTAAAGGTGGAATACGGCAACCTGCTGGGACTGGTGGAGTCTTTGCCAGCAGATGTACCCGTATACGGAACCCTGCTCGATGGCGACAACATCTATCAGCAGCAGCTGGAAAATCGGGGACTCATCGTGATGGGAAACGAGGGAAAAGGCATCTCGCCAGCTCTTGCCAAGAAGGTGAACCGCAGACTGCTCATCCCTAACTTCCCGGAAGGAAGAGCCACTGCCGACAGCCTGAACGTGGCCATCGCCACCGCCATCACCTGCTCTGAATTCAGAAGAAACTTTTAAATAGCAAGAAATAACAAGAAATAGTAAGTAGTATAAAATCATTATAGCTATGGAAGTAAATGAATTATTTAAGCAGCGCAGCATAACTGCTTGTATGCGAGCATCCTACTACGCCATGACGGCCGATCCGAAATCGTTCGTCAAGCAAACATGGATTACTCAGGTGCCCTTCGCCATATTGCTGGCTATCGTGCTCTACTTTCTCCTCCCCAATAAGTCGCTTCACGACTGGGGAGAAATGAATCCGATGGCTTCGTTCATTCTGCAAACCATCATTTACGCAGCCACCCTGATAATGGCAGTGGTATCGTTCTGGCATCTGCTGCCACGCAAGCAACTCTCTGCCAACAAAGGCGAGAAGCGTAAAAAGGGACAGTGGATGCTCCGCATCCTTCGCCATCTGGGAGGTTTCCTCATGACCTGTTTTCTGGGCATCATGATTGTGTGCATCGCTACCTTCATCGCTGCCCTGCCATCCATCATCCTCATCATCGCCCAGCTCTACTCACAGCTGGGAGCACTGGAAGGCGACCCACTCGGTGTGCCGGGCTATTTCCCCCCACTCCTCTTTGTGGTCTTCATCATCACCTTCCTGCTCATCCTCTACGCCCTGAGCTGGCTCGGCATCTCGCTGGCCTACCAATATGGTTCGTACCAGGTGATTGATGCAGAGAGAAAGAAGCAGAAGGAAAGCGAAAAGATGGGATTGCAGCAGATGGCAACCGCAGAAATAGAAAAATATTAATCATATTAACATATTTATTTTAAAAAGAGACATGAAACAGACTAGATTACTCTTCATCGACCGCGATGGAACTCTGATTCAGGAACCAGAGGATGAGCAGATTGACAGCTTCGAGAAGCTGGTATTTACCAAGGGCGTGTTCCGCAACCTCGCCTTCATTGCCCAGCACACTGACTACGAGTTGGTGATGGTGAGCAACCAGGACGGCTTGGGCACCGACTCCTTCCCGGAAAACACCTTCTGGCCTGTACACAACTTCATCATCCAGACCCTGGAGAGCGAGGGCATCCACTTCAGCAAGCAGCATATCGACCGCCACTTCCCAGAAGATAACTCGCCAATGCGCAAACCAGGCACAGGCATGCTGACTGAATATATCGGCAACCCGGCATACGACCTGGCAAACAGTTATGTAATCGGCGACCGTGAGACGGATGCCCAGCTTGCCGAAAACCTGGGTTGCAAGAGTCTGATTCTCGGAAAGGATGGTATGGACTGGGACAAGATAGCCGAGATTCTCTTTGCCGGCGACCGCATTGCCGAGGTGAAGCGCACCACCAAGGAGACGGATATCTACATCAAGGTAAATCTAGATGGCAGCGGCAAATGCGATATTTCAACCGGTCTTGGTTTCTTCGACCACATGCTGGAGCAGATAGGCAAGCACGGCATGATGGACCTCACCATCCACACTAAGGGCGACCTCTATGTGGATGAACATCACACCATTGAAGATACGGGTATTGCCCTGGGCGAATGCCTGCTGCAGGCGTTGGGCGACAAGCGTGGCATCGAGCGATATGGTTACTCCCTGCCTATGGACGACTGTCTCTGCCAGGTGGCATTGGATTTCGGTGGCCGTCCATGGCTGATCTGGGATGCAGAGTTCCACAGAGAGAAGGTGGGCGAAATGCCAACCGAGATGTTCAAGCATTTCTTCAAGAGTCTGAGTGATGCGGCAAAGATGAACCTCAACATCAAGGCTGAGGGTGAGAACGAGCATCACAAGATAGAAGGCATCTTCAAAGCGCTTGCCCGCTCGCTGAAAATGGCGGTGAAGAGAGACATCTATCACTTCGAGCTTCCTAGCTCTAAGGGAATGCTGTAACTTCTAGGCACGGATTACACGGATTACACGGAGGCTGGCGCTATGAGTTTTTTAAGTTGCGCAAGTCAAAAAAATCCGTGTAATCCGTGTAATCCGTGCCTAAAAAAAATTAAAACTTTGTCATGAACTCCACGACAATCTTATCCTTTTCTGAAGTCTTGGCAATGCCACCCTTGCGATAGAAATACTTCTCGTAGTTGATACGGATATCCGAGATGAATGGCTTGGCAAGGCTCAAGGTTACACCGCCAGTAACACGATGGCGCTTGTAATCATTGATCTTCAAGGCACCGAGTTCGGTATCAGAACCGCCATATCGGGTGCCATCGCTGTGGTCGCTCATGAAATCATATCGTGCCAAAGGCGAAACCTTCCTGATGAGGCTCTTGGGATTAGCCACCGGAATATCATAGCATACGAAACCATCGAAAGCATGCACATCGTGGAAGGCATCCTTGCTGTAATGCTTGTAAAGATACTCAGCCTCAGCAATAAAACCGCCCTTGTGGAAGGTGATACCGCCATCATACATCGTTACCGTGACATCAGATGGCTTGATCTTCTGGGTACTCAACACCAGGTTCACATTCGGAAAGAGGAACTGAGCCTTGGCAGAATAGTTAACGCCCTTGGTCCAGTAATCCTTCTGGTTGGTCAAGCCCGAACCGTTGAAGACACCGGCATTCACCACGATAGGGAAACCTACATTCCAGGTGTATCCGATTTCAGCACCCACGTCGCGCACGTTACCCACCTGCTTGGCGATGAACGAACGGTTGGCAAAGTACTGCGAATGAGGAGAACGGTGAGCATCAATGGTGAATGGCACACGCTCCTGACCGATGGTGAACTGCAGGGTCTTCCAAGGCTTGATGCGTGTATAGGCATCGAGCATCTTGATCTTACCCTCGTCGCAGAGGTCGATTTCCGCCTTGTAGCTTACCTGAGGTGTTACATTGCCAGCCACGTTGATGCGGGCTGTGCGCACCTCGAATCGTCCCTCCCCTTCTTCGGTCTGGTACTCATACTTGGAGCGGATGGTTCCACCAATTTTCATGGTCTTGGTGAATTCCTCGATGCCCTTCTCCAAAGAGCTGTTCCCTGAATTCTGGGCATTCATTCCCATCGACACCAGCGTGAGTGCCATCAACAAATACGTTTTCTTCTTCATTTCTTACCTTATTATATATACACGTAAATCTGATTTTCTTTATTCCGAATGAAATCTTTTCCTACTGATGCAGAAAGACATCTTCTTCATTTCGACTGCAAAGGTAAGGAGAAGATATTTCTACCGTAAAACATAAGTATTACAAAGATGTTACATCACACATTTGTAACACCCGTAATTCTTCTGTAATATCAGTAATATCGTTGTAACTTCATCGTCACAAACACGTAATCGCTTTTTCTTTCCCATCTGAAAATATCACCGTATCTTTGCAGCCGAAAAGAAACATTAATTTATTAATACAGGATGAAGGAAAATAAGAAAGCAATCTTGGAGATTCTTAAGAAGAGTTCCAAGAAAGACGGAAAGTTTGAAAACCTGGTGCTCAATCTCGCCTTGCAGAAGATTGACAGCGACAGTTTCGAGTACGATGGCGATGCAGTTTATACCAACGACAAGAAGCGCCTGGTATATTGCATGAGTCAGAAGGCTAGCTTTGCCATTCCAGAGGGAGTGGAGATTATCGGCGAGATGGCGTTCCGCGGCAAGAAGGCCTTGAAGAACATCATCATTGCTAACAGCGTGAAGGAAATTGAGCACGATGCTTTCTACGATTGTGATGAATTGGATAACGTTTATGTACCTGCGGGCGTAAAGGTGGTTAAGAGCTACGCCTTTGCAGAGTGCGACAAGTTGAAGAAGATTACCTTTGCAGGTACTCCTAACAAGCTGAGCCGTCATGCCTTTGACGACTGCGACCAGCTGCACGACATCATCGTGCCTGTAGGCAGCAGCAAGTTCTTCCGCAAGGAACTCCACTTTATCGATGGAGACACCGACTATTTGGTTTTAGAGGATTCTAAGAAGAAGGCTGAAAAGAAAGCTGAAAAGAAAGACAAGAAGGCTGAAAAGAAAGCTGAAAAAGTAAAATAACTCACGAAACTTTCGAATGTGGTTCAAGAACGGGCTGAAAGCCCAAAAGCTCCTAGCCCAGGGCAACGCCCTGGGGATAATAGCAGTCAACAAGGCGCCCTGTAAGGGCAAAAGCTTTGTTTATTGCTTGGTCCTTTGAAAGCTTTTGCCCTTACAGGGCGCAGGTTTACGTCCATGAAATACCCAGGGCGATGCCCTGGGCTAGGAGCTTCTGCCCTTTCAGGGCGTGTGGGGGCGTACATACGAAAGTTCAATAACTCAAAAAAATAGACTAAGGGAAATCATGACTAAAGAAGATATGATGAAGAAAGCTTATGTAGAACGTGATATCAGTTGGATGTACTTCAACCATCGCATTCTGCAGGAGGCAGAGAAAGAGTATGTGCCATTGTTGGAGCGCCTCTCTTTCCTCGGTATTTACTCCAACAACCTCGACGAGTTCTTCCGTGTTCGTGTAGCATCGCTCAACCGTATGCTCGACCAGAAACTCGACAAGGATACCGAACAGCAGATTAAGAAATCTCTTAAAACGATCAATAAGCTCAATGAATCTTATTCGAAAGAATACACTGAAGCGGTGGATACAGTTTTCCGCGAACTTGAAGTACACAAGGTTCGCCTGCTCACCGAAGACCAGCTCAACGACGAGCAGAAGGAGTTCCTCACACAGTTCTTCTACGACAAGCTCAATGGTTCTGTCAACCCTATCTGGCTCAACGAGATAGGCGACCTCTCTACACTGGAGGACAACCGAATCTACCTCGCCGTAGAAAAGGCTGAGGATGACAAGAAGAAGAAATATGCCGTGGTAAAGGTACCGGATAGAGTCTATGGACGCTGGGTGAAGGTACCGGCAAGCGATGGTTTCGACAACATCATGTATCTGGACGATGTAATCAGATACTGTCTGCCACTGGTATTCCTCGGTTTCAAGAAGAGCACCTACCGTGCCTTCAGTTTCAAGTTTACCAAGGATGCCGAGATGGAGATGGACAATGATGCCGACTTCGGTACCATGGAGAAGATTGCCCTGGGCGTAAACAGCCGTAAGAAGGGTGAAGCCGTGCGCGTTATCTACGACCAGGAGATGCCGAAGGAACTTCAGAAGAAGTTGCGTGAGCGATTGAACACCAAGGAGTTGGATGCATCTTTGGCTGGCGGAAGATACCAGAATCACAAGGATCTGATGTCGTTCCCTGATTGCGGCCACAAGGAACTGAAGTACGAAAAATGGGCTCCAATCATGAAGCCGGAATTCCTCTCAAACGAGAGCATCCTCGACCAGATTCGTGAGAAAGACCGCTTCATCCACGTACCTTATCATAGCTTCAACGGCTACATCCGTGTACTCCGTGAGGCAGCTACCAAGCCAGAGGTAAAGGCCATCAAGACCACCCTCTATCGTCTGGCGAAGGATTCAAAGGTAGTCAAGGCACTCATCACCGCTGCCCGCAACGGCAAGAAGGTAACTGCCATGGTAGAGCTTCTGGCACGTTTCGACGAGGAGAGCAACATCAAGTGGAGCAAGCGCATGCAGGAAGAGGGCGTGAACGTGATCTTCGGTGTAGAAGGACTGAAGATTCACTCCAAACTGCTCTATATCGAGTCAAAGAAGGGCAACATCGCCTGCGTGGGAACCGGAAACTTCCATGAGGGCAATGCCAAGATCTATACCGACTATCTGATGATGACCGCCCGTACTAAGCTGGTAAACGAGGTGGCTAAGGTATTCGATTTCATCGACCGCCCATTCTCACCATTCCGCTTCAACGAGCTCCTCGTATCTCCTAACTCCATGAAGAGCCGCATCCTGCGCATGCTCGACACCGAGATAAAAAATGCCAACGAGGGCAAGGAGGCTTGGGTGAAGATGAAGATCAACCACATCACCGATACCGATATGGTAAGCAAACTCTATCAGGCTTCAAAGGCAGGCGTGAAGATAGACATCGTGATCCGTGGCAACTGTTCGCTGGTGCCAGGCATCGCCAAGCTCAGCGACAACATCCGCTGCGTGGGCATCATCGACCGCTATCTGGAGCACAGCCGCATCCTCATCTTTGCCAACGGAGGCAAGCCAAGATACTTCATCGGTTCTGCCGACTGGATGCCTAGAAACCTCATCAACCGCATCGAGGT
>JAIJUV010000122.1 GCA_022732315.1 Prevotella sp.
GAGAAGGGTGAGCCTCAGCGCCAGCTTTCTAAGGAGTTCGTTCGCCAGTGGCTCATCGAGCACAACTTCATGAACGAGCCAGGTCAGACTATGCCTGAGATTACCGACGAGTATGCAGAGAGCGTATCCGACCGCTACATCGAGCTGTACGAGCACATCACAGGCGAGAAGTTCGACAAGGCTGCAGAGGAAGGCGACATCGCTGCCCGCATCGAGAAGAACGTAAGCGAGTGGCTTGCAGCACACAAGTAAACTATATATAATGTATAGACAAGAACAGATTAAGCCCTACGAGGGCACAGGAGAAAAGGGAAAGTTGGTAGAGGAGATGTTTGATAACATCGCCCCTACCTACGACACCCTGAACCACCGACTCTCGTGGGATATCGATAAGGGATGGCGCAAGAAGGCAATCAGGCGTCTTGCGCCCTTCTCTCCAAAGACAATGCTCGACATCGCCACCGGAACCGGCGACTTCGCCATCCTATCCGCACAGATGCTGCATCCCGAAAAACTCATCGGTGCCGACATCTCGCAGGGCATGATGGAGATAGGAAGACAGAAGGTGAAGCAGTTGGGACTGGACCACGTGATCCGCTTCGACAAGGAAGACTGCCTCCACCTCTCGTACGAAGACAACACCTTCGACGCCGTGACCGCCGCCTTCGGCATCCGCAACTTCCAGAACCTGGACCAGGGACTCCGGGAAATGTGCCGAGTACTCAAAAAGGGCGGACATCTCTGCATCGTGGAGCTCACCACACCCGTCAGTTTCCCGATGAAGCAGCTGTTCCACATCTACTCACATACAGTGTTGCCCATCTACGGCAAGCTGATATCGAAAGACCAGAGCGCCTACAGCTATCTCACGAAGACCATCGAGGCATTCCCGCAGGGAGAGACGATGATGGAGGTGTTCAGGAAGGCAGGTTTTGAAAAGGCAGAGTTCACAAGACTCACCTTCGGCATCTGCACCCTTTATTTTGCAACCAAATAAAACAAAGATATTATGGATAAGTATGGACTCATAGGGTACCCCCTAGGACATTCGTTCTCAAAGAGTTACTTCAACGAGAAGTTTGAGAACGAGGGCATCAATGCCGAATATATCAACTTCGAGATACCAAGCATCGGGGATCTTACAGAGATACTCGACTCCAATCCCGAGTTGAAAGGTCTCAACGTAACCATCCCCTACAAGGAGAAGGTGATCAGCTATCTTGATTCCGTAAGCCCGGAGGCCAATGCCATCGGAGCGGTGAACGTGGTGAAGGTAGAGCACAAAGGCGATGAAACCATCCTCAAGGGATACAACAGTGATGTCATCGGATTCACCCAGAGCATAGAGCCTTTCATCGAATCTTATCACAAGAAGGCGCTCATCCTGGGCACGGGCGGTGCATCGAAAGCCATCAACTACGGTCTGAAATCACTCGGACTGGAGACGGTGTTCGTGAGTCGATACGAACGTCCAGGTACTATCCAGTACGATAAAATCACCCCTGAGGTCATCAAGGAATACAATGTCATCGTGAATTGTACTCCTGTGGGCATGTATCCTCATGTAGACGAGTGCCCTCCGCTGCCATACGAGGCGATGGATACCCACACCCTGCTCTACGACCTCATCTACAATCCCGACGAGACCCTCTTCATGAAGAAGGGAAAAGAGCATGGAGCCACAGTAAAGAATGGTTTGGAAATGCTCTTGTTGCAAGCCTTTGCATCATGGGATTTCTGGCACCAGGAAAAATAAGCATATCATAAAGTTCAAACTTCAAAGTTCAAAGTTCAAAGTAAGAATATGAGTAACAATAGATATATGATGCGCGGTGTAAGCGCAGCAAAGGAAGACGTTCACAACGCCATCAAGAACATCGACAAGGGTATCTTCCCACAGGCTTTCTGCAAGATTATACCTGATATCTTGGGCGGTGACCCAGAGTATTGCAACATTATGCACGCCGACGGTGCAGGTACCAAGTCAAGCTTGGCTTACATGTACTGGAAGGAGACAGGCGACCTCTCTGTATGGAAGGGTATCGCCCAGGATGCTATCGTGATGAATACCGACGACCTGCTCTGCGTGGGTGCCGTAGACAACATCCTCGTTAGCTCTACCATCGGCCGCAACAAGATGCTCATCCCTGGCGAGGTGATCTCGGCTATCATCAACGGTACCGACGACCTGCTCCACGAGATGCGCGAGATGGGTATCGGCATCTATCCTACAGGTGGTGAGACTGCCGATGTAGGCGACCTGGTTCGTACCATCATCGTTGACTCTACCGTTACCTGCCGCATGAAGCGCAGCGATGTTATCGACAATGCCAACATCCGCCCAGGCGATGTTATCGTAGGTCTTTCTTCTACAGGTCAGGCTACTTACGAGAAGAAGTACAACGGCGGTATGGGTAGCAACGGTTTGACTTCTGCCCGCCACGATGTATTCGCCAAGTATCTCGCTGAGAACTATCCTGAGAGCTACGACCACGCCGTGCCAGAAGAGTTGGTTTACAGCGGCAAGTATAAGTTGACCGATGAGGTTGAGGGTTCTCCTATCAACGCCGGTGAGCTGGTACTCTCTCCTACCCGCACCTATGCCCCAGTAATCAAGAAGATTCTGGATGAGCTTCGCCCAGAGGTTCACGGTATGGTTCACTGCACAGGTGGTGCCCAGACCAAGGTTCTGCACTTCGTAGGCGAGAACTGCAAGGTAGTGAAGGATAACATGTTCCCAGTACCTCCACTCTTCAAGGCAATCCACGACTGCTCTGAGACCGACTGGAAGGAGATGTACCAGGTATTCAACATGGGCCACCGCATGGAGATCTACGTTCGCCCAGAGGTAGCCGAGAAGGTCATCGCCATCAGCAAGAGCTTCAACATCGATGCCCAGATTGTGGGTCACATCGAGGAAGGCAAGCGCAGCCTGACCATCAAGAGCGAATTCGGAACATTCGAATACTAAAAATAGAATTAAAAATTAATGGATAATAACAACATATTACAGAAGCTAGAAGGCTTAGAGAGCCGATACGAGGAAGTAAGCACCCTCATTACCGACCCTGATGTCATCGCCGACCAGCCACGCTACGTGAAGCTCACCAAGGAGTGGAAAGACCTTGGCGACATCATGGACGCACGCAAGCGATACATCAACTGTCTGAACAGCATCAAGGAGGCAAAGGATATCCTCGCCAACGAAAGCGACCCTGAAATGAAGGAGATGGCGCGCGAGGAACTCAACGAGAACGAGGCTCTGCAGCCTAAGCTCGAAGAGGAAATCAAGATTGCCCTGGTTCCTAAGGACCCAGAAGATGCCAAGAATGTTCAGATGGAGATTCGTGGCGGTGCCGGCGGCGACGAGGCTGCCCTCTTCGCCGGTGACCTCTTCTCTATGTATAAGAAATATTGCGAGTCTAAGGGATGGACCATCAGCGTGACATCTGTCTCTGAAGGCGCCGTGGGTGGATATAAGGAAATCGACTTCGCCGTAAGCGGAACAGACGTTTATGGTACCTTGAAGTATGAGTCTGGCGTTCACCGTGTTCAGCGTGTGCCTGCTACTGAGACTCAGGGCCGTATGCACACCTCTGCTGCTACCGTGGCTGTATTGCCAGAGGCAGATAAGTTCGAGGTGAACATCAACGAAGGCGATATCAAGTGGGATACCTTCCGAAGCTCAGGTGCCGGTGGTCAGAACGTGAACAAGGTGGAGTCTGGAGTTCGCCTCCGTTATCCTTGGAAGAACCCTAATACGGGTGAGGTAGAGGAAATCCTCATCGAGTGTACCGAGACCCGTGACCAGCCAAAGAACAAGGAGCGTGCCTTGAGCCGCCTCTATACCTTCATCCACGACCGTGAGCATCAGAAGTATGTAGACGATATCGCCAGCCGCCGCAAGAGCCTCGTATCTACCGGCGACCGCAGTGCGAAGATTCGTACCTACAACTTCCCACAGGGCCGTGTTACCGACCACCGTATCGGTTACACCACCCACGACCTCAATGGTTTCCTGGCTGGTAACATCCAGGACATGATTGATGCCCTGACTGTGGCAGAGAATGCAGAGAAGCTGAAAGAAACAGAATTGTAAAACCCTTATTCATCGTTCCGATTGTCGGAGCGATGAATCATCGTAAATACCATATTATGAACAGAAAAGAACTTGTAGAGCAGATTTTCGCCAAGAAGAGCTTCTTGTGCGTAGGTCTTGACACAGATATCAATAAGTTGCCAAAGTGCATCACAGAGAGTGAAGACATCCAGGGCGCTGAAGCCGAGATGATGTTTAAGTTCAACCAGGCTATCATCGACGCTACCGCTCCTTATTGCGTGGCTTACAAGCCAAACCTGGCTTTCTACGAGAGCCGTGGCATCGACGGCATGATTGCCTTCGAGAACACCATCAAGTATCTCAAGAGCCACTATCCAAACCACTTCATCATCGCTGATGCCAAGCGTGGCGACATCGGCAACACATCCAAGATGTATGCCCAGACTTTCTTCGAGGAGTACAACCTCGATTCAGTAACCGTAGCTCCTTACATGGGCGAGGATTCTGTCAAGCCATTCCTCGAGTATGAGGGCAAGTGGGTCATCCTCCTGGCTTTGACCAGCAACAAGGGTAGCCACGACTTCCAGCTCACAGAGGATAAGGAAGGCGAGCGCCTCTTTGAGAAGGTTCTGAAGAAGAGCCAGGAATGGGGCAACGATGAGAACATGATGTACGTAGTAGGTGCTACACAGGGTCAGATGTTCGAGGACATCCGCAAGGTGGCTCCTAACCACTTCCTCCTTGTTCCAGGCGTAGGTGCCCAGGGTGGCAGCCTCCAGGAGGTTTGCAAGTATGGCATCATCAAGGATTGCGGTCTGCTCGTCAATTCATCCCGCGGCATCATCTACGCCAGCAATGGCGATGACTTCGCCGAGGTAGCAGGTCAGAAGGCAAAGGAGCTGCAGGAGGAAATGGCAGCAGAGCTTGCTAAGTTGTAATCCCCCACAAAAAATAATATTTCAGGCGCAAAGTATCTTGAAAAAGACGCTTTGCGCCTTAAAAATACCTATTTATAGGCGAAAAAAGCAAAATATTACGAAAGAATGACAAGTATTTAAATCTTTTTTGCTATTTTTGCAAACAAAATGTGTTTCCTAAAGAAAATCTTACCAGGAGACTCAAGTAGAACAAACTAGAAGATAGATAAATATGGAATTTACCGCATCGCAAATAGCCCAGTTCGTTCAGGGCCGTGTGGAAGGTGATGAGAATGCAAAAGTCAACACCTTCGCCAAAATTGAAGAAGGTAAGGAAGGCGCTATCTCGTTCCTTTCAAACCCTAAATATACTCACTTCGTGTACGACACGAAGTCTAGCATCGTGCTCATCGATGAAACCGTGGAGCTGGAACACCCAGTCAGCGCTACCCTCATCCGTGTGAAGAATGCCTACGAATGTGTGGCTAAGTTGCTTCAGATGTACGAGTCTATGAAACCTAAGAAGACTGGCATCGACCCATTGGCCTTTGTTTCTCCAAAGGCTAAGGTGGCAGAAAACGTCTATATCGGTGCTTTCGCCTATATCAGCGATGGCGCAGAGGTAGGCGAAGGTAGCCAGATTTATCCTCACGCCTACATCGGCGAGGGTGTGAAGGTGGGCAAGAATGCCCTCATCTACCCTCACGTAACCATTTATCACGGCTGTAAGCTCGGCGATAACGTGACTCTTCATGCTGGTTGCGTCATCGGTGCTGATGGCTTCGGCTTCGCTCCAGGTCCTGATGGATATGACAAGATTCCTCAGATCGGTATCGTAACCATCGAGGATGATGTGGAGATTGGTGCCAACACTTGCGTTGACCGCTCTACCATGGGCTCTACCTACGTTCGCAAGGGCGTGAAGCTCGACAATATGGTTCAGATTGCCCATAATACCGACATCGGTGCCAACACCGTGATGTCTGCACAGGTGGGTGTAGCCGGCAGTACCAAGGTAGGCGAATGGTGTATGTTTGGCGGACAGGTAGGTATCGCCGGTCACATCACCATCGGCGACAAGGTGTTCCTCGGAGCACAGAGCGGTGTGCCAGGCAGCCTCAAGAGCGGCCAGCAGCTCATTGGCACTCCTCCTATGGAGCAGCGTGCTTACTTCAAGTCACAGGCCATCTTCCGTCGCCTGCCTGACATGTACAAGGAACTCAACGACCTGAAGAAGCAGATTGAAGAACTGAAGAAAAATAAATAAAACTATATATAATTATGTCAAAACAGAAGACACTGAAAGGTAGCTTCTCTCTTTGCGGCAAGGGATTGCACACAGGCTTGAGCCTCACCGTGACTTTCAATCCTGCACCAGAGAACACCGGTTATAAGATACAGCGCATCGACCTCGAAGGCGAGCCTATCATCCAGGCTGTGGCTGAGAACGTCGTTGAAACCCAGCGTGGCACCGTACTCGGTAAGGGCGATATCCGCATCTCTACCATCGAGCATGGTATGTCTGCACTCTATGCCCTCGGCATCGACAACTGTTTCATCCAGGTAAACGGTCCTGAGTTCCCTATCCTCGACGGCTCTGCATCCATGTATGTAGAGAAGATTCAGAGCGTAGGCATCCAGGAGCAGAATGCAGAGAAGGACTACTATATCATCCGTCATAAGATTGAGGTGAAGGACGACAACGGTTCTGTCATCACCATCCTTCCAGACG
This sequence comes from Prevotella sp., assembly GCA_022732315.1. The sequence continues at coordinate 6,710 of JAIJUV010000122.1, forward strand.
AGGAGTTCAGCATCACGGCGATGTGTTCCTTCGAGAGCAAGTTCATCAACAGCCAGTTTGCTACCCTCGACAAGATGGAGACCTATGTTGACGAGATTGCTTCTGCACGTACCTTCGTTTTCGTTCGCGATATCATGCCATTGCTCCAGGCTAACCTTATCAAGGGTGGCGACTTGGACAATGCCATCGTTATCTACGAGCGTCAGGTAGAGCAGGCTCAGCTCGATCAGCTCGCCGACCATCTCAAGGTGCCTCACATGGATGCCAGCAAGTTGGGTTACATCCAGCACCGCCCATTGCAGTGGGAGAACGAGTGTACACGCCATAAGCTGCTCGACATCATAGGCGATATGGCGCTCATCGGTAAGCCTATCAAGGGTCGCATCATCGCTACCCGTCCGGGTCACACCGTGAACAACAAGTTCGCCCGCCTCATGCGCAAGGAAATCCGCAAGCACGAAATCCAGGCCCCTATCTACGATCCAAACGAGGAGCCAATCATGGATAACATCCGCATCCGCCAGCTCCTGCCTCATCGCTACCCAATGCAGTTGGTAGATAAGGTCATCGCTATGGGTCCTACCAGCATCGTGGGCATTAAGAACGTAACCAGCAACGAGCCATTCTTTACCGGTCACTTCCCAGAGGAGCCAGTAATGCCAGGCGTTCTCCAGGTAGAGGCGATGGCACAGTGTGGCGGTCTGCTCGTATTGAACCAGCTGGAAGAGCCTGAGCGCTGGAGCACTTACTTCATG
>JAIJUV010000530.1 GCA_022732315.1 Prevotella sp.
CCCACCCGCCTCTTTAGCTCAGTTGGCCAGAGCACGTGATTTGTAATCTCGGGGTCGTTGGTTCGAATCCGACAAGAGGCTCAGAAAGAAAAAAGCATTCAGGTATTTTACTTGGATGCTTTTTCTTTTATATCCTGTGTCGCTCCGGTTTAGCTTTTGATTATTAGCCGGTTATTCAGTATCAGGTTGAAGATACTGTCTCTGAAGGTCCGGGCTACTGGTATTTTGTAAGAGGAGAGGGTCAGCTGATTGCCGTCAATAGCAGTAACCTTTTCAAGATTCACAATATATGAGCGGTGAGTCTGTTGAAAAACATCCTTCGGCAATGAATCATTGAGTTGTTTCAGAGTAGTATACACTACTTCCTTGCATGAGACTGTCTGAATGACAACATAGTTTTCCATGCTTTCAATGTAGAGAATATCCTTGAACAGAATCTTTTTTAATAGTTTGTTGCTCTTCACAAATATATAATCATTCTTTTCTTTTTGCTCCGTTTGTAACAAATCGTAGATTTTGTTGACAGATTTGATAAAACGATCGAAAGATACAGGTTTTAAAAGATAATCCACTACATTAAACTCATATCCTTTTAGGGCGTATTGTTCATAAGCTGATACAATAATAACTTTGGGCGGATTTGTTAGATTAGACAACAGTTCTATACCTGTCATTTCGGGCATTTCGATATCAAGAAACAGAAGGTCTATTTCTTGGGTCTTCAGTATTGTATTTAGTTGGACGGCATCTTCACACTCTCCGGTCAAGGTGAGGAAATCTACTTTTTCGATATACCCTCGCAAGCCTTTTCTTGCTATAGGTTCATCATCTGTAATGATACATTTTATTTTCATATCAATCAGTGTTTATGGTTAATTTAGCGATAAACATATGGTCTGTTTGTTTGAAGTCTAAGCTGTATTTTTCAGGATACAGAAGGTCAAGCCGGCGTTTTAAATTCTCAATGCCTATCCCTTTCTCTTTTTTGTTGGCAGTAGATGGGGAGGAGGATATTGAATTTTTTATCTCAGACTGAATCTGGTTTCCGTCAACTTTGATTTCCAGTTTTATTTTGTAATCTCCTCTTACGTATTTGAAAGCATTCTCGATCAGTGGCTGAAGTAATAAAGGATGTATTTTTTGCTCTTTTAGTTGCGGGTCGAAATATAAATCCAACATAAGCCTTTCGCTCATCCGCAATTGCTGAAAGGCAATATATGATCTCAGGTAATTTATTTCCTGTTCCATCGTCACTTCCTTTTCTATATCATAAAGCTGATATCGCAACAGGTCGGAGAGCTGCTCGATACTTTGTTTGGCTACTTT
>JAIJUV010000531.1 GCA_022732315.1 Prevotella sp.
GAGATGAAGCTATAGCTAGAGGATTGAGGGTGCATGAAACCCAGCACTCCATGAAACGCAGAAGCCCATGGCATGATTACCATGGGAAGGGTACTTATATGCTGACGCTTGTGGTGGAGGGACGCATGCCTCTGCTGGGGAAACTGTGGGGACGGGCGGAGGCACGCCCTGGGGATGGTGATGCGCCGAAAGTGATGCTTTCTGAACTGGGGATTGCCATCGCGAAGGAGGAGATTCCGAAGATTCATAAATATTACCCCCAGGTGGAGGTTTGGAGGGTTTGCATCATGCCTGATCATATTCACCTGATTGTGAGGGTGAAGGAGGACTTGAGAGGGGGACAAGCGATGGAATCGCTTGGAACGGAGGCTCGAGGGGGACAGGCTTCGGCTCTGACCAAAGAAGCTGACTTAGCTCAAACTAAAGGGGCTAACCAGGCTCAAACAGATGGGGCTAACTTGGCTCTGGCTGGAGAGAATGAGGCAGGCTCGATTGGGATGACGGCGAAAAGAGAGAAAGAGATGGGTTCGCTGGGAATGGTGATAAAGGGGTTTAAGATGGGATGCAACAAGGCTTACTGGAGGATTTATGGGATGAATACGACAGCAAGAAAGGGGCTCTTTGAATTGGGGTATAATGACAAGGTGCTGCTGCATGAGAGACAACTGGAGGGATGGAAGAAATACTTGGATGATAACCCGAGAAGACTGATGGTGAAGAGGATGAACCCGGGACTTTTTACCGTGATGCTGAATAAAGAGGTGGCGGGTCGCAGATGCCAGATGGTGGGAAACTGTTTCTTGCTCGATATTCCTGATAAGGTGGCGGTCGTTGTACATCGCCGGTATTCTGAGGGGGATTTGAGGCGCTTGCGCGAGGAATGGCTGGCTTGCGGAGAACGTGGTGGCGTGCTGGTGAGTGCTGCTATCTCGACTAAGGAGAAGGAGGTTTTGCGCGAGGCTATGAACCGGGGTTACCGTATTGTGCTCTTGAGGGAGAACGGGTTCCCGAGGTTGTATAAGCCTTGCGGGGAGAGTTTTTATGCCTGTTCTGAGGGGCTGCTGCTGCAAATTAGCCCCTGGGATTACCATATGGAGAAGAAGACTATTACCAGGGAACAATGCCTGGAACTGAATGAGATGGCGGAAAGGATTGCGGAATGGAGATAGGGAAAATGGAGGCGCTTGGAGAGGAGGCAGGGTGGAGGGAGAAGGGATAAGGGACAAGGGACAAGCGATGGAATTGCTTGGAACGGAGGCGAGAGAGGAAAGATTGGAGGCGAGAGAGGAAAGATTGGAGGCGAAGGAAAGAGTGGAATATAG
>JAIJUV010000532.1 GCA_022732315.1 Prevotella sp.
AGTTCGTAACGCCACTCTGAGCCTGCGTTCTGCAAGGCGGTGTTCATGGCATCAACGGCTTTCTGCCAGGTAACGACAGAGCCGTCCACCTTCGTGGCTTCGGGGGCGATGCCTTCCTTATTGTAGCCGATACCTTGTTCATGATTGTTCTTCCAATAGCAGGCGGTCACGGTGGTGTAGTTTCCTCCCAAAAAGCCGCCGATAGATACATTGCCAGTGCTACTACCCGTACTGGTTACGTTGCCCGTGGCATAGCAGGCAAGGACGCTGCTTCCTGCGTTGAATCCCACCAGACCGCCGCCAAGGATATTATTTATGGGGTCTATTTCTATGGTCACGTTGCCTGTGGCATAGCAAGCGGCCATGGTGGCACCCGAATTCGTCTCACCTGCCACGCCGCCGACCTGGACCATTCCCTTCACTGTGGCGGAGGAGCTGCATCCGGTGATGGAAGCCTCCCATTGAATACCCACCACACCGCCGGCGCATATCGTGCCGCTGACGCTGCCCGACACCGAGCAGTTTTCAATGGTGCCTCCCCAGCTAAATCCTGCCACGCCGCCGGCATAGCCCAACCTGTGATTGCATGTTATCTGTATGCCATCCATCACCACGTTCTTCACCGTGCCAGCTTTACCGAGCCTGCCGAACAGACCCACATATTGGTCATTTGTCGTAACGGTCAGCCCCATGATGGTATGGCCACCGCCGTCGAAGGTGCCGGTGTATGAGTTATAAAAGTTTGTGCCTATCGGTGACCAATCCTTACCCGTCAGGTCGATGTCAGCGGTGAGGGTGCAATTTATCGATCTGTCTTTTTGTGCGGCTTCGTTCCATGCCAGTAGGCCGTCGGCGTTATAGACCGTGTAGGTCTTGGTGTTGCTATCGTAGATGTAGCCCAACTCGGCTGCACCACTCTCGCCGCCGCCGTCAGCCCAATCACCGATGGTGCAACCCTCTAATGTCAAGCCAGTGGCGTTCACCTTGACGGTGTAAGAATAGCGGTTGCCCGCCTCTAATACGACGTCGTTCTGCGGGCGGAAGTAGAAGGTGCCGCCCCCGAGTTCCACCTTGACGAACGGCTTGCCTGCCGCAACGGTCTGCGGGGCGGTCAGTGCCTCGTAGGTGTTGCCGCTTGCGTTGTAGGTCTTGATGGCAGTCGGGTTGCCGTTATCGGCGGACAGGCTCACGAGGCTCACCGTGGCATCGGCGACGCTCGTGAATCCCGTGCCGGGCTTCAGTTCGATAGTCACGCGTGCCGTGCGGTGGGTAAATTCAAGAGTCGGGTTGTTAAATTCCACCTTCCGGTTCTCAGCAGAG
>JAIJUV010000533.1 GCA_022732315.1 Prevotella sp.
GCAATCATCTTCCTGATAGGAAAGAGAAGAATGAGGCATCAACGATACCTTCGTTCCATCAGGCAGATGATACGCCACTACTTCTGATTCGGCAGAAAGTGTCACCGTCTTTGGCTGCAAAAGCGTATAGGCGCCTATGGTGAAGAGCACCAGAATAGATGCAGCCACAGCTATCCAACGGATGCGACGCATGCGTAAAGATACAGTTGCAGCATGCGAAACCTCTTCATCAGCAATGCCAACCCGAGCCTTCACCTTCTGCAAAGCCTTCCTGGTATCCAGCTTGCCCGGCTGAAAATACTTCAGCACAAAATCCTGTTCATTCTTGTTGATCTTCATCATAGAATCCCTTTCTTCCTTTAAAATTGTCCTGTAATAGATGCAAAGAGCGTATTGGTATGCTTATACTTCTCGATGCCATTATATCGCTTACCCTTCGTATAACGGATATTGTTTCTGCCATTTTCGATATTGAAGTCACTTGTCAGCCATCCCAAAGATAGAAACACGTCGCCCGAACGGAAGGTCAAAGCCGACTTGATTCTCCAAGCCAGCCATTTTCCGCCATGATTACTGACGGTTCGGATAGTTGCATTACCATAAAGCTCATCTGTATAAGATGCAGGATGCCCCACACCTTGTGCGTCCTTGATTTCGGTAAAAGATACCCTATCATTATAAAATGGCGTGATGCAGAGTCCCGGCTCGCAATGCAGCATCAAGCCCGCAGTACGACGCTTGCTCAACCACAAGGTAGGAGTACGAAAAGCCAAACCTGGTGTCAGGTTGATTTTAATCACCCTCTTCGGATCATATTCATCATCCTCATAACGTTCTATCAAGGGTCTATCCCCGTGGTTGTCGTTCCATTCTATTCCACAGGAAACACCGGCATAGGTCAGGGGATAATAGGCAAATGTCAACTCAACCATGTAGCTATCTTCATTGGCATCACAAAGTCCGCCCGTAATACCAGCCACATAGCGCAGCAGCTTGGTATCCTGCTTTAGCTTCATGCGATTGACCATCTCCACACGCTGTTCAAAAGTCATAGAATCCTTCACCGCTTCCACGGTATCATTCAAGATACTATAACCCGTATTCTTCTTCTGAACTGAAACATCAGAACCTTGTGCCTTGCCGGCAATGGCAAAGCACAAGGCACCCAAAATGATTAAAAGACTTCTTTTCATATCCATCATTCTTTATTTAGTATATATTCCTCCATTATCTTCGGAATCAGAAGAGCTGAAGAACTTCGAAACAGAACTTATATTGTAGCCAGCCACCACTCCGAAGCCTCCTTTTACATT
>JAIJUV010000534.1 GCA_022732315.1 Prevotella sp.
GGTGCTTTTACTGATGCCAAGGTGGATAAACCGGGTAAGTTTGAGCTTGCCGACGGCAGCACCATCTTCCTGGATGAGATAGGAAACCTATCCTACGGCCTTCAGGCAAAACTCCTTACCGCCCTGCAACGCAGAAGCATCGTAAGAGTGGGCGGAAGCACACAGATTCCCATCAACGTACGACTGGTTTGCGCCACCAACCGCAACCTGCAGCAGATGGTAAACGATGGCGAATTCAGAGAGGACCTGCTCTATCGCATCAATACCATCCATCTGGAATTGCCTGCCCTGAGACAGAGAAAATCAGACATCGTTCCGCTGGCAGAAAGATTCCTCCGTCAATATGGCGATTTATATAATAAAGTGAATCTCCGTCTTTCGGAAGAGGCTGAGAAAAAACTTACCAGTTTGCCATGGTATGGCAACATACGTGAACTCCAGCACGCCATCGAGAAAGCCGTGATTCTATCTGATGGCGGAATGATTTCTGCCGAAGATATTGACGGCGGAAACCAGCAGAAAAGAGAGAAACCCCTGGAAGAGGTTCAGACGCTCGACGAGATGGAGAGTCGAATGATAGAGAAAACCATCAGGGAATGTGAGGGAAACCTGTCGGTAGTAGCTGCAAGGTTAGGTATTTCCCGCCAAACGCTTTATAATAAGATTAAGCGATATGGGTTGTAGAAGGAGTTAAGAAGTCAAAGGAGTTAAGGAGTTAAGACAATAGTTTTAGTAATTATAAGGCTCAAAGTTCAAAGCTCAAAGTTCAAAGTTTCTAGATGAATAATCAGTTAGCAATCATCGTTTTATTGGTGATTTTGGTGGTTTTAATAGCAGTCAACATCTGGCTTTACCGCCACTATCGCCGCAACATCAAGAAGGTAACCTTCCTTTTTGATGCAATAGATAATGGGGATTTCTCCTTCAATTTTCCTACGGAGAAGAGGTTTAAGGAGGATAAGATTCTGCATCAATCCCTCAACCGAATCAAGCTCTTCCTACAACATACGAGAGAGGAGCAGATGGATCGGGAGAAATATTATGAGCAGATTCTGAATGCGGTGGATACGGGCATCCTGGTGGTGGATGGCCACGACAACATCCTGCAACACAACCAGGCTGCCCTCCGGTTGCTCGATACGGATGTGCTTACCCACATGAACCAGGTAAAAGGGAAACTGAAGGATGAACACTTGGCAAAGCATGAGACGCAAGCCATGCTGAAAGACAAGCACGTGCGCATCATCGCCCTGAGCGACGTGAGCCACGAGCTGAGCAATCAGGAGGTGGATTCTTGGATCAAACTGATT
>JAIJUV010000535.1 GCA_022732315.1 Prevotella sp.
AGCACATTCATCTGCGAGATTTTCTGAAAATGACTACTTTGGTTTGATGCCAGGTAGATTATGAATATCACCATATAATCAAGGGTCTATACGCCACCTGTTCATCGTGGCATATAGACCCTTGTCGTTTCCCGATTAAGAAAAGAGCACACAATGCAAACCAGTATAGGTAATTTCTAATAAAAGCAACCAAATTCTACATAATAGAATGTGGACTAGTACTAAAAACTACGAACTTATTTTTTAAAGCTCACGGAATTGAATTTATATTCGAGAAACGATGGGATGTCATACTCAACGCTCCCTTTATAATATTCTTTTGTCGGAGTCCAAAAATATTCATTTCCTTGCCTGTTTTTTGTCATAACTTTTTGGTTCTCTGACAAAACTAAATTTATACGTTCAGTGTCTACCCCAGGGTCAAGGATTCCGTCATAGTCATGAGATAGCCCTTTCACTTCAGTTAGCTCTCCAAAAGTAATTTTTTGTAAGTTTGTACATCCCCCAAAAGCATTCTCGTGTATTGAAGTTACATTTGGAGTATTTATTTCTTCCAAATATACACAATAGGCTAAACCTTCTACTCCAATTCTTGTAATATCTGGTAAATAAATGGATTTTAAAGCATCTAACTTGCCGTCCCAATTACTCAATCCTTTTGTCGGAATCTCCTTGCATCCTATTAAAGAAAGGTTTATGCTACCTGCTGTTCCACCATATAAAGCATCTTTAATTATGGCAAATACATTCTCTCCTGCATCAGAAGCAAGTATGAGTTTAATATTCGTTTTTCCTGCATCCAATTGCTCCTTAATAGTTTTCCTAAGATCTTCAGCCTCCATGTTGTCTGCAAAGACAACATTTGCATCCAAAGCATAACTTTTGCCATCAATCGTACTTTCTCTAAATGTATAATTAAGTAAAGAATACTCTTTCAATTTTATACCAATAGAGGTTTGAACAGTAAAATGACCATACAAATAGACATTACCGTTATTGTCTGGAGTCAAGGTATAGGTGTTGTCTGTTAGGGCAACAGTATTGCCTGGACTAAAATTACTAACTGTAACAGTAATGTCCTCACTATAATTTGTCGCAATGCGCAAGCGTGAATAGTTACGTGTTGCATTAGAAAAAGATACAGTTATAGCCTCACCATTAGGAGTGATTTGTGCTGTTCCCTCTATGTATTCATCCGTTCCCGCAACCTTACCTTCTTTCAAAGTTAATTTGCCAGCTTCCCATTTGTAATTAGGGGCATAATATACATGAGGAAAGGTTGGCACTTCGTCTTCTTTATAAGAC
>JAIJUV010000536.1 GCA_022732315.1 Prevotella sp.
TCGAAGACAATACAAAATAAAACAATCTTTTTTATTACGAAAACATCATTTTTCTTTGGTAATTCAAGAAAAAAAGCGTATCTTTGCCACGAATGATATTCGTATCAATATACATGATTCACCTTTTTTAAACGACAAAAGATATGAAGATAACATTATTTTTGCTCTTGGCAACAGCTGTTGTCGGCAGAGCACAAACAACCACAGAGTTGCTACCAGTTGGCACTGAAGCACCAGACTTCCAAATCACCAATGACAAGACAGGCGAGAAAATATTCCGTCTGTCCGATTGGAAGACCAAGACCGATGCAGACGGCAAGGTGGTACCAGGCGTATGGACCGTACTCGACTTCTGGGCTTCATGGTGTCCAGACTGTCGCAAGGACATGCCAAAGGTAAAAGAAATATCAAATAAATATCGCACGAAGATACAGCTCGTCGGGGTTTCATTCGATACCGACAAGGAAAAGATGAACAAATATCTCAGCAGCAACCACTACGACCAGTGGATGCAATACTGCGAGGGAAAGAAATGGAAGGAAACTCAGATTTCCAAGGATTACCACATCTCATGGATTCCAACCTCCTATCTCATCGACCCTGAGGGAAAAGTATACTTCTCTACCGTCAAGGCCGAGGAAATGATGCAGAAACTGGACTCGCTCGACAATTTAGGTAAGCTAACAGCCTTTATAGAGATGCCCCACTACCCTGGTGGAAAGGCGGTCTTGATGAAGCAACTATCCGTCAACACCAAGTTTCCAAAGTTGTGCCAAAAGTATAAAGCCGCAGCCAAAGTAAAAGTGGAATTTATCGTCGAGAAAGATGGAAACGTCTCTGATGTCGGAATACAAAGTTACCAGGTGTTAGACAACCCTAACGGCAAAGATTTCAACAAGCTGTCAGGGGCTGAGCAAACCCAAGTCCGCTCACAAATTCGCACTCTCTTCGAACAGGAAGGCATCCGTGTTGTGAGCACATTGGGGAAATGGACACCCGGCAAAATAAGGGGCGAGGTTACACGCGTACACTATACCGTTCCCATTGTATTCAGACTATATTAGAATGGGCTGATAAGTTTCAAGACACGTGGTATGACCAAACAGGAAGTCATCGATATTCTTGGCGATCCCAAGACCAAAAGTTTCGATGAATATGGAGACAAATAGAAATTCTATAAATTCACAAATACACATTAATATATATATGGCAACAGTTGACGACAAGAAGATCATCTTCTCAATGGTGGGCGTATCTAAGATTATCCCACAAAACCAGAAACAGATTCTGAAGAACATCTAC
>JAIJUV010000537.1 GCA_022732315.1 Prevotella sp.
GAGCTTTACGACCAATACGTAGGCCCTTATGCCTTCTACAGCATCGCCACCATCGAAGACGTGATGAAGGCAATGGCAGGAATTGCCGATGAGGAGAAACGACTCTCCAAGATGGACATGCTTGCCGAACTCTACTATCACGAGGCGGATACCGTGGGACAGCCCGCAAGAGATGAACTGCTGAACAAGGCTTTCATGCTCTTCGATTATGTGGAAACCCACGGAGATACGTTTTCCATTGAGCGCCGCAACAAAATGACACAAATCAGACAGAAGATTGGAGATGCACTCAAATAAAATGAGTGCATTCTCCCCTCTCTTTCATATTTTTAGGATAACAAAAACTAATCATAAAGTTCAATGGTCAAAGCTCAAAGTTCAAAGTCAACAAACGACATGACAGTAGGTTCGCCTTTGCGAGCCATCATCAAATTTGCGATTCCACTTATCTTGGGTTACATCCTTCAGCAGATGTATCTCATCATCGATGCCGCCATCGTGGGAAGATGGATTGGCGTGGGAGCTCTTGCGGCAGTAGGCGCATCCAGCTCCATCATGTTCCTCATCATGGGCTTCTGCAACGGCTCCTGTGCCGGTTTTGCCATCCCTATCGCCCAGGCTTTCGGCGCCAGGGATTATGCCAAGATGCGGGCTTACGTAAGCAACAGCATCCGCATCGCCGTGGTGTTTGCCGTGGTCATCACCTTCCTTTCCTGCATCTTCTGCGGAAAGATTCTGCACCTGGTGAATACGCCAGCAGAGGTCTTTGATGACGCCTACATCTTCCTGATGCTGCAGTTTGCGGCGATTCCTTTCACCATAGGCTACAACCTGCTCTCCGGTCAGATCCGTGCCCTGGGCAACTCGAAGCAACCTTTCTATTTTCTCATTACCGCCTCGGTCATCAACATCATTCTCGATGGCATTCTGATTCTCGGCATGGGACTGGGCGTAGAGGGAGCAGGTATTGCCACTTGGCTTTCACAGGGCATCTCCGTGCTGCTCTGTATCTGGTTTATCAAGAAGAAGATGCAGATTCTGATTCCGAAGGGAGAGGAAAGGAAATTCGATAATAAAAAGGTAAGCATTCTGCTGAACAACGGCGTTCCGATGGGTCTGCAGTTCTCGATTACCGCTATCGGCCTCATCATGCTGCAGAGTGCCAACAACGCTCTGGGAACGGTTTATGTGGCTGCATTCACAGCCTCTATGCGCATCAAATATCTCTTTACCTGCGTATTCGAGAACATCGGAGTGGCGATGGCTACCTATTGCGGTCAGAACCTGGGAGCCAGGAAGCTG
>JAIJUV010000538.1 GCA_022732315.1 Prevotella sp.
TCTGATGAAGAATACGAACATGACGATTCAGCAGATAGCCTGCGAGTTAAGCTTCCCTAATGCCTCATCCTTCGGCACCTTCTTCAAGAAGCATACCGGATTATCGCCAAAGAATTACCGCATGGGGGTGGAGTTGCTTAATTTGTAAATGCTTTATACTTTTTAGCATGCGAAATAAAATTTCTCCTCCAAAAAGTTTGCAGATTTCGAATAATCTTCGTACCTTTGCAGCACCAGTACCCGCCAAGCCTCTCAACGATGCTCAAATGTGCGGGTCGTTTTATTTTCTTACATTTTGAACCTTCTAAACTCATTCCTTTATGAATAGTCTTATCCCATTTCAAAAGGAATACCAACATGCAGATGCTCTTGTTCAATTACTCTTGTCAAGAGGACTTGCTATTGATAATCCCGATAAAGCAGAACAGTACCTAAAGACGATAAATTATTATCGCCTTTCAGCATATATGTATCCATTGCTTTTAGTTCCCAAGTCAGAGCATCGGTTCAAGGCAGATGCAAGTTTCCGACAGGTCATGATGCTGTATCGTTTTGACAAGAAGCTTCGTCTGTTTATGTTTAATGAAATCGAGAAAATCGAGATAGCCGTTCGTACAGCTATCGTTGATGAGTGTACGTCAGCGTTTGGAGATAGCTTCTGGATGACGAATGCTTCTTATTTTATAGATTCAAATAAGTTTCAGAAGACTTTGGTTTTGCTAAAACATGAAGTAGAAAAGTCTCGTGAAGAATTTATTGCACATTTTAAGCAAACGTATTCTGATCCATATCCGCCGGCTTGGATATTGTCAGAACTCATTCCTTTGGGTGTAATGGTAAACATCTTTAATAATCTCAAGAATGCGCAAGTAAAAAAGCGGATAGCTTTACGCTTTGGATTACAATTGAAGGTGTTTAATTCGTGGATGACAATTATAACTTTAACAAGAAATTCTTGCTGTCATCATGCGAGGGTGTGGAATAAGCAGAATACAATGTTGCCTATGGTTCCACGTCGAACCACCCATGCTTGGATAACATTACCTTCCAATCCTTTGCGAGTTTATTATAATCTTTGTATCATTAAGTATTTCTTGGATACAATTTCGCCCAATAATGATATGGGGAAGAAGTTACGTGATTTGTTATCGGTTTTCCCTCTTGTTGATCCTGCACCAATGGGATTCCCAGAGGGTTGGGAGAACGAGGAATTGTGGAAAATCGGGTAAAGTTAAGCAAAAGATTAAAATTTATCTCTAAAAATTTGCTGGTTTCGAAAAATCTTCGTACCTTTGCAGCAC
>JAIJUV010000539.1 GCA_022732315.1 Prevotella sp.
CAGGGCAGACGCATTAAATTGCGCTGCCCTCCAAAAGTTTTGACAGGTACTCTTCATCCCAGCCTGCCTTCAATCTTTTCAGGTTGAGACTTCCCTTGGTCGTCTTGTCATTTTTCAAGATGGAGAGGGCCATTTTGCTTATGGTAGAGAAGTTCCTCGCTGCATTTTTGACTTTCTTACTTTCGTCTTCTCTGAAAGTAATGTCCAATTGCCAATGCAAGTTGTTTTCTATGGACCAATGTTGCCTAATGGCGCTTGCTATCTTTTCGGGGTCTTCATTACTTAAGGAAGTTATATAGTATCTTGTTTCCTCAGATGTTTCACCAGATGTCGCAACAGATCTTCTTGAGGTAATCCCGACAACAGACCTTAACCCAACAAACCTGTTCTTAAACATTCCCTGCATTATGTCCCCATAGCTTACAACAATGCAGGTTCTTTCTTCCTGACGACCATGTCCCTCATTAAAGGAATAATGTTTTGTCACTACATTACAATTGCCTCTATACTCATGCTCGTAAATCATGTCCTTAGCTAATTCGTAACTTTTCTTCTGATTTTCCTTCAAGGCGATAATATAGTCACCCTTGCCTTCTATGATTTTCTCTGTTATAGAAGTTTGGCATCCCATAGCATCTATTGTCACAATGGCATTTGACACGTCTATAGCACTAAGCAACTTGGGAACGACCGTGATTTCATTTGTTTTTTCACCGACTTTCTCTTGCCCAAGTGATATGCTATTGTCTGCTGACCAAGCAGATACGATCCATGTGCGGAAGTCAGCTTGACCAATAGTGTGCTCGGCATCACACTTGCTTGATCCACGCATAAGTTTGCCATCAATGGCAACAACACCTTTGACTTCCCCTACAATTTCTCTAACCCAGTTTCTGAAGATCTCTTCAAATCCTTTTGGATCAAAGATAGAAAAGAAACGATTGAAGGTGTCATGGCTTGGAATAGTCTCCAACCCCTGCAAACGCTTTTTGAAGAAGTCTAACTTACTTTTTCCAAACTCTGCAATTTCGTTCCAAGATTGAGCTCCTGCAATTACCGCAGCGATTGTAATGTAAATGATATATTCCATTTTATGGACAGTTCGACCCGCAACTCGTGGGTCGGCTATTTGTTTAGATAACTTAATAATGCTCATTTTGTACCCTTTAATTGTTATTTATTTCTTTACAAAGGTACAAAAAAATATTTCATATATACAAATATATAATGTTAATATTCAATAAGTTATAACAGTATAACACAGATGTTAACGAATAAAATATTTAATGCGTCTGCCCTG
>JAIJUV010000123.1 GCA_022732315.1 Prevotella sp.
TTTCATTCTTGTGTATCTATCTGTTTCTTATTAAATCAATTTTAAGTTCGACAATCTGTTAATTTGCAACTCTCATGTTTGGTTCATAATCCGCACATTGTATTTTGCCTTGCAAAAATAGCAAAAAATCTTGGAATAAAAGAAAAATTCCCGATAAATTAACGCAAAACATACGTAAAAACTAAATGTGAGCTGCATTTCGTATTTTTCATATATTGAGACACTACTGTCCAAAAAAACTGGGAAATTCGCTCTTTGAAATAGGTGAATTATAGTCTTTTATGCAGTATTTTGCAATGAAACGGACTTGATTTCGTAACTTTGCTGCCAAAAGTGTGTCCTGAGACAGAATGAAGTCCGATATTGGCTATATTGGATAGATTTCTGTCGTAACTTCTAAAGAGATGGTGGCAGACCCACCGCATTCGGCATACAGGTGCTGATTGTAAACCACTTTGTGCTGCTCTGATGGAAACAGATGGGTAGTGAACGACAATAGAAAGTCTTCCGTAAGGTTGGCAAGGTATTTGTCAAGGAGATGAACGCAAGTGAACCATTGATGAAGCATCGTTAGCAAAGTTATCAAGTCACATCAGAACCAAGGTGTTTGGGGGAATCTTAGGATAATGGAAGAGGAAACCTGTTTACTGTCTGCTGGGTGTGCGGTGTATAGGTGGCATGAACTTGACATAGGCTCTTTAGAGGAACTGGAGAAATAGACATGGAATGCTAAGGGAAAATGCCGAGAGCCGTGACACGCAAGGCAGAAAGTATTGATGTCCATGTCTGTGGCGGATTACCTCACAATGAACGAGGCAAACCCTTTTGTAATAGACAAGTGATTGGTGTGGGAAGCTTACCGCAAGGTGAAGGAAAACAAGGGTAGTGCGGGTATCGATAAGGTTGCCCAAAAGACATTTGATAAGGAAATGTCCCAGAACCTTTAGTAAGATATCGAATCGCATGAGCTCTGGTTGCTACTTTCACAAAGCGGTTAAGCTGGTCACATTGGGTGAAGGGATTTGTACCCTATCCACGTCTAGGTTATTTAAGACTGTAAATTAATTAACAAAAGAGTTAAGTACGAAGAACTGTGTGATGGGAGACTGTCAAGCATGGTTCCGAGAGAAGGGAGGGTGAAACTCTCTCCACTTACTCGACAGCCCCCTGATTTACACTAAACTTTAATGGTCTTGCCCCTGATTTGCAACAAACTTTAACGCTGTTGCCGCTGATTTGCGACAAAAAAGTAGTGTCTTTGCCCCTGATTTGAAACAAATGCGTATGATTAGACGAAATATCATCAGTAAACTGGAGGCTTGGAAGCAAGACAAAAAGCATAAGATCAAGACAATTCATAAGGAAGAGTTTACGTTGATCAATCTTCCGTTCCTATATAATTAAGGTGGACAATGCTTTTTAGGAATAGCAATGTCCACCTTATTATATATAGTTCTAATCTGCTTTATTCTGCCAATCGGATGCTCATTGGGCTTACGGTGATGAGGCGTTTCTTGTAGAGGTCGCCTATAGCACGCTTGTAAACCTTCTTGCTCACGTGGAAACGCTCGTAGATGTCATCGGCCTCGCTCTTGTCGCCAAGGTTGCACTCGCCATCGTTGTCCAGAAGATACTGGTAGAGGGTTTCTGCGAAGTCGGCAGTCTGCTGGATGCCGGTCTTCTGCAGGGTGACATCTATCTTTCCGTCAGGACGAACTCTTCCGATGTATCCCTTCATCTTGTCACCCGTGTGGATGTACTGGAAAATCTGGTCCTGATAGAGCAGACCCGGATACTGGTTGTCGATGATAACCTTGAAGCCGAGGTCAGTCTTCTGCCAGATGAGGAGATCCACCTCTTCGCCATGCTTGTAGTGAGGATGGTCTTCGTTGAGATAGCGCTCAATCTTGGCAGAGGCAACGATGCGGTAGCTCTCCTCGTCGATGTGGATATGCACGATGTAGGAGTTGCCGAGCACCATGCGCTTCTTCTGCTCGCGGAACGGGCAGAAGATGTCCTTCATCAGTCCCCAGCCCAGGAAGGCTCCGTATTCGTTGACCCATTTCACTTCGAGATAGGCAAAGTCGCCCACCTTAGCCAATGGGGTTTCGGTGGTAGCGATGAGGCGCTCTTCCTGGTCGAGATAGATGAAGACATCCAGCTCGTCTCCGATGCCAGCGTCTTCTGGAACGTAGCGGGATGGAAGGAGGATTTCTCCCTCGTCACCACCATCGAGATACAGACCGAAATCTACTTTCTTTACGATGCGAAGGCGATTGTAATCGCCGAGTTTTATCTTTTTTGCCATATCATATTATTTTCGAGAATATAAAATGCTTTTAGATGCAATCTGCGGATGATTCTGGTTCTTCTGCAGCAGACTCTTCCTTGTTATCAGCAGCTCCTGCCTCCACCGTCTTCTCTATCATTCCATCCTTGAGATGGATGGTGCGGTCGGTGATGGACGCAAGACCCTCATCGTGGGTAACGATGACGAAAGTCTGACCGAATTTGTCTCTCAGGTCGAAGAAGAGTTGGTGAAGCTCTGCCTTGTTCTTGGTGTCGAGACTTCCTGATGGCTCATCGGCAAGGATGACGGCAGGGTTGTTGACCAGGGCTCTAGCCACGGCTACACGCTGCTTCTCACCACCTGATAACTCGGCAGGCTTGTGGTTGGCTCTGTCGCTCAATCCCATGAATTCCAATAGCTCCTCGGCACGCTCCTTGGCCTCCTTTTTGCCCTTTCCGGCTATGAAGGCAGGAATCATGATGTTCTCCAGGGCGGTGAACTCTGGGAGAAGCTGATGGAACTGGAAGACGAAACCGAGATGCTGGTTGCGGAAATCGCTCAGCTTCTTGGTGCTGAGGCTGCGCACATCCACGCCATCTACCTCAATGCTGCCACTATCTGGCTTGTCAAGGGTACCGATAATCTGGAGAAGTGTGGTCTTGCCGGCACCACTTGGACCGACGATGCTTACCACCTCGCCCTTGTCAATATGCAGGTCGATGCCCTTAAGCACCTGCAGGGAGCCGAAGCTCTTGGTTATACCTTTTATATCAATCATTTTCTTATTCAAAGTTATTTTGCAGGCAAAATTAAGCAAAATATTTGAAAATGCCTAATTTTAAGAGATAAAAAGAAATAAGGAGGGATATAAAAAAACAAAACGAGCCTTATTCTTGCAAATAAAGCTCGTTTCAGTACTCAATTCTGTATTTCTTTCTAAAAATGTATGTGCTATTTCAACCCGTCGGCATCGCCTGTGGTCTTCAATCCGTTGCTCTTCTCTCTAGGGGTGATATTCACTTTCTTCGCCACGGTGTTCTCGATGAGATTGGCATCGAATGCCATCTTCTTGTCGGTGCAGGTGATGTCTTCGAAGGTGAAATCCACCAGACGATATTTCTCGCTCTTGGCAACATCGAAGAAGTTGTCGCAATCCATCTGGATGTTCTTCATCGTGATGTTGTTGCACTGGCTCAACGGCATGTCCTTGCGGTCGCCCGGCTTGAAGAACTGGGTCCATGGGCGGATGACGAGGAAACTGCCTGTGATGCCCTGGATGTTATCCACCGTTACGTACTCGTAATGCTGAGGCGTATCAGGGCGCATCTTCAGCCAGAGCACGCGCTGTGCCTTATCTACCTTGATGTTGCGGAGCACGATGTTGCGGTCTTTCACACTTTCGCTGCCAAGAGTCAGACAGCCATGCACGGTTCCATAATGGCAGTTCTGGATGAGCACGTTATATACAGGACCATTCTCTGGTGCCTGGTCAGCCCAGGTTCCCTTACCGCCCTTGATGGCGATGGCATCATCGTTTACGCTCATGTAGCAGCCATCCACCAGCACATCGTGACAGACATCAATGTCGATGGCGTCGCTGCTTGGTGCCCGCATGCCACTGGTTGGGGCGAAGATGGTGCAACCCAGGAAGCGGACATGGTCGCAGCGATAGATGTGGTTGGTCCAGAACGGACTGTTCTGAATATGCACATCCTGCAAGGTTACGTTGCTTGAATTGCTGATATAGACGAGGCGAGGGCGCTGTGCATCCTTGTTGGTACACTGGCGGTTCCAGGTGCGACGAATCCAGAACTCCTCCCAGTAGTGATAACCGTTGCCATCGATGGTACCCGGACCGGCGATGGTGAAGCCATCACATTTGTCGGCATTGATGAAGGCTGAGAAATATTTGCAGGTCTCGCCCTCGATGCGGGTTTCTACTACTGGGAAGTTGGCGATGCGGTCGCTGCCTTTCAGTTTTCCGCCTTCTTCCAGATACAGGTGGGTTTTTGGCTTGAAGAAGAGGGCACCGCTCTGATAGGTTCCGGCAGGTACCACGATAACGCCACCGCCATCCTGGGCAGCACGGTCGATGACAGCCTGGATAGCCTTGGTCTGAATCAGGGTGCTATCCGCCTTTACACCATAGTCGGTGAGGACGTATTTCTTGCCCAGGGTATCCACATTTACCTTCTGGGCGTTTCTGAACCAGGCATCCATCTTTGTGCCATCAGGCCAAAGCTCGGTTTGTGCCTTCTTTGCTTTCTTCTGTTTCTTTGCGGCGTTGGCGCTTAGTGGAGAGAATGCCACTAAGCAAGCCATCAGCCAAATATATTTCTTCATTTTTTCTTTTTTCTTTTTTACCTTTTTACTTTTTTACTGAAGTTTCACAAGTAACCTCCGGTCCCCGAAGGGGGCCAACTTTCAATAACCGCTGGTGGAATGACCGAAGGTCATGGAACCTGCGGAGAACCAATAGTAGGGAGAAAGCGTCCCCGAAGGGGGCGAACCACATCCAGTCTTGCTCCTGTTCGCCCCCTTTGGGGACGATAGAGAGAGTATATCTGCTATCCGCAGGTTCCATTCCCTTTGGTCATTCCACCCGCGGTTATTCACATTCGCCCCCTTCGGGGACGGCAGGATGCTACTTGCGAAACTTCAGTTTTTTGCCTTTAAGAGCTTGTAGTATTCGGCTGCGCCGAGAAGGAGGCAACCTGTGCCGTAGTCCTCGAAGTCAGGAACTGAGGTGAAGGTGACAGGCTGACCGGCTGCTGGATCCTTTCCTGTGCCCTGGTTGTAGCCGATGAAGCCATCCTCATGAACCGATGCGGCAAGTGCCTTCCATGCTTTATCCATCGCTTTCTGATAGGTGGCTCTAGGAAGAATGCCCTGCTGAACACCCCATGCCATACCATAGAGGAAGAGACCAGTACCCGTCATTTCAGGACCGCCATAGTTGGCTGGACAAACGAGGCTTACGTTCCAATAACCATCCTCGCGCTGGCATTTCAGGATAGCCTTGCTCATAGAGATGAAGTCTTTCTTCAGATACTGATAGTACTTATCTTTCTTTGGCAAAGTCTCCATTACGCGGACCAGGGCTGCATATACCCAACCGTTGCCACGGCTCCAGTAGCAGTTGCTGCCATCCTTCTCCTTGTAAGGTGGCACGTAGTCCTTGTCTCTCCACCAGAGACCTTCTTTCTTGTTAAAGAGACCGTTAGCCAAGGTGTCACGGCTCCATTTGTAGGAATTCATCGCATAATCCAGATACTTGCGCTCACCGGTAATCTTGGCATACTTGGCGTAGACTGGCATCGCCATCTGGATAGCGTCAATCCAAGTCCAGTAGTTCACACACTTGGTGCTCATCTGGTGGTCCAGGTTCTCTTTCACCTTGCTCAAATCCTTCTTACCGCCGGTCTGAACGTAGCGGTCTATGTAGGTCTGCTGGCAGCACTGGTTGTCGGCATCGGTATCGTTCACGCTGCCACGGGCTGTCCACTTGTGGTAATCCGCCCATTTGTCAGTGTAGTCGAGATAGCGCTGCTGAGGGTCAATCTCGTAAAGCGCCATCAATCCCTCGTAGTACACGGCACGGGTCCAGAGGTTGCTGGTGCGGATTTTCTTTACGAATGTGTCGAGGGTAGGGTCACTGTACTTCGTCATGAAGTAGTTGTTGGTACGATGGGCTACCTCCAGAATTTCATTTTGCAATGCGTTCTGGGCAGAAATTGAAGTCAAACCCAGGAGCATGAAGAGCGATGAAAAGATCAGTTTTTTCATTTGTCTTGTTATTAATGTTTGTTTATTATTTATTTGATTTCCACGAGTTTCACGGTGCTGTTCAGTCCGCTTGGCACAGGAGTCCATTTCTCGTAGGTGGTCTTCTTGTAGTTGATGTCCACCACGTTGATTTCCTTCATCTTGCGCCACTTTACACCTTGACGGTCCATTTCTGCTATGCGGTTGGCTGGCAGGTTGGTAACCTCGATGCGGAGGGTATTCTTGCCCTTTACCAGCTTGTCCTGGCAGTTGAGGATGTAAGGCACAGCCCAGGCGCAACCCACGTACTCGCCGTTGATATAGACACGGGCACTCTCGCGAACATCACCCAGGTCGATGGCCCACTGCTTCTTGGCATCATCCTTCGACAGCTTGATGGTGGTTTCGTAAACACCTGTTCCCATCATCACCTTCGCCTTGTCGCTGAGGCCTTCCCAAGACTTCACGCCCTTCAGGTTGAAGGTTTCGCCCACCTTTGGAGCATCCTCGGTGAACGACAGCTTCCAGGTATTTGCGGTCAGGTCGATGGTCTTGCTATCCGCAGCAGCGATGGCTTCCTTGCCGCCCACCTTCACCTTAGAACCGAGCTTCCACTCGTTCACTGGCTTATTCGATGTGATGAGGATGCGGCTCTCGCCACTCTTCAGGTTCAG
Organism: Prevotella sp.; assembly: GCA_022732315.1. Next base: position 6,730 of record JAIJUV010000123.1, read on the forward strand.
CTGGATACCCTTGTCGCCGATGGTAGCCTCGTGATATTCGCCCGTCATAGGGTTATACCAGATGCCATGCTTCTCGTTCACGGCTAAAGCCACGCCAGAGGCGATGTCCTTGCTGGTGAGGTTGGCGATGAAGTAATGATGACCGATGCTGTTGGCACGTCGAATCATCTTCAAGCCCAGGTTCTTTCTCATCAGTTCCGGTTTTGCCGCCTGTTCCATTGCCTTGATATTATCGCCCTTGATAATCTTGGCACCTTGTGATTTCAATTCTGATATGTGCTCAATCACGTCGCTTGGCATGATGTTGTTGCCAGGAATGATGATACCTTTGTATCGGGTTCCGGCAGCTGTTTCAATCATGCCGTTTTTAAAGGTACACGTGCGAAGGTACTTGTCGCTGATGTAATCGCAGTCGAATCCTGCCTTGTCGATGTCGAGAATCACCTTGATAAACTCAGGTGCTTTCTTCGCCATGCTGTGGATATCGAATTGCATCAGCCAGTTTTTGGTATCCTTGCGCCACATATCTCTTACTGGCAGATAAACCAG